>JANNPJ010000578.1:0-42419 GCA_031400005.1 Kineosporiaceae bacterium | reverse complement strand
GCATCGTCGTACAGCGGGGTATCCCCGGCATGGATCTCCACGAGGTCGTGCAGGAGCACCAGTTCCAGCGTGTGCCCGACGTCGATCTGCTCGTCGGAGTGCTCGGCCAGAACCGCGACCATCATCGCGAGATGCCAGGAGTGCTCGGCATCGTTCTCCCGCCGGTTCACGGCCGCCAGCGGAGACTGGCGCAGGATCGTCTTCAGCCGGTCGATCTCGATCAGAAAGGTGAGCTGCTGGCGCAACCTCGCCTCGATCGTCGCCGGAAACGGATTCGTGTCGGCGAGCAGGTCGGTATCCATACCTGAACTCTGTCAAACGATGGGCGTCACGCTCCGCCGGGCACCTGCTCGTCGCTGCACTCGACGCCTCAGCGCAGCGGTGGTTCCTCCCAGATGGGCATTCACCAGCGACGGGCATTCACCACGGATAGGCATTCACCACGGATAGGCATTCACCAGGGATGGGCATTCACCAGGGATGGGCATTCAACGGTTGGGCAGGAGTACGCCGGCCCAGGCGGGCAACTCGCCGTAACCGGTGTAGGTGTGCGGACCGGTACTGCGATCCACCAGCAGGTAGGGCACCTCCCATTCGCGATACAGCTCTCGCTTGATCGTCAGATCCCTGCGCCGGGTGGAGGGCGAGGTGATCTCCACAACGAGCAGCAAGCCTTTGGGCGACACTCCCAGCCCGTCAAGCACCAGATGCGCCGGATCCACCACGGCAACGTCCGGCTCGACAACGGTCTGATTGCCGACGATCACATTCACTCCGGCAAGCACGACGGAACCCTCGGGAATGCCCGGCGACAACACGGTCGCAAACCTCGTGGCCAGCATCTGGTGCTCGACATCTGCCAGGGGCGTCACGTACAGGCTCCCATCGATCAGCTCGTATCGAACGTTGTCGACATCGCGCGGCAGATCGTCGATCCGCAGCGGGCGCTGACCGGCGAGGTCGAGGAGGTTCACCGAGGTCGCTGTCATGACCCCAGTATCTGCCCGCCACCTGGCGCTCGAGCGCGGAACGGCTGAGGGACTGACCTCGTGGCGGTGGCTGCGTTGGCGTGGTGGCATGACGAAATAGTGACGCCGAATCCGGTCCCATGACCCGGCTGCCACCCGCTTGTGGATAACCCGCCCGTCGTCCGGCCTGTGGACTACTCGACGGCAGAACATCTGGCTGACCGGCGGTCGCTACATCCGGGGAACGTGGCGGTGCCCGCGCAGGGATTGCTCGATCAGGGTGACGGCGCGGGCGGCGGCCAGCAGGCGGGCCTGCTCGCGTTCCACGGTCTGCAGGACTTGATCCACTACCGGCGGCTGCAGCGACTCGGACAGCTCGGCCCGGCCTCGGCTGAGGGCAGTGGCCATCGCCTGTCGAGAGGCCTCGACATGTCGACCGGCCAGCCAGGCGAGCGCCAGCGGATGCCGACGCAGCACCGGGTAGCCGCGAAAGTCAGGTGGGCACAGATCTATCAGCCACTCTGCGGCGGCCTGCTCCCAGTCCGGTGTACCGGGCGGCGGCACGACGGCGGGCCATCCCGGCGGGGTATGTACGCTCACGGTGACGTAACGCTATACCTGCACCCAGCGGCTAGCGGAGCATTGCTGCCGGGTCGGCGAGGGTGGCCTCCCAGGCGAACTCCGCGGCTCCGACCAGCACGGCGTCACCGCCCAGTAACGGCACCGCCAGCGTGACCTGCTCCATCGGCGCCCGCAGCGCTGCCCCGGCCAGCGCCTCGCCGACCTGATCGGCGACCAGCGGGTACAGGTCGCGCAACAGCCCACCGAGGATCACCAGCCGCGGATTCAGCAGGTTGACGATATTCGCCAGGCCGATGCCCAAATAGTGCGCCACCTCGTGGAGCTGGCGGGCGCGCTGCGGACCACCGGCCCGCAGCTGGGCGACCACTTCCTCGTCACCGGTGTCATCGGGCAGACCCAAGGCGCGGGCCATCGCCTCAGTGCCGATCTCGGTCTCCCAGCACCCACGGGCACCGCACCGACACCGCCGGCCCTCCGGACGGATCGTCATGTGGCCCAGTTCCCCGGCATAGCCACCCGCGCCGATCAGCGGCCGGCCCCCGACGATCACGCCGCACCCGACCCCGACCTCGCCCTCGACGAAAACCAGGTCGGCCACCCCGCGGCCGGCCCCGCGCAAATGTTCGGCCAGCGCCCCAAGGTCGCCGTCGTTGCCGACCCGAACCGGGAGCGTATGCAGGTCCCGGGCCACCAGTGCGGCGGTCACCAACTCACCGAAGGGCGCGTCTTCCCAGCCCAGGTTGGGCGCGAACCGGACGTTGCCGTCTCGGCCGCGGATCACCCCGGGGACCGAAACCCCTAGACCGACGACGTGCTGGCCGGCATTGGGACTGTCGATCAGCTCCTGGCCGGTCGAGGCCAACAGCGCGGCCATCGCCTCCGGCGACGCGTCGGTGACCGATCGGATCCGGCGGGCCACCACGGACCCGCCCAGCCCGATCAAGGCCATCGAGATCCGGCCGACGGCGACATCGGCGGCCAGCACCTGCACCGTCTCCGGGCAGGGCCGGACCACCGGCGAGGGCCGGCCGGCCTTGGTCGGCCAGCGGCCCCCGGCCGGCGAGCCGGGTTCCTGGACTACCGCGCCGAGGGTCACCAGTTCGGCAACCAGACCGGCAATCGTGCTGCGGTTCAACCCGGTGAGATCGGTGAGCTCCGCACGCCGCATCGGCCCGCCGATGTGCAGGTGGGACAGCAACGCCGAAAGGTTGTGCCGGCGTACGTCCGGAGCGCCACCGATCGGTGGCGCACTCACCTTCCGGTGGCGGCCGACCGTCGCCGGGACATGGCGTCGACGCTCGCAGCGAGCAGCAGGACCAGACCGGTGACGATGAACTGGATGCCGGCCTGCTGGGTGATCAGCGGCAGGCCGTTCTGGATCACGGCCACCACCATGCCACCGAGGATCGCGTCGATGATCCGGCCCTTGCCACCGAACAGCGAGGTGCCACCGATCACCGCGGCACCAACGGCAAGGAGCAGGGTGGTGGAGCCACCCGTGGTCGGCGAGATCGAGTTGTCCCGCGAGGCGAACAGGATCCCGGCGATGGCGGCCATCGACGAGGCGATGATGAAGCACATTATCTTGATCGCCGGGACGTTGATCCCCGCCCGACGGGCGGCCTCGGTATTGCCGCCGACGGCGTAGACGTGCCGGCCGAACGCCGTCCGTCCCAGCAGGAAGGTCAGCGCGAGCAGGAACACCAGGGTGAACGGGACGACGATCGGGATTCCCCGCAGCGACTTGATCAGCGGGTTCACCGCCCGCTCGAGGTTCAGCAGGTAGGTGCCGACCCCCAGCGGGATGGCGAGCGCCGCGATCTTGGCTAACAGCACCACGGGGCTGGCGACCGGCAGGCCGACCCGGCGGCGCTTGGCCACCGTCCAGAACAGGTTGCCGGCATAGCCGAGCACGACGAGAGCGAACAGCACCCAGCCCAGAACGGGCGTCAGGTTGTTGTTCATCAGCGCGAGGATCGTTTCGTCTCTGATCGGGATCGTGCCACCGCTGCCGATCACCAGCAGCAGCACACCCTGCAGGCCGAGGAACGACGCCAGGGTGACGACGAACGACGGAATGTTCAGCCTGGCCACCAGCAGGCCCACCAGCAGGCCCACCACCACACCGGTGACGATGCAGGCGGCGACGGCGATCGGCCAGGCGAACCCCTGCTCGGTCATCACCACGCCCATCACGGCCGCCGAGGTACCCGCGGTGTACCCGGCTCCGAGGTCGATCTCGCCGAGCAGCAAGACGAAGATCAAGCCCATCGCGATGAAGATCACCGGGGCGGCCTGGACCAGCAGGTTGGCGCCGTTACGCGAGGAAGCGAAGGTGTCCGGGCGCATCACGGCGAAAAGGATCACCAGGACGACGAAACCGAGGACTGCGGGAAGCGATCCGACATCGCCGCCACGCAGGCGATCGAGATAGCCCCGGACGGCGGATCCGACGGAACCGTCGTCCTCCTTGAGGTCCGGCGCGGGTGCGGCAGCAGTGACGGTCACGCGACGGCCTCCTTGGCAACGTTCGGCGGTAGCCCGAGATCGCCGCTGTAGCCGGCTGTGATCAGCTCGACGATCTGGGTGGTGCTCACCGTGCTGGCATCCACCTGGGCGGCAGTCCGGCCGAGGTAGAGCGCGGCGATGCTGTCGGCGACCCGCATCACGTCGTTCATGTTGTGGGTGATCAGGATGACGGCCAGACCGTTGTCGGCCAGTCGGCGGACCAGGTTGAGCACCTGCTCAGTCTGGGCCACGCCGAGGGCGGCGGTCGGCTCGTCGAGGATCACGACTTTGCTGTTCCAGAGCACCGACTTGGCGATCGCGACGGTCTGCCGCTGGCCACCGGACAGGCTTGACACCTTCTGCCGCACCGACTTCAGGGTGCGCACGGACAGGCCCGCCAGGGTTTCCTCGGCGCGTCGCTCCATCGTGGTCTCGTCCAGTGTGAGGCCGGTGCGCATCTCCCGGCCGAGGAACATGTTTTGGACGACGTCCAGGTTGTCGCAGAGCGCGAGGTCCTGGTAGACGACCTCAATCCCCAGGGCGGCGGACTGCTTCGGGTTCGCCACGTGCACCGCGCGGCCGTCGAACAGGTACTCACCGCTGTCGAAGGAGTAGATGCCGGCGATGCCTTTGACCATGGTGGACTTTCCAGCCCCGTTGTCACCCACGAGAGCGGTGACCTTGCCGGCCCAGGCGTCGATTCCGGCATCTTTGAGCACGTGAACGGCACCGAAACTCTTATTCATGCCGCGCAAACTCAATAGCGGGGAACCAGCCCCCGATTCGGTCGTGCTAGCTGTCATGACTACTCCTAGGCCGTGCGGGCAAACTGAAGCGGCGAACTGAAGCGGCAAGCCGAAGCGGCGAACTGATCTGGCGGTACGTCGCGGGGGCCGTGAAGCACAGCCCCCGCGACGGATGTGCCGGTCGTTCCGATCACATCGTGGAACTACCCGATCAGAGGATCAGGAGACGCCGAACTTGGTGCAGGCCTTCTTCAGCTCGGCCGTGGTGCAGAGCTTGTCCGCGGTGGTGAACTTGTCCGCGACAACGTCTTTGACGTTGTCCTGGTAGATCGCCTGCGGCTCGAGCAGCACGGACGGGACATCCTTCTTCAGCTCGGTGTCCTGGGCCTTGCCGGTGGCCAGCGCATCGGCGCCGGCAACGTCACCGCTGGCCAGCTTGATCGCCAGCTCGGCGGCCGCGCTGGCCTCCTTCTCGACGGCCTTGTAGACCGTGACGCACTGGGTACCGAGCAGCACCCGCTGCAGGCCCTCGTCCGTCGCGTCCTGACCGGTGACCGGGATCTTGCCGGCCAGGCCTTCGGCCTTGAGCCGGGCGACAACCGCACCGCCGAGGCCGTCGTTCGCGGCGGCGACGCCGATGAACTTGCCCTTCTGCTTGGTGTAGATCTGGTCGAACAGGGTGCCGGCCTTGGTGTTGTCCCAGTCCGGGACGGCCTGCTCGCCCACGACGCTGAACCCGCCTTCCTTGATCACCTTGTCGTAGCCCTGCTTGAACAGGGTGGCGTTGTTGTCGGTCGGCGAGCCGTCGAGTTCGATGATGCCGCCGTCCGCCGGCTTCTTGCCGCTGTCCGTCAGGCACTTGACCAGACCGGTGCCGATCGCGGTACCGACGGCCACGTTGTCGAAGGACACGTAGTACTTCGCACCGCCACCGAGCGTGAGCCGGTCGTAGTCGATGACCGGGATACCGGCGTCGGTGGCCTTCTTGATGACGGCCGCGCCGCTGTCGTTGTCCACGTTGGTGATCAGCAGAACCTTGACGCCGGCACTGATCATGCCGTCGGCGAGGGTCTGGAACTTGCCGACGTCTCCGCCGGCGTTCTGGATGTCCGACTCGATGCCGGCCTTGTCGAAGGCGGCCTTGAGGAACGGACGGTCGTTGGTCTCCCAGCGAGCCGAGGATGCCGAGTCGGGGAGGATTACGCCGACCTTGCCCTTGGCCGCGGCGGTGGAACCCGCTCCGCCGGTGTCACCGTCGCTGTCCGAGTCGCCGCAGGCCGAAAGAGCCAGCAGTCCAGCGGTTCCGACCGCGAGGGCTGCGAGGAATTGTCTGCGCATGGTGGTGTAGTCCTCCCTTGCGCCGACAACGCTGCCGGCGCGAAACTGGCGGACCCCGCAAGCACGGGACCCGACGACTCTCCTCACGCCATGGCCCCTCGTCGGCCCTGACGCGGATATGGTGCCCTCGACAACATATCCACGTGTCAGAGTTCTCGCTAGCACTCGCAGTGGTCCCACTGATCACAGGTCAATAACGCTCTGTGCGCCGGACGAAGTGCGACATCTCGGCCGGATCCGGGCAACACCCCCCGCAAACCCCGGCCGACCGGCGAAAGCCTCCATAACAAGGGGCACTTCGCCGGTCGGCAGGGGATATTACGGTCAGGAACGCACAAGCTGCCGTAACACATAGTGAAGGATTCCACCGTTACGGTAGTAATCGGCCTCACCGGGGGTGTCGATTCTCAGCACGGCATCGAACTGGGTGCTGCTGCCGTCGGCCTTCGCCGCGGTCACCGACACCGTCCGCGGCGTACTGCCCTCGTTGAGTGCGGTCACCCCGGCGATGGCGAACGTCTCGGTGCCGTCCAGCCCAAGGCCGGCGGCGCTCTGGCCGGCCGGGTACTGCAGCGGCAGGACGCCCATCCCGATCAGGTTCGAGCGGTGAATCCGCTCGTAGCTTTCGGCGATCACCGCCCGGACGCCGAGCAGGCTGGTGCCCTTGGCGGCCCAGTCCCGGCTGGACCCCGAGCCGTACTCCTTGCCGGCCAGCACCACCAGCGCAATGCCCTCGGCGGCGTAGGCCTGAGCGGCGTCATAAATCGTCGTCTGCTCACCACCGGCCAGGAAGTTCCGGGTGAACCCGCCCTCGACGCCGTCTAGCAGCAGGTTGCGCAGCCGGATGTTGGCGAACGTGCCCCGGATCATCACCTCGTGGTTGCCCCGGCGCGACCCGTACGAGTTGAAGTCGCGTCGTTCGACCCCATGCTCGGCCAGGTACACCCCGGCCGGGCTGTCGACCTTGATGTTTCCGGCCGGACTGATGTGGTCGGTGGTCACCGAGTCGCCCAGCATCGCCAGCACCCGGGCACCGCTGACGTCGGTCACCGGGGACGGCTGCGGCGCCATCCCTTCGAAGTACGGGGGCTTGCGGACATAGGTGGACTGCGGATCCCAGGCGAAGGTTTCGCCCTCGGGCGTCGGCAGCGAGCGCCAGCGCTCGTCGCCGGCGAAGACATCGGCGTAGTCGGTGGTGAACATGTCCCGGGTGATCGACGACTCGACCACGCGGGCGACGTCCGCCGCCTTTGGCCAGATCTCCGCCAGGAACACGTCGGTGCCGTCCGGGTCGGTGCCGATAGGGTCGTTCAGCGGGTCCCAGTCCATCGTTCCGGCCAGCGCATAGGCGATCACCAGCGGCGGCGAGGCCAGGTAGTTCATCTTGATGTCCGGGTTGATCCGGCCCTCGAAGTTCCGGTTGCCAGACAGCACCGAGACGACAGCGAGGTCGCCCTCCTGGACCCCGGCGGAGACCTCCTCCGGCAACGGGCCGGAGTTACCGATGCAGGTGGTGCAGCCGTAACCGACCAGGTGGTAGCCCAGCTTCTCCAGGTACGGGATCAGACCGGCCTTGGCGTAGTAGTCCATCACCACCTTGGAACCGGGAGCCATCGACGTCTTCACCCAGGGCTTGACCGCCAACCCGCGCTCGACCGCGTTCTTCGCCAGCAGTCCGGCGGCGATCATCACCGACGGGTTGGAGGTGTTCGTGCAGGAGGTGATCGAGGCGATCGCGACGTGGCCATGGTCGAGCTCGACCTGCCGGCCATCGCTCATCGTCACCGGAACCAGCCGGTGCGGGCGATCGTCCTTCGGCGCCGGCTCGGGCGCGTTCGGCTCGTCGTCCCCGTTGTGCGCGGGTGCTGTCGCATCACTGCTCGGCGGGTCGCTGGCCGGGAAGGACTCGGCGACGGCCTGGTCCTGAGGCCCGCTCTCGTGCTTGGCGTAGTTGCCGAGCACACCGAGGAAGGCCTGCTTGGCGTCGGTCAGCGCGATCCGGTCCTGCGGGCGCTTCGGCCCGGCGATGCTCGGCACCACCGTGGACAGGTCCAGCTCCAGGTACTCGGAGTACTTCGCCTCCCGCTGCGGGTCGTGCCAGAGCCCTTGCTCCTTGCAGTACGCCTCGATCAGCGCGATCTGCGCCTCGGTCCGGCCAGTCAGCCGCAGGTACTCCAGGGTGACATCGTCAATCGGGAAGATCGCGCAGGTGGATCCGAACTCCGGGCTCATGTTGCCGATCGTGGCCCGGTTGGCCAGCGGAACCGCGCCGACGCCCTGACCGTAGAACTCGACGAACTTGCCCACCACGCCGTGCTTGCGCAGCTGCTCGGTAATGGTCAGGACGACGTCGGTCGCGGTCGCGCCCGGGGGGATCTCGCCGGTCAGCTTGAAGCCGACCACCCGCGGGATCAGCATGCTCACCGGCTGGCCGAGCATCGCGGCCTCGGCCTCGATCCCGCCGACGCCCCAGCCGAGCACGCCGAGGCCGTTGACCATCGTGGTGTGCGAGTCGGTGCCGACACAGGTGTCCGGGTAAGCAATCCCATCGCGCTCGAAGATCACCCGAGCCAGGTGCTCGATGTTCACCTGGTGCACAATGCCGGTGCCCGGCGGCACCACCTTGAAGTCGTCGAACGCGGTCTGGCCCCAGCGCAGGAACTGGTACCGCTCGCCGTTGCGCTGGTACTCCAGCTCGACGTTGCGCTCGAAAGCATCGCTGCGACCGAAGACATCGGTGATCACGGAGTGGTCGATCACCAGTTCCGCGGGCGCCAGCGGGTTCACCCGGGTGGCGTCGCCGCCCAGTTCGGCGACCGCCTCGCGCATCGTGGCCAGGTCGACGATGCAGGGCACCCCGGTGAAGTCCTGCATGATCACCCGGGCCGGGGTGAACTGGATCTCGGTGTCCGGCTCCGCGGTGGGGTTCCAGCCGGCCAGCGCGCGGATGTGATCGGCGGTGATGTTCGCGCCGTCCTCGGTCCGCAGCAGGTTTTCCAGCAGGACCTTCAGGCTGAACGGCAGGTCGGCGGCGCCGTCCACCACGCTGTTGACTGCCGAGAGGCGGAAGATGTCATAGCTGGCGTCGCCGGCAGCCAGGGCGCCGCGGGCGCCGAAACTGTCAAGGCTACTAACACTGCTCAACGAGAGCTCCTTAGATCGTCGCCGGAAGAACTATCTCGACATCAAGATAACTCACTCTTTGGTACCAGTGTGGCCACGCATTCCACGTGGTGCGTCATCGGAAAGAGGTCGAACGCGCGCAGTTGCGCCAGCCGGTAGCCGGCCGCGGCCGCCGTGGCCAGGTCCCGGGCCAGTGCGGCCGGGTCACAGGCGACATAAACGATCACTCTGGGCGCCAGTGCAACGATCCGTTCGATCACCACTCGACCGGCGCCAGAGCGCGGCGGATCCAGAACGACGACATCGGCGCCGTCCCGCAGCGGGCCGGGCTGCGCAGCCGTACCCACCAGTTGCGGCAGTACCCGTTCCACCTGGCCGGTCTCGAACCGGATCTGACCCAGGTCGTGCAGCGAACGGCGAGCATCCTTCACCGCCCGGGCGTCGGACTCGATCGCGATCACCGAACCGGTCACCCCGACCTGGTCGGCAAGCCCGGCGGCGAACAGCCCGACCCCGCCGTACAGGTCCACCGCCCGCTCCCCCGGCCGAGCCTGCGCCGCGGCCAGGACGACGTCCAGCAGGGTTTGCGCCGCCCCCGGATGCACCTGCCAGAAGCCGGTCCCGGTGATCCGGAACTGGCGCACCGCGCCACCGATCAGCACCTCTTCCAGCGACCAGGTGCGACCCCGGACCTGGTGCACGCCGTCGGCGTCCCGCGTCGCCATCGACGCCGGGGCCGGCAGCCGGGGCAGCCTGAGCCGGGCCGCTGCCGGTCGGACCGGGTTGCGCGAGGCACCGTTGTTCCCGTGCCGCCCGTCGATCCGGACTCCGGACCCGCCCTTCGACCGCCCCTCGTTCTTGGCCTCCGGCTGTCCCTCGTTGTTCTTGGCCTCCGGCCGTCCCTCGGTCTTGGCCTCCGGCTTCTTGGCCTCCGGCTTCTTGGTCTCCGGCTTCTTGGTCTCCGGCCGTCCCTCGTTCTTGATCGGGACCTCGATCGCCTCCACCACGACCAGCGGGTCGGAGCCCCCGCTCGGGGCGATCACCTCGACCGCAGCCGCCTCCCGCCACCGCTGCCGGCCGATCTCCAGGGCGGCCACCTGCGGGTTCGCGATCAGGCACTGCTCGACCGGAATGACGTCGTGCGAGCGGTGTCGGCGCAGCCCGGCCCGACCGTGCTGATCCACGGTAAAGCGGATCCGAGTCCGCCAACCCAGGCCGTCGGCCCCCGCACCGCCGCTGGTGCCATCGGTGGCCTCGGAACCAATCAGCCCCTCGCTCGAGACCGCCTCCACCAGGACTTCTGGGACGCCGTCTCGACCCGGCTCCAGCCCGGCCAGTCGATGCAACTGCTCGCGGACCACCGTGGCCTTGAGCTCGCGCTGGGCCGCGAGGGTGGCGTGCTGCCAGTCGCATCCCCCGCACCGGCCGGGACCGGCCAGCACGCACGGCGCCTCGACCCGGTCGACCGACGCGCTGAGGATCTCGACGGCGTCGGCCCGCCAGAACTTCGCCGTCGGCGTCGCCTCAGTGACCCGGGCCATCACGATCTCCCCGGGCAACGCGTGCCGGACGAAGACCACCCGGCCCTGGTAGCGGGCGACACAGTGCCCGCCGTGCGCCACCGCACCGACCTCGAGCTCGATCAGTGTTCCGACGTCTTTGCTGGGCTGCTGGTCGCTCAGGACGACGACTCCTTGGTAGTGGATCCGGGTTGGGGATCGGGCTGGGGTTCGGGCGCTTGGCTGCCGTCGGGCGGCGCTATCGCGCCGCGTCGGGCATCGCCCGGTGCCGACTGGACATCGCGACCCTCTCGACCGACCGAGGACCGCAACTGCCACGGCACGCTGGCGACCATCACCCCGGGCATGAAATGCAGCGAGCTCTTCAACCGCAACGCGCTCTGGTTGTGCAGGATCTGCTCCCACCAGCGGCCAACAACGTACTCCGGGACGAACACCACGACCAGGTCGCGCGGGCTCTCCCGGCGGATGCTGCGCACGTACGACAGCACTGGTCGGGTGATCTCCCGGTACGGCGAATCCAGGGCCCGCAGCGGGACCGGGATGTCCCGACGTTCCCACTCCTCCTGCAGCCGGCGGGTCTCCTCCTGGTCGACGGTCACGGTGACCGCCTCCAGCACCGACGGCCTGGACGCGCGGGCGTAGGCCAGTGCTCGTAATGTCGGCTTGTGCACCTTCGAGACCAGCACGATCGCGTGCACGCGGGACGGCAGGATCCGGCCGGTGTTCGACTCCTCGGCCAGCTCCTGGCGAACCGAGGAGTAGTGCCGGCGGATCGCCTGCATCAGCAGGAACAGGATGCCCATGAACAGCAGCGCCAGATACGCCCCGTGGGTGAACTTGGTGATCAGTACCACCACCAGGACGGCGCCGGTGATGGTCAGGCCGATCGAGTTGATCACCCGGGAGCGCTTCATCCGGCGGCGGGCGGCGGGATCGATCTCGGTGCGCAGCCGCCGGGTCCAGTGCCGCACCATGCCGGTCTGGCTGATCGTGAACGAGATGAACACGCCGACGATGTAGAGCTGGATCAGCTTGGTGACCTGAGCGTCGTAGACCAGGATCAGCAGGCTGGCCGTGCCGGCCAGCAGCACGATCCCGTTGCTGTAGGCCAGCCGGTCGCCGCGGGTGTGCAGCTGCCTCGGCAGCAGGTCGTCTCGGGCCAGAATCGAGCCGAGCACCGGGAACCCGTTGAAGGCGGTGTTCGCGGCCAGCACCAGGATCAGTCCGGACGCGGCCACGACCAGGTAGAACGCCGGCGGGAAACCCTCGAACAGGGCCCGGGCGACCTGCGTCAGCACCGGGTTCTGGATGTACTCCTCGCCCACCGGGACGCCGTCCCGGTACAACTGCTCGGCCGGCAGCTCGGCGTACCGGATATGCATCATTCGGGCCAGCAGGATGATGCTGAGCAGCATCGTCACCGCGATCCCCCCGAGCAGGGCGAGCGTGGTCGCAGCGTTGCGGCTCTTCGGCTCCTTGAAGGCCGGCACCCCGTTGCTGATCGCCTCCACCCCGGTCAGGGCCGCACAGCCGGAGGAGAAGGCCCGCAGCAACAGGAACCCGCCGGCCAGACCGGTGAGGCCCTGCTCGTAGGCGCTCTCCGGGAACAGGGTGAGGTCGGCGCTCTCGACCATCGGCAGGTCGCCGACCGCAGCGCGGAAGAAGCCCCAGGCGCTCATGCCCAGCACCGCGGCCATGAACACGTAGGTCGGCAGGGCGAACGCGCTGCCCGACTCGCGCACCCCGCGCAGGTTCATCGTGGTCAAGATGATCACCACGATGACGGCGAGGAAAGCCTCGTGCCCACGCAGGGCAGGGATGGCCGACGCTGCGTACTGGGCGCCCGAGGACACCGAAACCGCCACCGTGAGGACGTAGTCGACCAGCAGCGCGCTGGCCACCGTGACCCCGGCAGTGACGCCCAGGTTGACCGTCGCCACCTCGTAGTCGCCGCCGCCGGACGGGTAGGCATGCACGTTCTGCCGGTACGACGCGACCACGATCAGCATCACGAAAGCCACCGACAGGCCGACCGCCGGGGAGAGCGCGTACGAGGTGATCCCAGCCGCTGCCAGGGTCAAAAAGATCTCATCCGGGGCATACGCCACGGAGGACAGCGCGTCCGACGCGAAGACCGGTAGGGCGATGCGTTTGGGCAGCAGGGTTTCCCCGAGCCGCTCGCTCCGGACCGGTCGTCCGAGGAGCAGGCGCTTGAGCGCGCCGGTGAAAGGGGGCACGACCGGTCATCGTAGGCCCGTTGGGCATTCAATTGGGCCCGGTGGTCGCTCTACCCGCCGTCTCGTTGTCCGACCGTGTACCTTCGGCGGCGGACCGTGTGAGCTGACGGATGCAAACATCACCATGGATCAACTCGGGTCGGGCCACTATGGCACCCGGCCGCAGGTCGAGAGGGCCGGACAGCAGTGCACTTCGTGATCATGGGTTGTGGACGAACCGGATCGACGCTCGCCCAGATGGTCGAGGACCGCGGTCATACGGTCGCCGTCGTCGATCAGAACCCGGACTCCTTCCGCCGGCTCGGCGCGCATTTCGAGGGACGCCGGGTGGTTGGGCCGGGCTTCGACCGGGACACCCTCACCGAGGCGGGGATCGAGGACGCCTACGCGTTCGCGGCCGTCAGCAATGGGGACAACTCGAACATCCTTGCCGCCCGGGTGGCCCGGGAAACGTTCGGCGTCTCGAACGTCGTCGCCCGGATCTATGACCCCGGTCGAGCGGAGGTCTACCAGCGGCTCGGCATACCCACCGTGGCCACCGTGCGCTGGACGGCCGATCAGATGGCCCGTCGGCTGCTACCCAGCGGGGCGATCTCCGAATACCGGGACGCCTCCGGCGCAGTGGTCCTGGCCGAGGTCCAGGTACACGGTGCCTGGGTCGGGAGCCGGATGCAGACCCTGGAGACCGCCTCCGGCGCCCGAGTGGCGTTCCTCACGCGGCTCGGTGAAGGCATCGTCCCGACCGTGAACACCGTCTACCAGGAGGGCGATCTGGTGCACGTGGTGATGCGCCACGATCAGGCCGCCGAGGTCGAGCAGATCCTGGCCGACCCGCCGTCTAAGGATGAGCCACTGTGATGCGAATCGTGATCGTCGGAGCCGGCAGCGTCGGCCGGTCCATCGCCCGGGAACTGCTGACCAACGGCCACCGGGTGCTAATGATCGACAAGGACCCGAACGCGATCCGGGTGACGAGCGTCCCGGACGCCGAGTGGCTGCTGGCCGACGCCTGTGAGATCACCTCATTGGCCGACGCCGGCCTGGCCGACTGCGACGTCGTGGTTGCCGCCAGCGGCGACGACAAGGCCAACCTGGTGGTCTCGCTGCTGGCCAAGACCGAGTACGGGGTGCCGCGGACGGTGGCTCGGGTGAATACCCCCGCCAACGAGTGGATGTTCGACGAGGCCTGGGGAGTCGACGTCGCGGTGTCCACGCCTCGGCTGATGACGGCCCTGGTCGAGGAGGCCGTCTCGATCGGCGCGCTGGTCCGGATCTACACCTTCCAGCAGGGTCAGACCGGTTTGGTCGAACTGACCCTGCCCGGCGACTCGGCGCTGGCCGGGACCATGGTCGGCGACATCGTATGGCCCGCGGACACCGTGCTGGTCGGCATCATCCGCGGCGGCCGACCGATCGCACCGACCCGGGACGACGCGCTCGAAGCGCACGACGAGCTGATGTTCATCACGGTGCCCGAGAGCGAGGACCTGCTGCAGTCGCTCCTCACCCCGCCGTAAGTCCGGTCCGGATCTTGGTGCGGGGTTGAGTGCGGCTACTCGGCGGCGGGGCGTTTGGTGGCTTCGGCGGTGCGCTCGGTGGCTTCGGCGATTCGCTGCTCGTCGGTCTTGGCCAGCGGAACCCGCCTGAGCACCAGCCAGGACAGCCAGATCGTCAGCGCGAACAACGGGATCCCGAGGACCATCACGTTCAGCGTGCCGAGCAGGGCGACCTGGTCAGCCAGGTAGAGCGGGACCTGGACGGCTAGCCGGACGGCGAACATCCCGACCCAGATCCCGGTTGCCCACTGATAGGCGGCCAGTCGCCGCGGATCCCGCCGCCAGGCGAACATCTCCCCGGTGATCGGCCCGACCATGATGCCGATCAGCGGCCAGCGGACCACGATCGAGATCAGATAGCCGACACCGAACCCGAAGTTCTTCAGCAGGCTGGGCAGAAAGAAGTCCACTGCGGATCCGGTGCGCTGAGCGAAGTACGCGCCGAGTGCGATCCCGATCGAACCGGAAATCGCCTGGCTGAGGCTCTCTCGCGCGATCAACCGCCAGATCACCAGGACGACGACCGGCGCCAGTGCCGCGATGATCGAGATCTGCAGGTCCTTGGTGACCACGTAGACCACCGAGAACACGGTGTACGGCAGGATCGACTCGATCACGCCACGGACGCCGCCGATGCTGGCGGCCAAGGAGAACTGCTCGGCGGCGACTCCGCTGATCTTGCTCCCCCGGAGCGCCGGCGCCGGTCCTGCTCCAGGCTCAGCAGCCATGCGCGGGCACCAGTTCGTACCTGGGGTTGAAAATCGTCCGGGTGCCGCTGGTCTCGGTAACCAAGCCCTGGACCCGGATCCGCCGACCAGGCTCGACGCCACGGATGTGGCGGCGGCCGAGCCAGATCACCGAGAGGCTGCCGCTGCCGTCGTACAGCTCAGCGACCAGGGCCGGTACCCCGGCCCGGGGGCGCAGCGTCACCGCCCGCAAAGTGCCGCAGACCATCGCCTGCTGCCGGAGCTGGAGCTGGCTGATCGGGGTACCTCCCAGCCGGACGGATTGCTCGCGCTCCTGCTCGGCATGCACCTGATGTTGCGGGGCCACGAATCGAGACAATGCACGCCTCAATCCGGACCGCTCCTGTTGCTTACCCACCCAGCCAGGGTAAGCCCTTGGCCGTTGGCCGAGACCCACAGTCACGAGCTGGCCGCGAGCTAGTGGACCTCGGTGATCTCCGGTCCGCGCTCGAACGGTCGAAGTGGATCGCGACCGCTCTGCTCGCCGTCCTCGCTGTCCTCACTGTTCTCGTTCGGGTCGATCGCCCCTTCGGGCAGGCGCAACGTGAGCAGCTCGCGGGGAGCCATCGCCTCGGTGCCCCGAACCACGACCACCTCGCGGACCAGTGATTCCAGCTCAGCCGCCTTTTCTGCCTCGTAGGCCGCCTCACCGTGGAAGACCGCGCGCAGGAACCAGCGCGGTCCGTCGATGCCGGCGAATCTGGCCGGTTGGTGCGAGGTTCGCCCGTCCGGCGTGCGAGACGGCACCCGGGCCAGCAGCTCACGGCCGAATGTGCCTGGCACCTCGTCGGCGGTTCCACCCTGCCGGGTGACGCTGGAGGCGATCTCGGTGCGGATTTCGTCCCAGATTCCCTCCCGCCGAGGTGCGGCGAACGCCTGCAACTGGACGGCGGAACCACCGAGTTGCACGGTGGCGGCGATCACCCGGCTGGTCTCCTCCTCCACCTCCAGCCGAAGCTCCCTGCCATCGCGACCGGGAAGCCACAGCCCGCCGAGGTCGACATAGCCCTCTGAGGTGTCTACCTCGGAGACGTCCCACGGGCCCTGACGGTCGCCGGACTCGTCCGCGCCGGTCTGCTCATCCGCAGCGGCACGCTCGGATCCTTGGGCGTCCGACGTGTCCGACGCATCGGTCGCGACCCAGGCGAGCGGATCGCCGTCCTTCGTCTCTTCTTTCTCGCGACTTCGTTTCAACCAGCTCACTAGATCTCTCCCTGTTCCCGTGCTGCGGTTCTCAGCACTGATGACTCTTCGGTTCCGAGCCTTTCGGCTCCCAGTTCTGCCGTTTCGAGTTCTGCCGTTCCGAAGCCACCGGTCGAGCCGAAGCCACCAACTCCCCGGGCGGAACCCGGGAGCCGTTCCACTTCGACGAACCGGGCTCGATTAACTCGCTGCACGATGAGCTGAGCAATCCGATCGCCGCGGCGCAAGTGCACAGGCGTCGACCGATCCGTGTTCAGCAGCGTCACGCTGATCTCACCGCGGTACCCGGCATCGACCGTCCCTGGAGCGTTGACCACGGTCAGCCCGCTGCGAGCGGCCAACCCGGAGCGCGGATGTACGAAGGCAGCGAACCCGGCCGGCAGCGCGATCGCCATCCCGGTTGGGACGGTCTGCCTCTCCCCGGGCGCCAACACCACGTCCACGCTGGTCACCAGGTCCGCCCCGGCGTCGCCCGGATGGGCATACTCGGGCACAGGTAGCAGCGGGTCGAGGCGCTGAAGCAACACCTCGACCACCTGATCGGCAGCATCGGAGGCGCTGTAGGTCGTTCCACGGGGCAGGCTCACGATCGACAGCGTAGCCACCGAGAGCGTAGCCACGCTGTCGTCCGCGAGCAGGCCCGTGGGAGGCTTCGGTCATGCCATCCGACGCTGACCAGACGATCTACGCGGAGCGGCTGTGGCCCACCCCCGGCATCTGGGCGGCCACGATCGGCTTCGGCGCGGCCCTGGGACTGATTCCGGCACCAGTCAGCCCGCAAGCCGCACTGATCGTTACCTGCCTCGGCGTTGTGAGCCTCATCACACTCATGCTGATCACCACGCCGACCGTGAGGGTCACTGAAACCACCTTCGTCGCCGGCCGAGCCGAGATACCGATATCGCTGGTATCCGGGGTCGAGGAGCTCGATGCCGGACAGATGCGGCAGGCCCGCGGCATTCGCCTCGATGCTCGGGCCTACCTCTGTATTCGTGGCTGGCTCCCGGCCGGAGCCCGGGTAATTCTGGACGACCCGGAGGATCCGACGCCGTACTGGCTGGTCTCCAGTCGACGACCGGATTCCCTCGCAAGGGCTGTCCGAGCGACGCTGGACCGAGTCGGCCGAGCAGAGTGATCCGCTAGCCGAGCCGGTCAGCCCCAGCCGGCGACGGGTGCCCCTGCGGCACTCGCCGGACCGGCAGTGGTCCTGCATCGCTCGAGTTCAGGCGCATTCCTTGCAGATCAGCTGACCGGCCTTCTCGCCGGCGAGCTGGCTGCGGTGATGCACCAGGAAGCAACTCGAACAGGTGAACTCGTCGGCCTGGCGCGGAAGCACCCGGACCGAGAGTTCCTCATTGGAAAGGTCTGCACCCGGGAGCTCAAAGCCCTCGGCCGCTTCGGTTTCGTCCTCGTCGACCGCACTTGCGGTCTTGTCGACCCGGCGAGCCTTGAGTTCCTCGAGCGAATCCTCGTTGAGGTCGTCATCGGTCTTGCGCGGGGCGTCGTAGTCGGTTGCCATTGTGGGGTCACGCTCCGGAAGGTCTCGCTGGCGGTACATGGTCGGTCGCGCCGGCGTACTGGATATCCGACGACCGGAGCACACCAACGATGGTGTGCGTCCATGATCACTGGACGGGTGCTGTCTTGTTGTGCCGTTTCACCGTGCGGGTCAACGTCGTTGTGGTGAGTCTGTCGATTAACGCGCCGGGGGCCTGATTTGTGCCCGCTCGCGGCAGGGATTGTGCACCACCCAGACGCCCTTGGCTAACCGCCACCCCGATCGCCCCCAACTCGTCTGACCTGGTATGGGTTACCGTACGTTCACGAGTGACCACACCGAATCGGGCATAGTAACGCGATGTTCGCCCCTCGTCCGTCAGTTATGCCCCGCCGCGTCGCCGGTATTTACGGACCCGTCGTTAAAGTCACACGATTGAAGACTCCCCCGTCCCAAGGCCCCCAGGAGGTGCCGAAAGCATGAGCGACTTCAGTACAGAACTGCGGTTACGCGTCACCGAGGCACAGCAATCACTGGCCGAGGCCCGGGAAACCGGTGACGACTACCTGACTCAGCTCTCCCTCGGCCAAATCGAGTCCCTTGCCCGGCTGGCCACCGAGAACCAGATCAATGTCGACGGCATCGCCGAATCTTTAGCCCCGTACGGCCTCACCTGACGAGAAAGTCTTTCAGCTCACCTCGGGGTCGGTGTCGGCGTCGAGCTCGGTGAGGACGGCGATTAGGTCGGCCAGCAGCGGGTCAGCGCCGGCCACCACCATCTCCGGGCTGGCCGGCCGTCCGCGCAGGCCGCGCAGCGCCCCGCCGGCCTCGGTGAGGACCAGCGAGGCGGCCGCGATGTCCCAGACGTTGACCCCGCGCTCGTAGTAGGCGTCCAGGGTGCCCGTGGCCACGCCGCACAGGTCGAGCGCCGCGCTGCCGATCCGGCGGATGTCCCGCACCCTGGGCAACACCCCGGTCAGCACCCGGGCCTGTCCGGTGCGGCGCTGCCGCCGATAGCCGAACCCGGTTGCCACCAGGGCCTGGGACAGGTCAGGGACCGGGGTGAGCTGCAGCTGCCGACCGTCCAGCCAGGCACCTTCCCCGCTGGCCGCCGTCCAGGTGTCCCCGGTGGCCGGCTGGTGCACGCACGCGGCCACCGGCTGCCAGTCCCCCGGCACCGTCGGGTCGCCGGTCACCAAACCCACGCTGACCGCGTAGGCCGGGATCCGGTAGAGGTAGTTCACGGTGCCGTCGATCGGATCCAGGACCCAGGTCAGGCCGGTCGTGCCGGCCTGCAGACCGGCCTCCTCACCGAGCACCCCGTCGCCGGGCCGGGCCTGCGCCAGCCGACGGCGCAGCAGATCCTCGACCGCCCGGTCCATCGCGGTGACGACGTCCGTGGGACTGGACTTGGTCGACTCCACCTCGGGGCGTTCCCCGAAGCGGTCCCGTTCGCCGCGAAGGATCAGCTCGCCGGCCTCCCGGGCAATCTGCTCGGCCAGGAACATCGCACCCTTGAAATCGCTCATCCCGCGCTCCTCGCCCCATCGACTTTCGGCCCATCGACTTTCGGCCAATCAACACCACATGCTGCGGGTTTGTCCGGATCCCGAAGGTTACGGCAGCACCCGACCGGACAGACGTCGTGCCACGGTCCGTGCGGGCCGACCGCCGGCCGGGGCGGAACCGCACCGCGCTCGGCGGCCGCCCGCTCCAGCAGCAGCTCCACCAGCCCGTCGGCAAACCTGGTATCCCGGCTTGAGGTCGCTACCCGGACGAACGGCAGACCGAGCGTGCCGGCCGTCTCCTCGGCCTCGGTGTCCAGATCGAAGACCACCTCCATGTGGTCGCTGATGAAGCCGATCGGCACCACCACCACCCCGGGCGCCCCCGCGGCGGCCAGCGCGCCCAGGTGGTCGTTGATGTCCGGCTCCAGCCAGGGTTGGCTGGGTGCGCCGGACCTGGAGCAATAGACCAGGTCCCAGTCCGGCCGGAGGCCGCCGAGCTGATCCTCAGCGCGCTCCATGACGCTGGCACAGGCCTCCCGATGGGATGTCAGATAGGCACCGCCGTCCGGACCGGAGGCCTGGTCCATCGGCGTCGGGATCGAATGCGTGACGAACACCACTCTCGACCCGGGCGGGACTTGCTGGAGCCCGTTCACCGTCGCGTCCACCACGGGATCGAGGAAACCGGGGTGGTTGGCGTAGTGCCGGACTTTGTCGACGTCCAGCATCCGGCCCTCGTCCGCCAGGGTGATCAGCGCGCCGGCGAGGTCCTCGCGATACTGCCGGCAGCCGGAGTAGCTCGGGTAGGCGCTTGTCGTCACGGTCAGCACCCGCCGGGCGCCGGCTTCATGTGCCTGCCGCAAGGCGTCCACCACGAATGGGGCCCAGTTCCGGTTTCCCCAGTACACAGGCACTTCTGACCGGCCGGCCAGGCGTTCGCGAAGCTGCCCGAGCAGGGCGCGGTTCTGGTCGTTGATCGGGCTGCGGCCACCGAACAGCAAATAGTGCTCGGCAACCGCAGCGAGACGTTCGGTCGGGATGCCTCGCCCGCGGGTGACGTTCTGCAGGAAAGGCAGCACCTCGTCGGGCGCCTCGGGCCCGCCGAAGGACAGCAGCAGGACGGCGTCATAAGGGGCCAGCAGGTCTGGTTCGGGCGTGGGCGGTTGATCGGGCTGGGACACCGATCCGGCGGAAGTCACGGACCGATACTGCCAAGCTTCCGCCGACATGCCCAAGAACATGCTTCGCCTACGGGGTACGAAGTGGCACAGTCTTCCCCAGGTCGGTTGCCGAAGGGAGCGAACCATGGACGATCTGTCGCTCGTCGGCGTTCATGACGATGGTGAGCATCTTCTGGTCGCCGGGCCCAGTGGGCAGCGATTCCGGCTCCGGGTGGACGACGCGCTGCGCGCTGCCGTGCGTCGGGACCGGGCCAGGCTGAGCCAATTGCAGCTCGAATCCGAGGGACGGCTGCGTCCCAAGGAGATCCAGGCCCGGATCCGGGCCGGCGAGACCGCCGAAGAGGTGGCCTCCTCCGCCGGGCTCGCCCTGGAGCATGTGCGTAAGTACGAGGGTCCGGTGCTGGCCGAGCGGGAATACGTCGCCGACCAGGCCCGGCAGGTCCGGGTCCGGCGCGGCGGGGCGGCCGGGTCCGGCGAATCGCTCGGCGAGATGGTGGCCGAGCGGCTGGTCCAGCGCGAGGTCGACCTCGAACGGGTGATTTGGGATGCCTGGCGCGGAGAAGACGGCACCTGGACCGTGGCTCTGGACTTCGAGGCCGGCTCCTCCATCCGGCAGGCTCGGTGGATCTACAACGCCTCGGTCCGGCATGTCACCGCATTGGACGACGAAGCGCGCTGGCTTACCGACGAGGAGACACCCGCGGCGGCCAGCGCCGCCGCGGCCCAGCGTCGACTGGCGCCGGTCCGCGACCGGGTCTTCGACGTCGACGCGGTCCCGAGCGTCCGGCCGACCGTCGAGGAACCCACCGCCATCGATCTACTCGACACCTTGCGCGAACGGCGGGGTCGACGTAATCGCCCGCTGAGCGAGGCCGAGGAGATCGCTGGCAGCTCTGACCCGGTGCGCGAGGCGATCGACTCCCTGCTGAACCGGGCCGAAGGGCTGAGTGAACCACCGGCCGCGCATCCGGCCCGATCTCGACCACAGGACGCCCGAGATGGGGAGGTACTCGTGCTGCCAGACGCCGAGCCGATCAGCCCGAAGCCTGGTTCCGCCGGACAGAGCAAGGCCAAGGTTCCAGCCGGCCAGAGCGCGAGCAAGACCGGCCACACCGCGAGCAAGACCGGGCACACCGCGAACAAGACCAAGGCACCGGCCGGGCAGGTCGACGAGGAGCAACCCGACCCGGAGCCGTCCGACGATGAGCCGGTGCCGGCCGGAGCCGGTCGACGTCCGATGCCGGGGGCCGGTGCCAATCGCAAGCAACGCCGGGCCAGCGTGCCGAGCTGGGACGACATCGTGTTCGGCCAGCGCCGAGACTGACTCCTTTTTGGCGCTGGCTTCTCGGCCTAGCCTTCGGCCCGCTCAGATCTTGACGACGGTCACCGCTGGACCGCAGAGCGCCGCGAGATCATCTGGGCCGGACGTGAGAATGATAACGGGAGCGTGGCTTTCGAGCGCAGTGGCACTGAGCATCGCATCGATTGCGTGCTTGTGACCATGGAGACCAGCTCGCGCGAGCAAGCCCGCCGCACGCCTCGCGACGGCACCCGTCACCGGTTCGACCACGATCCGGGAAAGCGTCCAATCCAGGGCAGTACCTTTGATTCGCGGATGCATCACCTCAACCACCGTCGCAGCACTGGTTGCGACAGTCAGGTCTTCCCTGGCTGCGGTCGTTAGCCACGCCTGGGCCTCGCTGTCCCGGCTCACCACCTTGGCCAGCCCTTCGCTGTCCAAGATCAGCGTTCCACCCGATTCCACCCGGGTACGGGTCATGCTGCGCCCTCGTTGCGCTTCTCGCCCATCCGAGCCCGAGCCGCCCGGATGATCTCCTGCCGCGCCTCCACCTCGACTTCGGGCGTCGGCCCTCTCGGGGCGTATTTAGGCGGCACCCGAGACGAGCAGCGGGATCAGGGTTTCGGCGGGGGTTCGGGCGCCGTGGAAACCGATCAGCTTGAGGATCTGCGCACGCGCCGTCCGGGAGTCGACCACGGCCACCGGACCGACCGCTGAGGTGACGACGTCCCCAATCCGGGCCAGTACATGGTCGGAGACCGGGCCGAACCAGTTGCCGGAGACCGCCTCGTCCCGGGTCAATACCGTCATCGCCGGCCCCAGCCGTTCCCGCCAGGTCGCCACCACGTCGGCCACCGCACCTGGACGACAATGCAGCTGGAGCGAGCGCGGCTCACCGCCGACATGCCGGATGCCGGCCGCAAGGTCGGGTTCGATAGCCAGGTCCAGCCGGTTCTCGAACGGCACGTCGACCATCCCGTGATCGGCAGTGACCAGTAGCAGCGCGTCGGACGGCAAGCCCTCGGCCAGCCGTCGGGTGAACGCGTCGATGCGCTCCAGCTCCTCGACCCAGCGCCAGGAACTGCAGCCCTGCTCGTGTCCGGCCTTGTCCAGATCGCCCCAGTACACGTACACCAGCCCGGAGGCAGCCGCCCGGACCGCGGCCAGCGCGGCGTTCACTCGCTGTTCGAGGGACTGCGCGGCGATGAAGGTGCCACCGCGCTGCACCGCCTCGGTCAGGCCGGAGCCGTCGAAGAAGCCCGGCCCGATCCGGATCACATCCAACCCGGCGGCGGCCACCTTCTCGAACACCGTCTGACTCGGCTGCCAGCGACGCGGATCAACCTGCGGATCCCAGAGCAACTCGTTGAACAGCACGTCCCGGTCCGGATCCAGGACGTCGAGCGCGACCAGGCCGTGCGCACCCGGGAGCAAGCCGGTACCGAGCATCCCCATGCTGGTCGCGGTGGTACTCGGGAAACCGGAGGCAAGGGTCAACGAGCTCGGACCGGCCCGCAAGGACCGCAGGAACGGCGCGTGCCCACCACGCTCGGCCAGCATCTGGTCACCGAGGCCGTCGACGAGCAGGACGACGACGGTCCGGGCCGGCGGCAGTTCCAGGCCGCCGGCGTCGCCGGAGCGCACCCGCACCCCGAGGCTGGCCGCGGCGGCGGGCAACACATCGGCCAGGGTCCGTTCCGGTAACCAATCCGGAGTCGCGCTCACCTACCTGCTCCGACGGACGTCACCGGTGAGCTGCCAAAACCGGCGCTCAGAGCCCGGCGGTGGCCGCGGACAGCTTCCGGGCGAAGGCTGCCGCCGCACGGACCGCCGCTTCGCCTTCTGCCTCGGCGCTCAAGCGAATGGTGATGTCATCGGCCGCGAGGGTGCCGGTGTAGCCATGGTCGGCCTCGCAGTCGGGGTCGGCGCAGGATGCCGGTTCCAGGTCCACCCGGGTCAGCGAACCCCAGCCGATGGTCAGGCTCAGCTCCCGCGGCACCGCACCGGATCGGTGCTGTTCCGGCTGGATCACGGCATGGGAGAGCACCACCGAACTGACCTTGCTCAACGGCACCGCCTCGGTGGACGCCGAGGCGTACGGCTGCGGGCTGAGCGCATCCGGGTCGTGGTCGTCGGCATGGGCGACAACCAGCCGGGTCGGGGTCAGCGCCAGCACCGTGACGTGCCGGCGTACCTCCACCCGATCGAAGGTGGTCTCCTGGTGCACCAGGTACGAACGCACCTGCTCGCCGGCGATGGCGACATCCAGGGCATCGTGGACGAGCGTCGGGTAGAACCCGGCACGTTCCACTTCGGTGACGAGGTCGGCCGGCAAGCCGTGGCCCTCGCTGAGGGCGGCATCCGCCCCAGGTCGTTCGCGCATCCACCCATCTTGTCACCACCTGGGCACCCGAGGTGCCAGCTGAGCCCTACCCGCCGCGCAACTCCCGGCGAGCGGTGTCCGAGCGCTCCACCGCCGAAGCCAGCCGGACCTCGGCGCTGAGCACGGCCAGCCCTTTGCCGGACACCACGATCGGGTTGAACTCCAGCTCAGCGACCTCGGGGAACTCGTCCGCCAAACAGGCCACCCGGGCGAGCAGATCCTCCAGCGCCGGGACGTCCACCGGGGCGGCACCGTGATGGCCGAACAGTTTGGGCGCCGCCCGCACCGAACGCACCAGGTCCGCGATGTCGACGTCAGTCAGCGGCGGGATCCGATGGGCGATGTCCCCCAGCAACTCGCTGGCGTCACCGGCCAGCCCGAACGAGACGACCGGCCCGAACAACGGGTCCTCCACGGTGCGGATCACGCAGGCCACGCCGGGTGCGGCCATCCGTTGGACGACGAACCGGTCGCCGTCCAACGGCCCGAGCATCGCCCGCATCTGCGCCAGATCGGTGAGCAGCTGCTCGGGGTCGTCAATGTTCAACCGAACTCCGCCCAGATCCACCCGGTGCCGTAGGTGCTCGGCGGTAGTTTTCAGGGCCACCGGGTAACCGATCGCCGCGGCCGCGGCCACCGCGTCGGCCGGCTCGCTGACCGGGGTCTGCGGGAACAGGGTGATGCCGATCGTCGCCAGCAGCCGGGCGGTGGTCGGCGGATCGAGCAGCAAGCCGTCCTCCCCCGGCGCGCGGCCCGCCAGCGCCTCCGCGACCACGGCCCGCGCCGCCACCAGGTCGACCCCAGTCGGCTCGAATCGGCTGCCGGGGTCGCGGCGGCGCCACGCGGCATAACGCTCCACCGTGGCCAGCGCCCGGACCGCCTCCTCCGGCGTCGGGTAGGACGTCGTCCCGGTGCGAATTCCGCTGCTGCCCAGGAAGCAGGCCACCACCGGGATCGTCGGATACTCCGCGGAGACCTCGGCAAGCACGCTCGCCACCCGGTCTGCCTCGGTGGCGATCGGCGGGATGAACGCCGCCACCACCGCATCCACCCGCTCACCGGTGAACGCCGCACTCAGCGCGGTCCTGAACTCCTCCGGCCCGGCCTGCGGATGCAACGACACCGGCCCGTGCGCCACCTCAAGACCCCAGCTCACGCAGGCATCCGCAATCAGCATGCCGAGCGCGTCGCTGTTTCCCACGATCCCGACCCGAGGCCCGGCCGGCAGCGGCTGGTTGAGGACCAGCTGCGCGACGTCCAACATCTGGTTGAGCGTCTCCACCCGGATGCAGCCGCTCTGCTTGAGCATGCTGTCGAAGGCCGCCCGCGGCGCGGTACTCGCGCGGACCAGGTGCCCGGGCGGCACGCCGAAGTTGGAGGTGCCCGACTTCAGCACGATTACCGGCTTGGTTCGGGCCAGCCGGCGGGCGATCCGGGAGAACTTTCGCGGGTTGCCGAAGCTCTCCATGTACAGGGCGACCGCGTCGGTGCGCGGGTCCTCCTCCCAGTACTGCATGCAGTCGTTGCCGGAGACGTCCGCCCGGTTGCCCGCCGAGAGGAAGGTCGACAGGCCCAGGCCACGACGGCCAACCGCGTCCAGGACGGCGACGCTGAGGCCACCGGACTGGGAGAACAGCCCCAGCCGACCCTCGCTCGGCAGTTCCGGCACCAGTGACACGTTCAGCCGGACCGACGCATCGGCGTTGATCAACCCCCAGGAGTTCGGCCCGACCACGCGCAGCCCGTTCGCTCGGGCCATCCGGACCAGTTCGCGCTGGCGGGCCAGGCCCTCCGGTCCGGTCTCGGCGAACCCGCTGGAGACCACCACCACGCCCAGGACGCCGATCGCGGCACAGTCGCGGACGACGTCCAGCACGCCGTCGGCGGCGACCGCGATCACCGCGAGGTCGACCGGCTCGGTGAGCTGCTCCAGCCGACGGACCGCCGGAACACCGAGGACGACGTCCGCCTCCGGGTGCACGACGTGCAGTCGACCGGTGAAGCCGCCGGCCACCAGGTCGGACAGCAATCGGTGGCCGACCGTGCCGGGCCGCCGACTGGCCCCGATGATCGCCACCGAGGCCGGGTTGAGCAGGCGTTCCATGCTCCGGGCCTCGGCCCGGTGTTCGCGGGCCTCCATCACGGCCAGGGACCGATCGGTCGGTGCCAGTTCGAACTCCACCGCGACCACGCCGTCGTCGAAGTGCGAGGCCACCTCGTACCCGGCCTCGCGGAAGACGGTAAGCATCTTCCGGTTGCGTGGCAGCACCTCGGCGGTGAACCGGTGGATCCCGTTCTCCCGAGCGGCGGCGGCCAGGTGTTCCAGCAGTACCGATCCCAGACCGCGACCCTGGTGCGGGTCGCTGATGTTGAACGCCACCTCGGCAGAACCGTCGTCAATCCGGTCATATCTGCCGATTCCCACGATCCGATCGCCGAGAGTACAGACGAAAGCCACCCGATTGACGTGGTCGACATGGGTGAAGCGGTGCACGTCCTTCTTGGACAACCGAGGCATCGGCGCGAAGTAGCGCAGGTAAATGGATTCGGCCGACTGGCCCTCGTGGAAGCGCTCCAGCGACTCGGCGTCCTCGGGGCTGATCGGTCGCAGGTGCGCGGTGGCACCGTCCTTGAGCAGGACGTCTGCCTCCCAATGGGTGGGGTACGGCGGTGCCGGATCGATGCTCAGGTCAGCCACCCGACACAGGCTACGCACTTCGTGCTCTTACGATCGCACCATGGAGTTCAGTGACGTCGTCCGGGCCCGGCGGATGGTTCGGGCCTATGACCGGCACCGACCGGTGCCGACCGCAACCGTGACCGAGCTGCTGGACCTGGCGATTCGCGCGCCCAGCGCCGGTTTCAGCCAGGGCTGGGACTTCGTCGTGCTGCGCACCGACGCCGATCTCGTCCGGTTCTGGAGCGCCAGCCGCGAAGGGGACGGCGCACCGGACCGCTGGCTCAGCGGGATGCAGACCGCGCCCGTCCTGGTGCTCTGCCTGTCCGACCGCGATCGCTACCTGGACCGGTACGCCGAGCCGGACAAGGGCTGGTCAGATCGGGACGACGCGCGCTGGCCGGTGCCGTACTGGGACGTCGACACCGGGATGGCCGCCCTGCTGATCCTGCTCGGGGCGGTGGACCGGGAACTGGCCGGCTGCTTCTTCGGGGTCCCTGCACCGCGCCAGGCGGCGGTACTGGCCGAGTTCGGGGCGCCGTCCGGCCGTCGGATCGTCGGCGTGATCAGCCTCGGTTACCCCGCCCCGGCCGGCTCGGACCGCCGCTCCCCCTCGCTTCGGCGCGGTCGCCGGCCGATCGGCGAGGTAGCCCACGACGGCACCTTCGGCGCGCCGTGGGCAGTTGATCTACCCAATTGATCCGCCAGTTCATGAAGGACGATAGGCGTCTTGGCGGTGTCGCAGACGTACCACCTCCACCTCGATCTCGACCTCCAAGATGCGATAGATGATCCGGTAGGTCCCCCGACGGGCCGAGCGCAGGCCTGCCTGGTCACCAATCAATGGCTTGCCGACGCGATGGGGGTTCTCGGCTAGGGGTCCGGCCATGAATTCCATGACGGCGGAGAAAACACTGGCGGGCAGTTTGTTGAGATCCCGTCGGGCGGATGGCGCGAGGTAAACGCGGTAGGTCACAGGCCATGTTCTTTGCGAATGTCTTCGAGGGGGATGCGCTCCCCTGCGTCTAGTTCAGCCAGCCCTTCGCGGATGGCTGCGACGGTTCCCGGATCGCTCAAGATCTCGATCGTCTCTTCCATCGCCTCTAGATCCTCAACGGACATCAGGACGGCATCCGCTTCACCGTGGCGAGTAATCAGGTACCGCTCGTGGGTGGCCTTGACATTGTCGATCAGGTCGCGAAAGTTGGCTCGCGCGTCAGCCATGGACACCATCTCCGCCATGTACATCAGAATGTACAAATTGATGGCGGGCGTCAATACCCGTGACGCAGCGGTCAGGTGAAGATCACCGCGGCCAGCCAGACCGAGCTGGCCAGCAGCCCGGACCCGAACTCGATCAGCATGCTGAGGCCGACGGCGGTCACCGCTTTCCGGGTTGACGGCCAGGCCGCCGCGCTCGAACCGAGCCGGTTGAGCTCCAAGAGGTAGATCCCGAGGACGAAGCCGATCGGTAAGCCGATCACCGGGATCACGAAGAAACCAATCACTCCGAGTAACGCCCCGAATGCCAGCGTGATCCATGGCACACCGGCTTCGCGTAACCGTTGACCCGGAACGGCGTACTTCAGGAGCAGGCCGAGGAGCAGGATGACTGTCGCAACGACCAGCACCACCCAGGCGGTGGCATCCCCGCGGTCGAACGACCAGAGCCCGATCCCGAGCCAGATACAGATCGGGCCGGGCAGCAAGGGGATCAGAACACCGGCCAGGCCGACAACAATGAGCACCGCGGCCAGAACGGTCGCGGTGCTCATCGGTCACTCATCGGGCGGGCTCTGTTCGCTCGCGTTCGTTCATCGTCGGATTGCCACCTAGTCGTCACGGACACTGTTGTAGCAGTCACGTTGAGCAGGAGGGTCGAGCAGGCTTCGATGCTTCGGCAACTCCGGTCAGAACTCCCTGATGGGAATCCTGACCTGCGAGTTCACCGCTCTTCGCCGGTCAGACTTCGCCGTCCGGTGCCGTAGGTGGCGTCGCCGTCAGGACCTCGGTCTGGTCCTGAATCTCGGCATCGACAGCGACCAGCGCCGAGGCGTTGGCCCGCCCGTGGTGGGCGCAGAACATCAGTTCTCCGCCTCGAGGTAGGAGGACTCGAATGTAGGCACGAGCTCCGCAACGGTCACAGCGGTCGGCCGCGGTCAGTGTTTCAGTAGCAATTGCAGCACCCACGTGGTGACCTCCTTGAACATCCCGACTGGGATCCGACGGGAATGGACATCGGTGACACTGTGAGAACAGTGAATCACCCGGAAGCCTTCCCAGCCTCCGACTCGGGCCGCGTTCGCTGTCCGCGTAGCCGGACGGTGACGGCGGAGCGTGACGCTCCGGGTTGGCGGTCGCAGATGGTGACCGTTCCAACCCGGCTCCCGGCGCGCCGGGTCAGGACCTCGACGCGATCCGGGTAATCTGCGCACTGTAGGCCGATCTGCAGCACAGCAGTCGGTGGCGACAGGAGCACCTCCCACCCCTCAGGGTGGAGAATGCCGCCGATGCCACTGAGGTTGTCGCGCATCCGTACGCCTGCATTCACTGACCGGACTGCCAGGAAGGGCCCCGACGTGGCCGTGCAACCCAGCGAGACCACTGCCACGCAACGGACTGCGAGGGCCGGTCGCGCTGCTCGATCGTCTGCGGCCGGGTCGGACTACACCGCCCGGCACCTGTCGGTGCTCGAAGGCCTCGAAGTGGTCCGCAAGCGTCCGGGCATGTACATCGGCTCGACCGACGCCCGGGGGCTGATGCACTGCCTCTGGGAGGTCATCGACAACTCGGTGGACGAGGCGCTGGCCGGCCACTGCCAGCACATCAAAGTGATCTTGCACGCAGACGGCTCGGTCGAGGTGCACGATGACGGCCGGGGCATCCCGATCGACGTCGAACCGAAGACCGGCCTGACCGGTGTCGAGGTGGTCTTCACCAAGCTGCACGCCGGTGGCAAGTTCGGCGGCGGCTCCTACACCGCCTCCGGTGGCCTGCACGGCGTCGGCGCCAGCGTCGTCAACGCGCTCTCGGCTCGCCTGGACGTCGAAGTCGACCGCGGCGGCCAGATCCACGTGATGAGCTTCCGGCGAGGCGAGCCAGGCGTCTTCGCGGACCCGGCGTCCGGCCCGGACCCGGAGGCCGAATTCACCCCGTTCGTGGACCAGTCCGTGCTGCGCACCACCGGCAAGGTCAAGCGCGGGGTCACCGGTACCCGGGTGCGCTATTGGTCGGACCGGCAGATCTTCCTCAAGGACGCCGCGTTCGCCTATGACGAACTCGTCACCCGGGCCCGGCAGACCACCTACCTGGTGCCCGGCCTGCAGATCGTCCTGCGGGACGAGCGTGGCCTTCCCGGGACCCCGGCCGAGAATGGCCCGGTCGAGGAGACCTTCCTGCACGAGGGTGGGATCGCCGAGTTCGTCGAGTTCCTCGCCACCGACCCGCCGGTGACCGACGTCTGGCGGCTGGAGGGGATGGGCACCTTCAAGGAGACCGTCCCGGTCCTGGACTCGCGAGGTCACATGTCGCCGACCGAGGTCGAGCGCGAGTGCGCCGTCGACGTGGCGCTGCGCTGGGGCACCGGGTATGACACCGAACTGCGCTCGTTCGTGAACATCATCGCCACCCCGAAGGGCGGCACCCACATCGCCGGCTTCGAGGCGGCGATGCTGAAGACGTTCCGTCAGGTGGTCACGGACAACGCCCGGCGGCTGAAGTTCGGCAAGGACGACAAACTGGAGAAGGACGACGTCCTCGAGGGTTTGACCGTCGTCGTCACCGTGCGGTTGGCCGAACCGCAGTTCGAAGGTCAGACCAAAGAGGTGCTGGGGACGAACGCGGTCCGCGGCATCGTCGCCCGGGTGATCGAGCAGGAGCTGACCAAGCAACTGCTCTCCACCGGACGCACCGAGAAGGCCCAGGCCGCGCTGGTGCTGGAGAAGGTCGTCGGGGCGATGCGTACCCGGCTGGCCGCCCGGATGCACAAGGAGACCCAGCGCCGGAAGAACGCGCTGGAGACCTCGTCGCTGCCGACCAAGCTGAAGGACTGCCGCAGCGAGGACGTCGACCGCACCGAGCTGTTCATCGTCGAGGGTGACTCGGCTCTCGGTACGGCCAAGGACGCGCGGAACTCGGAGTTCCAGGCGCTGCTGCCGATCCGGGGCAAGATCCTCAACGTCCAGAAGGCATCGATCGGCGACATGCTAAAGAACGCCGAGTGCGGCTCGATCATCCAGGTGATCGGGGCCGGCTCCGGACGCAGTTTCGAGCTGCCGGCCGCCCGCTACGGCAAGATCATCTTGATGACGGACGCCGATGTCGACGGCGCCCACATCCGCACGTTGCTGCTCACCCTGTTCTTCCGGTACATGCGCCCGCTGGTGGAGGCCGGCCGGGTCTATGCGGCGGTCCCGCCGCTGCACCGGGTCGAGGTGATCGGCGCCGGCAGCCGGAAGAACGAGCTGGTCTACACCTACTCCGAGAACGAGCTGCACAAGCTGCTCGCCTCGCTGGAGAAGCGGAACCGGAACCACAAGGAACCGATCCAGCGCTACAAGGGCCTGGGCGAGATGGACGCCGATCAGCTGGCCGAGACCACGATGGACCCGCGCCGGCGGACCCTTCGGCGGGTCCGGATGGCGGACGCCGCGGCCGCCGAGCGGGTCTTCGAGCTGCTGATGGGCAACGATGTGGCCCCCCGCAAGGACTTCATCGTGGACGGCGCCGCGCGACTGGATCGCGAGCGCATCGACATCTGACCGGCAGCACCACTGGCCCTTTCTCTCGTGCCAGGAGATGGCAGTCAGCTCCGGTTAAACCGGCAAACCGGTCTCGATGATTGGTTTCACCGGCTTAAGCGGAGCTGACTTCCATCCAGGAAGCTCACCTTGAGGGCCAGCTTGCCGACATAGTGGTCGTTGAGGGTGCGATGCGCCTCCTCGGCTCGCTCCAACGGGAAGGTCCGGGCAACGTGGACCTCGAAGGAGCTGGCTTCGATGATCGCGTTCAGTCGATCGGTGGCGGTGCGGCTCCGGTCCCCGTCGTAGTGAGCCACTGCCGCGCTCATTGACGATTCCGGTTCGGGCAGGACGCCGTTCGGCCAGGCGATCCGTTTCGGGTTCTTGACCGCGCGAAGAGACCGTTCGGCGGTCTCGCCTCCCACAGTGACCAGCGCCGCATCGAGCCCGCCGGGTGCGAACTCGAATGCCGCGGATAACACATCGTCTTTGCGACCGTCGATGGCATCGTCGGCGCCGAGCCGCCGGGCCAGGGCGACACCGTCGTCACCAGAGGCCACGGCCAACACGCGGATGCCGCGATGCCGCGCCAACTGCACGGCCAGGTGCCCGATACCCCCGCTGGCCCCGAAGGTCATGAGTGTCTCGCCCGACTTCAGTTCCAGCAGATCGAGGCCGCTCAGTGCAGTCAGAGCATCCCAAGCCATCGCGCCGGCCTGTTCGGTCGGCATCCGGTCAGGCAAGTGCGCCACGAACTCCGCCTCGACGAGGCCGTACTCGGCGTAGAAGCCGCCCCGCTGCATCGGCATCGTCGCAGCGTAGACACGCTCGCCCGCGGCGAACCGGGTGACATTGCGGCCGACTGCGGCGACCGTGCCCGCCGCGTCCCAGCCGAGGACATAAGGAAAGGTCGACGCGCCGCCGAAAACACCGTCGTAGAGCCCTTCCCGCTCGTCCGCGTCCCAGGATCCGACCCCTGCGAACTCCACCCGGATGAGGACGTCGTCGTCGCCGACCTCCGGGAGCGGTAGCCGTCGCGACGAGAGCTCGTCGACTCCCCCGAACCGGTCAAGCACGACTGCGTTCATCTGCGGCACCGCGCTCGCGTCGCCCGCTGCGCGCTCAACTCTGCTGTCCATCGGACCTCCTGCTTTGCTTGAGTGGGTCAAGGATCAGTGAAACACAGGTACTTGAGTGAATCAACTACTTCCTCTAAGCTGGGCGTCATGGCGCTGCCGAACGGACCCGTACCCACCTCATCCGAGGTCGAGGCTGTCTTGTTCGACCTGGTCGACATGTACGACCGCGCCTACGAGGCCGTCGCGGCCGACTTGTCACTCAGCCCGGCGCAGGCCTGTGTACTCGGGCGACTCGATGAGCAACGCGGCATGGGCGCTTTGGCCGAGGAACTCGGTTGCGACGCCTCCAACATCACCCAGATCGTTGTGCGTCTCGAAGCGCTCGGCCTCGTCGCGCGCGAACCGCATCCCCAGGACCGCCGCGCACGACTCGTCGCGCGAACCCCCCGAGGAGACGAGATCAATCAGCGGTTCGCAACCGCTTTCACCTTCGCCCGCACGGCGGTCGGACGACTCTCACCCGACGAACAAGACCAGTTGACAGCACTCCTGCGAAAAGCACTGAGCCGATGACACGCACACGGCCCACCCAGCAACGGTGATCCAAAGGGGGTTCATGGCAACAACGTGGTCCCCCGCAAGGACTTCATTGTGGACGGCGCCGCGCGACGGTATCGCGAGCGCGTCGACCTCTGAGTCTTTCCGGAGGCACTACGTCACCCAGGAAGTTTACGGCGCTGCCATTTGCGCGAGTGCCGAGCCGGTGCGCAGTTGCCGCAGCGCAACGTCATCGCCTGCCAACCGGGCGGCGACGTCGTCGAAGAATTCGCCGGCGCGGTGTGGGGCGATGTCAAGCAACTTGTCGAGGTGCTGCCACGCCGCAAGGGCCTCCCCGTCAGGATGCCCGTGTGCCCGCCGCCGGTACAGGTCAGCCACTCCGTCCAGGAGGTCGTCGCCCGGACCGGCCGGGTCGGTCAGCCGCCGGACCGCCTCGGCGGTCGGGTCGTCGTCCTCGTCCTCGTCCTCGTCCTCGTCCTCGTCCTCGTCCTCGTCGTCGTCGCCCCAACCGGACTGGTGGCTGAGCACGAGTTCGTGCAACTGCGGGTCTGACAAGGCCCCGGCCGCGACCATCTCCAATCTCCACACCTGCCCGCTCGGACGGGACAACGCCGCTCGCACCAGGGGCAGCGCCCGCGGGTCCCGCCGGTAGGCAAGACCCACCAGCGCCTCGCACCGCGCGTCGTTGTTGGTGTCGTCCAGTCGCGCGGCGAGCGCCTCCCGGATGACCGGTGTGTCCACCTCGCTCCACTGCTCGCCGAGGGCGAAACAGGCGTAGTCGCGGACCTGCTGGTCCGGGTCGGTGCTGAGGACGATCGCCGCCTCGATCAGCTCGGAGGTCGGCGGGTCGCCCTGCGTCAACAGCGGCAGGGTCAGCGCCACTGCGGCCCTGAGTTTGGGATCCTCGTGCCCGGCTAATGCGAGCACAGCAGTCACCTCGGCGGCGTCGGCGACATCGACCGCCCGGTAGTACGCGGTGCTGTCCTGGTCACCGGCGAGCAACAGTTCGGCCACTCTCATGGCCGTCAGTGTGCCCGGTCAGCCCCGAGAGGAGGCACGCAGCGCCACGCTTCGTGCGAGTCGTTCGCTTCACACCGGACTTTTCGCCCTGCTCGACGAGATCTTCGACATGCACAACACTAATGTCGTCTTGCGGACCCGGATAAGCCTGGGGCCTTTGCCACGGACGGGCCGGCCTGGAGGTGAACCAGCCCACAGGCACGCCTCCAACGACAGACCCGCATCATACCCGCCCACAACCACTCATTTCGGGCAGTGCCGATCTCGAGTCTTCCGGGCGAAGCACCTATTCTTGCTGCTCATGTCCACTTCATCGATCGACCTACCCGACCTCGCCGGACTGACCTGGCGCCCGCTCGGACTCGATCTGCTGGCCACCTGGCACGCGTTGCATGAGGCGCTGAACGCGGCCGACGGTGGACACGAACACCTAGGAATCGATGACCTGCGCGACGAACTCGAACCGGAGTGGATCGATCTGGCCCGCGACAGCCAGGTCGGGATCGACGCCGATGGCGTCGCCCGGGCGTTCGGCCTGGTTCAGGTTCGGCCCGGGGACATCACCCTGCTACGGGCAGCGTGCTGGGGCGGAGTCCATCCGCAGTGGCGCGGTCGGGGCGTCGGGCGGGCTCTGCTGGCCTGGCAGGCCGGTAGGGCTGAGGAGATCGTGGCGACGCGGCGCGCGGCGCTCGGTACCCATGCTCTGGCCGGCGCGCTGATGATCATTGAGGAGCGGGCCGAGTCGGCCGCCCGGCTGGCCGCCCGAGCCGGGTTCGAGTTGTCTCGCTACTTCTTCGTGATGCGTCGCGACCTGTCGGAGCCGCTCCCCACACCACAGTCACCGGACGGGCTGCGGTTGATCACCTACGACAAGGCGGTAGCCGCCGATCCTGGGATCGACGACCGGCTCCGCCTGGCCCACAACGAGGCCTTCGAGGAGCACTGGGGTTTCCAGCCTTGGTCGGCGGAAACCTGGCAGCAGTGGGAGACCGGCCAGCGGGACTTCCGGGGCGACTGGAGCTACCTCGCGCTGGACGGCGACGAGATCGCCGGCTACGCCCTGAGCGCCGGGTTCCGGACCGAGTGGGAGATCGTCGGCTACACCCAGGGTTGGACCAGCAAGCTCGGCGTTCGCGCCCGCTGGCGCGGTATCGGGCTGGCGAAGGCACTGCTGTCGGCCTCGATGCAGGGCTTTGCGGTGGACGGGATCCAGTACGCCGGATTGGACGTCGATTCCGACAACCCGACCGGCGCTGTCGGGCTCTACAACGCCCTCGGCTATCAGGTGCAGCATCGGGCGGCGCACTGGACCAAGGACATGTGACGCCGGCTCCGCCGATGACGCAGAGTCTGCCGATGACACAGGCCGCGGAACAGAAAACCCTCGTTCGGGCTCAAGGTCCTTCTCCCTCGATCCGAAGCTCCTGCAATGAACCGCCCGACGCTGCGCGCAACCCATTCCTTCCTGCACCTGCGCAGGCCTTCCGCCCGGATCGTGATCGGTGGTGGCCTCGCACTGATGCTTGCTGCGGCATCGGTGCCGCTGATCCGTCGCTCGATCACCCGGATCAGTGATCGGCGGGCCAAGCAGGTCGACGATGTGCGCGGGCTCGACCCGCTGACCGGGCTACCGAACCACGCCGAGGCGATCTGGTGGCTGAACAGCCGGTTGGAACGCGCTCAGTCCCGAAGCCATCGGCTGGCCCTGATGGTGCTGGATATCGATGACTTCACCGAGTGCAACGAGATCTACGGCCGCGAGGTCGGCGACCATGTTCTCCAGGTCACCGCCACCCGGATGCAAGCCGAACTCCGGACCGGTGACCTGGTCTGCCGCACCGGAAATGACACCTTCATGGTGATCATGGACGCCATCGGGCCGGATCACCTGATCGCCAAGGTCGGCCAGCGGGTCGTGGCGGCGGTCGCCGAGCCGATCAGCTATCACGGCGAGCCGGTCTCGGTCACCGCCAGCCTCGGTTTCGCGCTGTCTCACGATCGGGACCGCACCCCCGCGTTGCTGCTCGATCGGGCGGATCGGGCGCTGATCCAGGCCAAAGCCTCCAACCGGAGCATCGTTCAGTTCTGAGGTCCGAGTCAGGACGCCGCTCGCGGCTTCCGCCGCACAAAAGCCTTGCTAGCCGCGAAATCGCCCAACTCTGCAACAGAGTGGTTCCAATCTGGCACTACCACTCGTCGCCAAGGCCCGTTTGATGACAGGATCCGGCCGCGCCAACGTGGCGCAGGCCGCCCTCGGGCGGAGGAATCTGTACCGCGGAGGTTCAGGGTGGCGTGGTTTTTCGGTCTGTCGCAGGTCTATCTTGCGCTGGCCTTCCTGCTCGGGCTCCTCGTCGGCTGGTTGGCGTGGGGCCGGACGACGAGATCGGCGACGCTCGAACCGAGCGGGGTCACTGCCCGGCCCCGCCCGACAGCACCGGTAGCAGCCGCAAAAGCCGCTCCGGTAGAAGCAGCACCGGTAAAGACCGCGCCAGTAGTCGCCGCCCCGGCGGCAGAGCCCGAACCCGTGGTCGAACCTGAACCCGTGGCTGAGCCCGAACCCGTGGTCGAGCCCGAACCGGTGCTTGAGCCGGAACCGGTGGCCGTCACGGCCCCCGAGGGTGAACCGGAACCAGCCGTTGAGGCTGAGCAGCAGTCCGAGTCCGTGACCGTCGAGCCGGAACCCGAACCCGCTTCCTTCACCGAGCCGCAGCCCGTTACCGAACCCGAGCCCGTTGCCGTCACCGAACCGGAATCCGTTACCAAGCCTGTAGCGAAACCCGTTGCCGTCGCCGAACCAGAACCCGTCTCCGCCCCGGAACCAGAGCCCGCTACCGAGCCCGAACCCGTTGCCGTCGCGGTCGCCGAACCGGAACCCGAGCCCGAGCCCGAGCCCGTTGCCGTCACCGAACCGGAACCCGTCGCCCCGGAACCGAAGCCCGTTACCGAGCACGAACCCGTCACCGAACCGGAACCCGTCAACACCCCGGAACCCGAACCGGAGCCCGTGGTTGCGACGGACGCTCAGCCAGAGCCTGCTCAGTTAGAACCCATTCAGCCAGAAGCCCTTCAGTCAGAGCGGGTCGTGGAGCTGGAACCCGTGGCAGGCCTTCCGTCGGCCTTGGCTCCGGTGGACAAGCCGGACAACCTTCAGCGCATCGAGGGAATCGGGCCAAAGATCTCAACAGTGCTGAAGGCGGCCGGAATTCGGACCTATGAGCAGCTCGCCGCCGCCGACAAGATCACCTTGAGCGGAGTGCTGCGCCAGGGCGGGCTGCGGTTGACGCCGACCCTGACCACCTGGAGCGCTCAGGCTGCCCTCCTCGCCAAGGGCGACGAGGCCGGTTTCGCGGCACTCTCCCGCGAACTGGTTGCTAGTCGGAAAGCTCGCTGATGTCTGGACCGTTAGAGGGCGGCGCCGGCCGCCGTCGACTACTCGTACCGGCGTCCGTAGGCATCATCGGTCTAGCTGTGCTCGGGTTCGGGCAAGGCGTCGCCAATCGGCACGCCACCGAGGACGACCTGACCAGCCGCTCCACCAAGGCCCTGAAATCGGCTGGCCTGAAAGGATTGTCGGTATCGTTCTCCGGTCGAGATGCCACCATCAGTGGCGCCCCAACCGCCGAGCAGTCCAGGAACGCCGAAGACGTCGTAGACCGGGTGGACGGCGTCCAGGCAGTGCAGGCCATTACCGAACCATCGGCCGCCGCGGCAAGTTCCACCGCGCCCACCACCGTACCGTCCTCCGCCATCTCGCCCGCTGCGCCGACCGCGCCCACTGCGCCGACCGCGCCCTCTGCGCCGACCGCGCCCACTGCGGCCACCGCGGCCACCGGCATCCTGCCGGTCGGCTTCACCTTGGTGGATGGCACGATCACGGTCACTGGAACGGTCGGCTCCAAAGCCGCTGGGATGGACCTGATCGACGCCGTCACGATGGCCGGAAACGGCTGGCAGGTGGTGGACCGGCTGAACATCAATGGTTCATTGACCGCGCCGGAGCCCAAACCGAGTCGGCTCTCCGCCGTCACTCAGCTCCTGGCCCAGGCCTCGATGGACAGCCCGAAGCTGGTGATCCAGTACAACCGCGGCTCAGTCATCCTGCGCGGCTCCCCTGCCGACGCCGATGCCGAACGGGCACTGCTCACCGCAGCCGCGGCCACCGTCAACACGAAGTCCGCGGTAATCGACGGCCTGGACACACCCGCCGCCAACTAGCCACCCCGCTAGAGCCGCCCCCCAGAGCGCCGCCCACCAGAACGCGCCGCCCACCAGAACGCGCCGCCCGCCAGAACGTGGTGAATCGGATGGTCTAGAGCCGTCCGATTCACCGCAATAACCAACCCGCCTGCGTCAGGCACGCTCCCAGCGCGCGATCATGCACAAAGTGACACGAAGCGGGTCCAGAAAGTGTCACTTCGCGCATGATCACCGCAAGAAACGGGGGACGGGTCAGTCGGCTGGGGCTCCCGGTTCCGGGTTGCCGTCATCGGTTGAGTCGGCTGAGGCGGTGGAGGCCGCGCTCGGGCCGGCCACGGCGTCGATCCGCTTGCTCAGCGGCACCCCGGACCCGTCCCGGCGGGAATCCGGAGCGGGCAGTTCCACTGCGGCACCCGTCGAGCCAGCCGCTTGTGCAGGCGACGGGCCGGCCCAGGCCAAGAGCAAGGTGTCCTCACCGCGAACGAAACGATGGCATCGCACCCCGCCGGTGGCCCTGCCCTTCGCCGGATACTCCGCGAACGGCGTCACCTTGGCGGTGCCGGTCTGGGTACCGGGCAACGCGGAAGTGGACCCGGACACGGTGACGACGACGTTGCCCCACTCGCCGTCCTTGACGGTGAGATCGGCGGCACCGAAGTAGAGCACCCGGGCACCGGCGCCAAGGTTGATGCCGGCCATCCCGCCTGCGGCCCTGCCCTGCGGGCGAACCAGATCCGCGCTGAAGCGCAGCAACTGGGCATCGGTGGTGATGAACACCAGGTCGGCCGCGCGAGCGCCGAGCTCGACCGCACCGACCACCTCGTCACCCGGCCGCAGGCCGATGACCTCCCACTCGTCCTTGTTCGCCGGGTAGTCGACAAGCACCCGTTTCACCACCCCCTGGGCGGTGCCGAGGGCGAGGCCAGCCGAGTCCGGCGAAACTGTGGCGAGGGTGAGCACTCGCTCCCCCTTGGCCAGGGTGAGGAACTCACTGACCGGCGCGCCACCAGAGAGCGAGGGCGGATTGGACGTCGGCGGCAGCGCGGGCATGTCCACCACCGGCAACCTGATCATTCGGCCCTGGCTGGTCACGGCCGCGATCTCACCACGAGCGGAGCTGCGGACGGTAGCGACGATGACGTCGTGCGCCTGTCGGTGACCGCCTTCCGCCGCCGGCAAGGGCTCCGCGTTCGTCGTCCGGGCCAGGAGACCGGTGGACGACAGCAGCACCCAGCACGGGTCGTCGGCCACCTCGAGCGGGACCGTGGACTTGGCCGCCGAAACACTCACCCCTGAGCCTTCGAGCAGCACCGTCCTGCGCGGCGTCCCAAAGGTCTTGGAGACCTCGGCCAGCTCGCTGGAGACCAGCTTCCGCAGCACCTTGTCATCGGACAGGATCGTGGTCAGCGCATCGATCTCGAGCTGGAGCTGTGCCTTCTCCTTGTCCAGTTCGAGCTTGGAGTACTTGGTCAGCCGACGCAGCGGCATCTCCAGGATGTAATCGGTCTGGATCTGCGTCAGATCGAAGGTCGCCATCAGCCGGTCTCGGGCCATCGCGGTGTCGTCGCTGGACCGGATGATCCGGATCACTTCGTCGATGTCGATGATCGCCACCAGCAGGCCGTCGACCAGGTGCAGCCGGTCAAGGCGCTTCTGTCGGCGGAACGTGGACCGACGACGGACGACGTCCAACCGGTGGTTGACGTAGACCTCGAGAAGCTCGCGCAGCCCCAGCGTGCGCGGCTGGCCTTCCACCAGGGCGACGGCGTTGATCCCGAACGACTCCTCCAGCGGCGTCAACCGGTAAAGCTGTTCGAGGACGGCGTCCGGGTTGAACCCGCCCTTGAGCTCGATCACCAGCCGCAGGCCCTGGGTCCGGTCGGACAGGTCGGTGACGGCCGCGATGCCCAGCAGCTTCTTGGCCTGGACCAGGTCCTTGATCTTGTCGATCACCTTCTCCGGGCCGACCAAGTAGGGCAGCTCGGTGACGACGATGCCCTGCCTGCGGGCGGTGATCGCTTCGATCGACACCTTGGCCCGGGTGCGGAAACTCCCCCTGCCGGTGGCGTAGGCGTCCCGGATGCCGCTGAGCCCGACGATCCGGCCGCCGGTCGGCAGATCCGGACCGGGGATGAACCGCATCAGGTCATCGAGGGTGGCGTTCGGGTGTGCGAGCAGGTGTCGCGCACCGCCGATCACCTCCACCAGGTTGTGCGGAGCCATGTTCGTCGCCATCCCGACGGCGATCCCGCTCGCGCCATTGACCAGAAGGTTCGGGAAGGCAGCCGGCAACACCTCGGGCTGGGTGAGCGAGTTGTCGTAGTTGGGGACGAAGTCGACGGTGTCCTCGTCGAGGCCGCCGGTCAGTTCCATCGCCGGGGACGCGAGCCGAACCTCGGTGTACCGGGAGGCGGCCGGGCCGTCGTCCAGCGACCCGAAGTTGCCGTGCCCGTCGACCAGCGGCACCCGCATGGTGAACGGCTGCGCCATCCGGACCAGGGCGTCGTAGATCGCGCCGTCGCCGTGCGGGTGCAGCTTGCCCATCACTTCACCGACGACGCGCGCCGACTTCACGTGCCCGCGATCGGGTCGCAGGCCCATGTCGTGCATGGTGTAAAGGATGCGCCGCTGGACGGGTTTCAGGCCGTCGCGCGCATCGGGCAACGCCCGGGAGTAGATGACCGAGTAGGCGTACTCCAGGAACGCCCCCTGCATCTCCTGCTCGACGTCGATGTCGACGATGCGTTCGACGAAGTCCTCGGGCGGCGGAGGTGGGGCGGTTGTTCGGCGGGCCATGACCGCATTGTCCCTTGTCTAGAGGTGTGCTCGCACACGAGCACGGATGTGGCGTGAAAACACCGTAGGCCAGAGGAAACGCTCCTCTGGCCTACGGTGGTCGCGCTGGAAACGCGCTCTCAGTCCAGGTAGTCGCGCAGAACCTGAGACCGGCTCGGGTGCCGCAATTTCGACATCGTCTTGCTCTCGATCTGGCGGATCCGCTCTCGGGTGACCCCGTAGACCTTGCCGATTTCGTCTAAAGTCTTCGGCTGGCCGTCGGTCAGGCCGAAGCGCATCGAGACGACGCCGGCCTCGCGCTCGGAGAGCGTGTCGAGCACCGAGTGCAACTGCTCCTGCAGCAAGGTGAACGAGACCGCGTCGGCCGGGACGACGGCCTCGGAGTCCTCGATCAGATCGCCGAACTCGCTGTCGCCGTCCTCACCCAGGGGAGTGTGCAGGGAGATCGGCTCACGGCCGTATTTCTGCACCTCGATGACCTTTTCGGGGGTCATGTCGAGTTCCTTGGCGAGCTCTTCCGGGGTGGGCTCGCGACCCAGGTCCTGCAGCATCTGCCGCTGCACCCGAGCCAGCTTGTTGATCACCTCGACCATGTGCACCGGGATCCGGATGGTCCGGGCCTGGTCGGCCATCGCGCGGGTGATCGCCTGCCGAATCCACCAGGTGGCGTACGTGGAGAACTTGTAGCCCTTGGTGTAGTCGAACTTCTCGACCGCGCGGATCAGACCAAGGTTGCCCTCCTGGATCAGGTCCAGGAACTGCATGCCGCGGCCGGTGTACCGCTTGGCCAGCGACACCACCAGCCGGAGGTTGGCCTCCAGCAGGTGGTTCTTCGCCCGCCGACCGTCCTCGGCGATCCAGGTCATCTCCCGGCGGCCCTTGGTCTCCAGCTTCTCGCCGGAGTTCAGCCGCTCCTCGGCGAAGAGACCGGCCTCGATCCGCTTGGCCAGCTC
>JANNPJ010000536.1:0-7266 GCA_031400005.1 Kineosporiaceae bacterium | reverse complement strand
GATCCTGATCCTGATCCTGACCCCGTCCCCGATCCCGATACTGACGACGTCGCGTCGGCGGACGGCGTCGAGGTGGGGGACTCCGTCGCGGCCGGCGGGTACGGCAGTCGCGCGTACACCTCCATGGTGTGCTTCTCGCGGCAGGGTATGACCCGCATCCTGCTGACGACGGCGCTGCTTCCGTTAGCCGGGTCGATGCAGTCTCCGGGACGCAGACCGGCGACCCACTCCAGCTCACCCTTCTGATCGCCGGACGAGCAAGCACCGACACCGAGCACCACAGTCAGGGCGAGCATCAACGCTGCCGACCGTGACACGAAAATCCTCCCCTATACGGAATTTCGGACGCCCGAGTCGTGTCCTCCCCATTCGGCGTCGCACGGCAAGCGCGAGCCTCCAGCGCATGACCCTAGCAGCGCGACGACGGCAGACCTGGGAGCGACGACACCGGTCGCTCCCTGACACGTAACGGTGGCGGACAGGCCTTCCCTCCGGCCCACATGATCGATAGCTTTCCCGACATGAAGCGTGTTTTCGCCGTCCTCGGCACCTGCCTGCTAGCCCTCGTGCTTGTGACGATGCCGTCAGCGGCGTTCGCTGCCGACGCCTCGTATCGTTCGCTAAGCACTGCCAGCAACCCCGACTGGATGCGCGACTTGACCGACGGGACCAGCCTGGCAGCGCTTTCTCTGCCTGGCACCCACGAGACGATGTCGATCCACGGCGGCGCGTGGACCCAAACCCAGGAGAACTTCGGGGACAGCGGAGGCACCCTGGCCGCGCAACTCGCCGCCGGGATTCGGATGATCGACATCCGAGCTCGGGTGAACACCGGGAACACGTTCACGATCCACCACGGGGCGACCTACCAAAAGGCGAACTTCGACGACGTCCTGACCAAGCTGTCCGACTTCCTCGGAGCGCACCCCACCGAGACCGTCATCCTGCGGCTCAAACAGGAGTGCACCGGCGAGTTCGGCTCCTGCACCGATGCCTCCGGCCAGAGCAATTTCCCCACCATCTTCGACGCGTACGTCGCGAACCGCCCGGGCCTGTTCTGGACGCCATCGGTGACCCGCGCGCGGGCCGCGGCGATGCCAAACCTCGGCGCGGTCCGTGGCAAGGTCGTGCTCGCGGCGATGAACGGGCCCCGAGGCGGCCGGTTCGCCGACTATGGGCTGGCGCAGTTCGCGGACTGGAACGACGGGTCATCGACGTTCGTGCAGGATGCGTACAACGTCCCGAACATCGGGGCGATCGCCACCAAACGCGATCAGGTGCGCCGCTTCCTGGATGCCACCAGCGCCGGGGACCCCACCAAGATGTACGTGAACTTCGGCAGCGGGTCGAGCCTGTTCGCCACGCCGGAGCAAGTGGCCGGTGGCGCCCTCGGGGTGCAGGGTGTCGACCCGTTCCTGCTGACCTACCTGAACGAAGGGCCTGAGGTGCACACTCCGGTTGTACGTACCGGGGCTCTGATGCTCGACTTCCCGGGCGGCGGCCTGATCAACAAGATCATCGCGTACAACTGAGGCTGGCTATGAAACCTTAAGTTTCACAATGGCTCTGCCGTCTTCTCCGGACGCGGCCCAGGCTGATCTCCGCCGACCGTGACCCAGTATTCCGTGCCATGAGACAGCATTCCCTGATCCGCGGTCCAGAAAGCGGCACAGCGGAAGTGGCCCGCAGGCCCAACGATCTCGAACTCCACGGCCGCCGTACTTTCACCGCCGTCACCGACCACGCGTAGCACGGTCAGCACTCCCCACGGCTCGGGGTATTCCTCCTGCAACTTCATGATCTCGTCTCGCCCCGACACCCGCTCTCCGGTGGCCGGCATCTCCAGTACAGCGTCTGAACGCAGCAGATCCGCGGCAGCAGCCCAGTTGCGCGCCTGGTAGAACTCGTACAGATCTCGCGCGACTTGCCCCGGTGTGTCCATCGGACAAGCTTGGCAGATCATCAACGCTCTTGGCTTGGAGGCCAGGGAGCAACCGCTTTGCGATGGCAAAGAGCGAAAGCAGCCTCAATTCGCTTCTTTTCGCTAGCTGACTCGATCCGGACGTCGACGACAACCGTGGCCTCTGCCCAAACCACGTTGTCCAAGGACCCTGCAGACGCGACCGTCGGGGTAACGGTCGTGCCAATCTCGGGTCGACCGAACGCTGCAATGTCGAGAACGTGATGTGCGGCTTCGATCAGCGCGGTCGGGCGATCCACCCAGTTCTGACAGTGCGTGATCAGGACCTGCCGTGGTCAGGGCATCAGAGAGTCGGGACGGCGGGCGAACAGGTCTGTCACCTGGTGCCCTCGATCCAGCCCACGCGCCTCATAGCGCGTCACCGGGCGCCAGTCCGGCCGGTCGAGGTGGCCGTCCATCTCCAACACCAGTCCGGGCTCGGCGGCCAGTACCGTGATCATCTGCTGCGCGTAGGGCTGCCAGTCCGTCGCACAGTGCAGCAGCCCGCCCGGAGCCAACCGGTCAGCGACCAACGCCGCGAAACCGGCGTCGATCAGGCGTCGCTTGTGGTGACGGCCCTTCGGCCAGGGGTCGGGGAAGTACACCCGCACACCGGCCAGGCTCGCCTGCGCAATCCGCTGCTGCAGCAACTCCTTGCCGTCGCCGACCAGCACCCGGACATTGCTCAAGCCCCGCTGCTCGAGACCGAGCACCAGCGTTGCTACTCCGGGAGTGTGGACGTCGGCGGCGAGCACGCAGGTATCCGGGTCCGCCTCGGCCATGGCCAGGGTGCTCGTTCCGGTCCCGAATCCGATCTCCAGGACGACCGGCGCTGCGGTCCCGAACAGCACGGACAGGTCCAGCAGATCATCGCCGTCGGGGACAGCGAACTGGGCCAGGAGGGTGTCAAGGGCCGCCTGCCGGGTCGTGCCGATCCGGCTCCGGCGCATCTTGTAGGACCGCGGGATCATCTCGTCCGCGATCTCAGCGGCATTGGCGCGGGAAGTCACCGGGTCATTGTCGCTGGTCCAGCGACGTACGCTGACACGATGCCCCGCTTCAGCCTCGTGGCCGGGCGCGGATGAGCATACCGACGAGGTCATGGACGATGCGCCAATGAGTCAGGAGTCGCCCGAATGAGGACGTCCGTTCTGGTTACCGGAGGCAGCGGGTTCGTTGCCAGTCACTTGGTGAACGTGCTCCTGGAAGCCGGCTATACCGTCCGTGCCAGCGTCCGTAGCCGGCAGAATGCGGCGAAGATCGAGCCGCTGAACCGGATCGGTACGGCTTTCCCTGGCCGACTCGAGCTGTTCGAGGCGGATCTCTTGCGGCCACATTCCTTCGACGAGGCCATCCACGGCTGCCGATTCGTGTTTCACGTCGCCTCGCCCTTCCTGATGCCGGAGCAGATTCGGGACGCCCGACAAGACGTGCTCGAACCGGCCCTGCAGGGAACGCGCAACATCATCGCGAGCATCAATCGGACGCCAACGGTGGAGCGGCTTGTACTCACCTCGACCGTCGGCGCCATCTTCGGTGACTACGTCGACGTCCTGCAGATGAAGAACCAGACCCTGACCGAGGAGCACTTCAACGACACCAGCACGTTGGAGAACAACCCCTACCACTACGCCAAGACGGTCGCCGAGCGGGCGGCCTGGGACGCCGTCCGCTCCCAGGACCGATGGACCATGGTCGCCATCAACCCCGGGCTGATCCTCGGCCCTTCCCTCACCTCCGCGTCGGACTCAGGCAGCCTGTTCCTCATGGACGAACTCATGAAGGGATACTTCTTTTACGGCGCACCCAACTTCAGCTTCACCGTCGTCGATGTCCGGGACGTCGTCACCGCTCACCTCCGCGCCGCCGAGCTGGAGTCCGCTTCCGGACGCTACATTCTCGCCCATCCTGAAATGGTCTCGTTCGCCCGCATGGCGCACATCATCCGGGACAGGTACCGGAGGAAGTTCCTGATTCCTCGTCATCCAGTACCAGACTTCGCGGTGCGCATCCTCGGCCCCCGTTTCGGGTTGACCCAGGACTACATTCGCAAGCACCTCGGCGTCCGTTTCGCCGTCGACAACCATCGCAGCATCGAGGAACTGGGAATCACTTACCGCAGCGTTGAGGAGACCGTACTGGACCACTACGAGTCCTGGCACCAACGCCGCCACCAGCCGAAACCCGTTCGACCTTAAATATTTCCGGACGGCGATGGCTAGTCGCGCGGCCGCCGGCTCGTCTGCGGCCTCGCACAACGTCAGCCGGAGTGATTGGGTAAGACCGTGCCCATCGCCTGGGTCAGGTCTTCCCCAATCACGTTTCCCAGTGCGGATCCCGGACAAGAGGTTCGACGCCGATTCACCGACCCCAGTTTCCTGCGGTCATAGGATTCGCGATGCCCACCATCGTAGGCAATAATTCACTTATGGAAAATGTGCTCCTGATGTCAGACCCGCGCGTCGCAGCGGTAGCGATCCGTGAATGCGACGAATCACTCGTGGACCTTCGTAAAGCTCCAGAATTGCGAGTCGACCAGCGCAAGAATGACCCCGCTGGGGCCTTCGCCTTTGTTCGGAAGGGGGTGCTACATCGGCTGCAAGCCGCTTCAGCACTTCTTCCCTCTGGACTACAGTTCCTCCTGATCGAAGGCTTCCGGCCTCCGCAGTTGCAACTCGAATATTTCGTTGAGTATCAAACTGAGCTTCGACTTCAGAACCCCAGTTGGTCGCCGGACCACCTTCATGCTGCAACTAGTCGATACGTTTCCCCACCGCACATTGCGCCGCATACCGCCGGAGCCGCCATCGATCTTACCCTGTGCACTCTCGATGGCGAAGAACTCGATCTTGGGACTCGCGTCAATGCCAGCCCTGAGGAGAGTGCCGGTGCCTGCTATACGAGCGCCTCCCAGATCACTAGCGAGAGCGCCGAAAATCGAGACATCATGAACACTGCACTGGGTGCCGCGGGATTCATTAATTACCCCACCGAGTGGTGGCACTGGTCACTCGGTGACCGCTATTGGGCAACGATGACGAACGCGCCATGCGCGTACTACGGACCGATCTCTCACCCCGCTAAAAGCGATTGACCTCGCATGGCATTGGCGACGACTACTTGGGAAAGTCGGCGAATTTGATGCATCCTCAAACCCACGACAAACCAGGATCGTGACGTTCGTCTGCAACAATAGGAAAGACCTTGCCTATCGTCTGGGTTGGTTCTACCCCAATCATGTTGCTTAGCTCGTGATCAGCTCTCGTAGCGCGCCCCGCCGCTATCATCTCTGCGAAAATAAGCGGATCAATGCTTCCTGCTGATCTAGCAAGAAACTTGCCTGCCCGAGGAGTTCAACGATGAGATCGTCGGCCTCGGCCGCATGACGCCGAGGCAATTCCAAGAGCACGCGCTCCCCCTCCGCATCATTGACGCGGACCGAGGCGTCAATCGTCCATTCGCCAGCATGCCAAAACAACTCCTGCCCGAAGCTGATGACGCGACCATCGACGAACTCGCCCTCGGCATACCACTCGAATCTGAAACCCTGGCCGGTGCCGACCCGAAACTGATCCTCCCCGATGCGCTCCTCCGTTCGCATCCAGCACGGATGACTGACACTGCGGACGTCGGCGAGCGACCGCAACCGTGCAGCGAGCCGCAGGAACACTTCCGAGACCTCAGCAAGCGAACGAAGAACCTTGACCTCTGCACAATCAATCATCTCGGAAACCTCCCGGATTCAACGATCGACGCCTTCAAGAGCGCCGGGTCGTCGACGTAGACGGACACATGCCCAGGCGGTGTGAGCGCCGAACCGGGCACGCCGTCAGGCACGACCGACCCAGGCGGCAACTGCTTTGGGTCGATTCCAACGTACTCCTTGCCCGGATGCAAAACGGGGCGACCCGGTGGCAGTGGATTCGACAACGAATCACGGAAGGACAGGGCATCTTCGCCCTCACGCAATCGGAAATTTGATGGCGACTTCCCTCCACCGCGATAGATCACCGCAGGAAGTTCTGAAGCTCCGGAGCTTTCCGAGGCGGCGTTATAGGGGGCGAGGCCGAGCGGGTCCGTCCAGAACAAGGGGTTGGACGAATACCTGGTCGGGTTCTCGTCCGCTGCCAGACCGAGTGGGTCGGAACTCGCGTAGGCACCCGAGGAAGGGTCGTAGTGGCGGAAGAGGTTGTAGTAGAAGCCGGTTTCGGGGTCGTTGTACTGGCCGGGGAAGCGGAGTGGGCACGGTGAGTCCGGTCCGGTGGCGGCCCAGAGCGATGCTTGGGCTTGTGGGAGGACGTCGCCGGCTTCGGTGATGAGATCGGTGGGGGTGCCGACGAGATCGGTGACGATGGCGTAGAACTGCTCGTCCACCCAGTCCTGCGGTGCCTCGGCAGCGGCCGTGCGCTGGTGCTGGACCAGTGGCCGGATCGCGCCTGGCTTCCAGTCCCAGGTGAGGCTTTCGATGGGTTGATCGGGGCGGATCAGGATCTGCTCGGCCAGCAGGACGCCGTCCCAACAGAAGTTGACCTGCTCGGTGACCTGATCGTCGTGGTCGAGGCGCTGTTTCGCTACCCGTCTACCGAGTGCGTCGTACTGGTACCGCCAGCGCATACCGTCGGGAGCGATCACTGCGGTCAGCCGGTCTTCGGCGTCCCAGGTGTAGCGCCAGGTACGCGTCCCACCGGACAGGAGTTTCTGTCGCCGCCGGGTGACTCGGCCTTGAGCGTCGTAGTCGTAGTGGATGTTGCCGGTTTTCATAAGATTGCCGGCTGGGTCGTAGGTGTACTTTTCGTTCCAGTCGGCACCGGTCACGGCCCGCACCTGGCCGAGCGGGTCAAGTTCGTAGCTGCGCCGGCCGGTCAGCCGGTCATCGATCCCGGTGACGTAGCCGTCGGTCCGATACGAGTACGTGCGTTCCTGCCGCACCCAGGCCGGTTCCGGCAGGCTCGGTGCGCTTAATCGGGCTGGTGCCTTTGACAGATCCGGTGCGTTCGGCAGGTCCGGGACGTGCGGCAGGTCCGATGCCTTCGACAGGCCCGATGCGTTCGACGGGTATGGCGCCTTCGAGGGGACGCCGAGGATGGTCTGGGAGATCAGCCGGGACGCCGGGTCCCAGTTCTGCGTTACGGTCGCTGCGTTCTCGACGCGCTGGGTGATCTGGCGGCCGGCTGCATCGTGATCGAATTCCAGGGTCCGTCCTCCGGTGCGCAACGCGAGGGGACGGCCGACGGCGTCGTGTTCCCACCGGCTTTCGATGCCGGTGGGGGTCCGTCGGGCGATCCGTCGTCCAGTGGTGTCGTAGG
>JANNPJ010000519.1:0-38658 GCA_031400005.1 Kineosporiaceae bacterium | reverse complement strand
CGCGGCTGCCACGAAAACACCTGCAAAATGGCTACTTCGACGAGGTAGCCGGATCATCGATCTGAGGAGAATCATGAAGCGAGCTTTGCGTCTTGGCAGCCTCACGTTCGCTGCCGTCGGGACTGCTCTCGCGCTCACAGCGACACCGGCCTCCGCGCACATTGCTGCCATCGCCTGCACGACGTCAGCTGATGACTCGTCCTTCCGGGTCAGGTGCAGCAACCCGGGACCAGACAGCCACCAGTACCGGGCTGTGGCAACCTGTACCGACGGAGCGACCTACACCGGGCCTTGGTACTACGTGAACTCGGGGAACTGGTCCGTCGCGCGGTGCCCCACCAACAGGTTGCTGGTCAACCGGCACGCCGAGCTCAGGTGAATCCAGGTGGTGGAGAGAAGTATTCCAACTCTGTCCTATTCCTCGGGCTGGTCTGGGTTGGGTCGGTGCTGACGCGGCTGACGTAGGGCGGGCGCTCACGTAATTCCTCCGGGGTCGGCTCATGTATTGGGACCAGTCGGGGGCTGTGCGGGGTAGCCGTGCTGGGCACGGCCCCGGCGTTGTTCCTGTTTGATCTGATCTGTCCTGGTTCGGCGTGGCGTGGGGACAGACAAGCGCGGCTCCTGATGATCTTTGCGGTGTCTAAGCCCAAAGATCGTTCCAGGAGCCGCGCTCGTGTCTGTATCTTGCCCGCCGACCCCGGGTCTTGACCACCTCGCCGACCTGGCTGCGTGGGAGGCCGAACTGGCCGGCGACCCAGCGAAAGCCGAATCTGCCCTGGCCATCAGGCTGTCCAGCGTGCCCGAGCAGCGCAGAAGGCGAGGGCTGCGGCACCCGCTGATCGTCGTCCTGGTGTTGAGCGCGTGCGCGACGCTGGTCATCGGTGGGGACTCGATCACCGCGATCTGGCAGTGGGCCGCGCGAGCCTCGCAGCAGAAACTGGCCCGCCTGGGCGCGGCGCGTAATCCCCTCACCGGGCAGTTCATCGTGCCCAGCGAACGAACCTTCCGGCGAATCCTGCAGGCGCTGGACGCCGACGCCCTGGACGCGGCCATCGGCAGGTGGGGCACTGAAATCGCCCAGGGCGTGGCCGCGGCCCCGGTGCTGCCGCGAACCCCCGGCCCCGATGAGCGAGAAGAACGCCGCGCGGTGCAACGCGCCCGTGAGCATCCGGTCCCCGGCGGACTGATCCCAGCCGCGGCCGTCGACGGAAAAGCCTTACGCGGAGCAAGAACCGACACTGGTATCTGTCACCGATTCCCAGAGATTGTTGTCACCTGAGCAGGGTCCCAACGTTGTTTTCACCGCCCCCACGAAGCACGGGGCTACACAATCGATCATGGTGACAACTATCGCTGGGCAAGTGACAACTATCGCTGGTGGTCACAGTTGACAATGCCCGAATTGCGCACTGACAAATTAGCTGGCGCACCCACTGACAAATAGCTGGCGCTCAACACCACAACGATGTTCAATTAGTCCGTCAGCCGTCGTAGCGCTCGTGAGTCTTGGCCTCGCGCAGTGCCTGGGCCCACCAAGCGAGTTGTCGAAGCATGGTGTCTGCCGCCGACCCGGCCCGTTCCGGTTGGCGGAGATTGCCGTGCTCGTCGAGCTGGTCCCAGACGTGGTGCAGGCTCACCGTGGCTTGCATAGTGACCACGTGGAGCTCGGCGAAGACCATGCGCAGTTGCTCGACAGCGCGCAGACCGCCAGAGATTCCGCCGTACGACACGAAGCCGATCGGCTTGGCGCTCCACTCGGACACCACGGAGTCGATCGCCGTCTTCAACGCGCCGGGGTAACCACGGTTGTACTCCGGAGTCACCACCACGATCGCGTCGGCGCTCTTGATGCGCTTGGCGAAGAGCTCGGTGTCCCCACCTCCGCCGAGATCGTCGGGCAGGTCGACGTCAGCAAGATCGATCACGTCGATGGCGGCGCTCGTGTGCGCCTGGGCCTGGCCCAGGAACCAGCCCGCGACCGACGGGCCGACGCGGTCATTGCGGACGCTGGCGACGATGACGGCCAGCTGCTCTATCCGGCTCATTGCTCGGCTTCCTCTCGGTTCGTGAGCTCCGTCGGCAGCCCCGGTGCCGGCGGGCCGTCGGTGGTGTCGGGCGGGAGCGTGGCGGCGAGCGCGGTCACCTCGGCGGCGGACAGCACGGGGCCGAAGTCGGACTGGAGCAGCGCGGTGAACTCGTCATTGGTGAGGTGACGCTGCTGTACCGGATGGCCAGGCCGCTCGACGGTGTACTCGCGGCCGAGTAGTCGCCGCACCGATGTGTCGTCTTTTCGCACCACGATGGGCCGCTGGACGAATGGCGAGTGCGGGTGGGTCGCCGTGTTGTAGTTCGCACCCTCGACGTCCACGAAGTACTGCGGCTCTGTGGTAAAGGTCAGGATCGTGGTCCAGCGCTGCCCGTCGGATTCGCGTAGTCGCCACGCCGAGTCCCGGCCCTGGATCAGTTCGTACTCCCAGGCTCCCTGCCGCTGCGGGCCGGCCGCGACCAGCGGAAGCGGTGCCAGCAGTCCGGAGCCGAAACCCACGTCGGCCAGCCACTGCTCCTGATCCGTAGCGACGCGCAGCACCAAATGCGACCGTGGTCGCGGGTGTTCGGCCGGATCGCCGGTGCGGGCGAGCAGCCGGTCGACGTGGAAGCCCAGCTGTTCCCCGACCGCGCCGAAGAGCATGCCGTGCTCGTAGCAGTATCCACCTCGACCCTGGGTCACCAGTTTGGCCTGGACCTGCTCCAGATCAACGGTGATGCCGCGACCCAGGATGATGTCCAGGTTTTCGAACGGGATAGCTTCGATGTGGGCGCGGTGCAGCGCGGCGAGGGTCTGCCCGTTCGCCTCCAGTGGACCCCGGTAGCCGATGTGGCGCAGGTACGCGTCGAGGTCGAGTCGGTCACTGTGCCAGTCGTCGGGGCCGGACTGCGGTCTGGTCGCATCCAGAGTGTCAGCCAGCCCGTCGTTCGTCATGGTGGTGTCCTCTCGAAGGTTTCGTGGCGGTCCTGGTGCTACCGGGGTGCGGGCCCAGTGCTGGTCCGCACGACAAGCTCAGTGGGCAGGATGATCTGTCGCTCGGTGAACGTCGGGTCGAGCAGCATCCGCCCCATCTGCCTGCCCTTGTCGCGGATCGGTTGCTCGATTGTGGTGAGTCCGGCCGCCGCCGCCACCGGCACGCCGTCGAACCCGGTCACCGAGACGTCGCGTCCCGGCTCCAACCCCCGAAGCCTGAGGGCCTCGAGGACGCCGGTCGCCAACACGTCGCTGTCTGCGGCAACAGCTGACGGGCGGTCCTGTCGATCGAGAATCATTGCTGCTGCGGCACATCCGGATTCCGGTGCGGTACGGCCGCCGCTGATCACCCGCACCCGGGCCTGCGGGCCAAGCCCTTCCCGGATGCCGGCCAGGCGCAGTGCGGAGTAGAGATACAGCTGATCTTCCTGGACGGTGGCCACGGGCACACCCGGCTGGCCGCCGGTGCCCACCACCATGGCGACGTCGCGGTGTCCGAGGGTGGCCAGGTGCTGACCGATCTGCCGCCCGGCCGCCCGGTCGTCGATTGCCACGTACCAGCCCGTCTCAGTAATCGACGAACGGATCAGCGGAACCTTCCGGTCCGCGAGTGCCCGCACGGCCGGATGGTCATCGGGCAACCATTCCGCCACGGCGCCGTCGATGACCGCTCGGTGCACGGCGTCCAACGCGTGCCGGACCGCGTCGTCGTCCATTCCGGTGTCGCTCAGGTCGAAGGGGATCAGCACCAGGCCGGTCCGGGTCTGCTCGGCGATCTCGGCCAAACCGCCGAGCAGTGCAAGAAGGTAGGGGTCGGCGAACGCGTTGGAGATTCCGGTCGTGAAGACGACGCCGATCGCGCCGGCTCGTCCGGTCCGCAACGAACGCGCCGCCGCGTCCGGTCCCGAGTATCCCTGTTGCCGTGCCACGGTGAGGATGTGAGCCCTCGCCTGCGCGGACAAGCGATTCGGTCGGTTGAAGGCATACGACACCTGAGCCGTGGACACCCCCGCGGCGGCGGCAACGGACTTGAGTGTCGGGCGCGATTCCATGTCGGCTCCTCCCTTGTTAATCGATTAACATTCTGTCTGACCGGTGCTCGTTTCGTCAAGCTGACGACACCCGAGCCCGTCGCGCATGCGCGCAAGATCGGACATGATGCGGGGGTGCCTGGTTCCGAGCAGTTGGCGTCTCTGCAGGCCGATGCGATGCGCGATGAGCGGATTGCTGGCCTGGTGTTGAGCGGTTCCGCAGCACGGGGGGTGGCTACTGCGCATTCGGACGTCGATGTGTACGTCGTCGTGCACCAGCCCGTCGCCGGCTGGTCAACCACGCGGTCGCGAGACATCGACACGATCTACACCACGCTGGAGGAGCTCTCGGCGCCGCCGTCCGACCCGGCTGAGTGGGGGTTGCGGTGGTCCTTCGCGTGGGCGCGGGTCTTGCTCGACAAGGGTGGTGTCGCGCAGGCGGTACACGCTCAGGCCACGTTGACCGACGCTGAGGTATCTGCCTGCCTGGACCACTACCTCGACGGGTACATCAATTTCGTTTACCGCTCGCTGAAGTCGGCCCGAGACGGCCAGACCTGGGAACAGCGAATGGATGCCGTCGAGTCCGTTCCGTGGCTCCTGTGGTGCGTGTTCGCCTTCGACAACCGGGTCCGCCCTTATAACAAGTACCTGCGCTGGGAGTTGCGCGAGCATCCCTTCATGAACGAGCCGTGGAGCCACGTCCCGCTCACCAAGCTGCTCGAGAGGATTTTGGCCGACGGTGACCCGGCAGCCCAGCGACAGCTCTACCAACTCGTGGAGCAGGAAGCGATCCGGCGGGACAAGCGGGGCATCATCGATGCCTGGGGCGACGACATTGAGCTGTTGCGGGCCTAGGTCGGGCAACACCTGATGCCGTCGTCGGCGGCCAGATCCATCGGCATTGGCCGCGTTTCACTGCTCGTTCGCGCGGGGCTTGTTCTGGGGGAGGAGTTTGCGGAAGTACACGCGCCGGTAGTCGCCGTCCTGAGCGACATGAGTCTGGGTATAGCCGTGGCGTGGGTAGTAGGCCAGGTTCTCGGTCATGACTTCGTTGGTGCACAGCACGACGGCGGGCAAACTCCTTGTGGTGGATTCAGTTTCGGCTAGATCCAGGAGGCGACGTCCAACACCCGAGCCCTGGGCGCGGCGGCGAACGGCGATGGTGTCCAGGTACAGGTGATCCACGGCAGGGACGAGAACGATCAATCCAAGGATCTCACCGTCCTCGACCGCGACCCAGACCTGCTCTGCCTGCACCAGGGCCCGGTAGTCGGCCGTCATCGGTACCGGTTTGACGTTCATCCGCGGCAGGTAGACCCCGAAGGCGTCGGCCACGATCGCCTCCAGTTCGGCAACGTCCGTACTCGCGGCCTGGCGAATGTTCAACATGGACAAAAATGTACGGCTGCCGAAGGCGCTACCTGAGAGGATCGAGCGTGGTCACTCCTAACACCCGTACAGATACCGGGGGACGAGAGCCCTTGCCGGAGTCGCTCGCGCCGATGATGGCGACGCTCGGGACGTTGCCGCTGGCTGGTCGGGACGAGGGCTGGGCTTTCGAGAAGAAGTGGGACGGAGTGCGGGCAATTGTCCGCTGGGACGGGAGTCGGCTCGCGCTCATCTCGCGCAACGACATCGACATGTCCGTCGGTTACCCGGAACTGATGGCTCTAGGTGACCAGCTGGGTGACATGCCGATCATCTTGGACGGCGAGATCGTGGCTCTGGATCGGGACGGGCGCTCAAGTTTCGCCACACTGCAGAAGCGGATGCACGTGAACGACGCCGCCACCGCGCAACGGCTCGCACAGGACGACCCGACCATCCTGATGATCTTCGACGTGTTGCACCTGGACGGTCGGTCCGCGCTGAGCCTGCCCTATGCCGATCGGCGAGCCGTCCTCGAAGGACTGCAGTTGACCGGGCCCTCCTGGCAGACCCCGACGCTCGTCGAGGGCACGGCGCAGGAGGCGGTACGGCTCAGCGCGGCCGAAGGGCTGGAGGGCATCGTCGCCAAGCGGCGCGACTCGCGATACCGGCCCGGCCGCCGGTCGCCGGACTGGATCAAGCTGAAGAACATTCGCACCCAGGAGGTCGTCATCGGTGGCTGGCGCCCTGGTGCCGGTACCCGCGCGGGCACCATCGGATCCCTGCTGATGGGGCTGCCCGGTCCCGAGGGCCTGCATTACATCGGGCGGGTCGGCACCGGATTCACTACGGCGATCCTGGCCGACCTGTTCCATCGGCTGGCCACGTTGAGCCGAGCGACCAGCCCATTTGTCGACGTCCCAGGTTTGGACGCGCGGGACGCCCATTGGGTCGCTCCCGAACTGGTCGGAGAGGTGGTCTTCGCCGAATGGACGATTGACGACCGACTGCGGCATCCGGCCTGGCGGGGCCTTCGTCCGGACAAGACCCCCGACCAGGTCACGCGCGAGAGCTAAAGCACGTGATCGACGGGCCGGACGACGCCGATGCGGCCGGATACGTCGAGGCGGCTGGAGATGTCGAGACCGGCCGGGAGATTGTCGTCGGGGTCGAGCAGACTGTGGGTATGGGCCTTGAGGACTTTCTTTCGCACCGGCGGGAGGCCTTGTTGTGGCGGTACGCGCCGGAGCTGGACTACGACGGCGTGAACGACCTGATCCGGCGGCAGGCCGGCGGCGCCTGCGAGCGGCGGTGGCCGGCCCCGATCAAAGCCGGTCAGCAGGTCGCCGTGCTGGCTGATGACGGCCGATATCACTTGCTGCTGAACGGGTTCCCCAGCTGTGGTGGAAAACCACGGGCCGAGGATCCGGTGGACGTCGTCCGGCACAAGCAATGGTGCTACTGGTGGACCGATGGTGTGCGGTTCCGGATTCAGGCCCCCTTGGACGCCCGCGGTCCGGACCACGACGTCATCCGGGGCGAGGTTCATGAACGGGTGGCGAGCTGGCTGGTCAGGTTGACCGACACGGTGGAGGTGCCGAGCCTGGTGCCGGTCCGCCGGCGATGCCTCGATGACCTGACCTGGCGATCACCCTGGCCCGGCTATCAGGGCGGCGACAACCCGCTGGGACGGCTCCGGGCCCGGCTGGTGCGCCGGTTCGGGCCGCTGTGCAACACCTGCGGGGAGCAGTGGGGCACTTACGTCGATCACGATCACTTCACCGGGCGGGTGCGCGGCTTGCTGTGCGCCGGCTGCAACAGCCACGTGGACGGCTGCCCGCATGCCTCCGGCTGCGCTTTTGGTGACTATCTCAACCATCCGCCGGCCGCCGGGCTGAACCTGCGCTATCCCAGATCGCCGCGAGCAGAACGAGAACCCGACAGCCGGGTGGCGCAGAAGATCGCGGCGCTTGGTTTCGATCCGCTCTATCGCGGGGTGAAGGACGAGCAGCGCCGGGCCCCGCACCTTCCGGCGCCGCCGCACTCTGGGCTGAACCTGTCCGATTGGGCCGACGTCCCCTTGTTCGAAAGCGATTCCTAGCGAGCGGGTCTCTTCCGCATCGAAGATTGGGTGAAGAAAGTGCGTACCGGGCGCACCTTCTTCACCCGATCTCGTGACCAGGATGCGGATCGCGTGCAGTCGTCCTTGGACCGGTTGCTCCGGCGGGGGACCGGTGCTTCGCTCCAGCGGGCCGACCACGCGCGGACCGGGAATCTCAGGGACGTCGTGGCCAACGCCGTCCACCGGACGAGCGCATCACCGGCTCGCCCGGACGTCCGCTGAGCTCGCGAGCCGGCCACGTACGGAGCAACGCCCGACGGCACCAATTCGTCGCTGATCTACGATGCCACGATGCGAGTACTGATCGTCGAGGACGAACTCTTTCTTGCGGAGGCGATCCGTGACGGTCTGCGTCTGGAGGCGATCGCGGCGGACCTTGCCGGTGACGGCGATCGGGCGCTTGAGCTGCTCAAAACGAACGACTACGACGTGGTCGTGCTCGACCGGGATATCCCCGGTCCTGACGGTGACGAGATCGCCCGGCGGCTGTCGGTCGACCGGTTCAGCCCTCGGATTCTGATGCTCACGGCGGCCAGCCACCTGGACGAGAAGGAGGCCGGGTTCGAGAGCGGCGCGGACGACTATCTCACGAAGCCGTTCGCGTTTCGCGAGCTGGTCCTGCGGCTGAGGGCGCTGCATCGGCGTCCGGCGGCGGCAACCCCGCCCTTGATCGAGTTCGCGGGCCTCCGCCTCGATCCGTTTCGCCGCGAGGTCTTCCGTGACGACAGGTATGTTGCCCTGCCCCGCAAACAATTCGCGGTCCTTCAGGTGCTGCTCGAGGCCCAAGGCGGGGTGGTGAGCGCGGAGCGCCTGCTGGAGCAGGCGTGGGACGAGAACGCCGACCCGTTCACCAACGCCGTGCGCATCACCATTTCGGGGCTGCGCAAGAACCTCGGCAAGCCGTGGCTGATCCACACTGTTCCCGGTGCCGGTTACCGGATCAGTACGACCACCGCCGCCGACAGCAGTGATGACTGAAGCCAGGCACCGCCCTCCCCGGGCTCGTGGGCTGTCGGTCCGGGCCCAGCTCACCCTCAGTTATGCAGGCTTCGTGGTTGTCGTCGGAATTATGTTGTTCGCTGTCGGCTTCCTGGTGCTCCGGTTCGTGCCGGAGGGCGCAATCTCGACCACCAACGGTGGTTTCGCGCCGGACCGGTCGGATCTGTTGCGCGTCTTCGTCCAATATTCCGCCTGGGCGCTCGTTCTGCTCGCCGCACTCGGGTTGGGCGGCGGCTGGCTCCTGGCCGGACGCATGGTGAGGCCGCTGCAGCGGATCACCGCCGCGGCCCGCCGCGCCCGTGACGGGTCACTGGACCACCGTGTCAACATGACGGGACGCCACAACGAACTGGTGGAACTCGCCGACGTCTTCGACGACATGCTTGACCGCGTGCACCACACGGTCGAGGAGCAGCGCCGATTCGCCGCGAACGCCTCACACGAACTGCGCACCCCGCACACTGTCATCCGGACGATGCTTGAAGTCGCGCAAGCCGACCGGGACGGCCGCGATGTCGACACCGTTCTGCGTCGGGTTGCGGAGATCAACGAGCGGTCCATCGTGCTGACCGAGGCACTGCTGAACCTGGCGACCGCAGAGAACCACCCGCTTGAGCTCGCGACCGTCGAGGTGGAGACGCTGGTCTCGGGCGTGATCGACGAGTTGAGCGACAGCGCCGCCGCAGCGCAGGTCCGGATCGGCACACAGTTCACCGTGCCGGAGGTTCGAGGTGATCCGGCACTGCTGACCCAGCTGATGATGAACCTCGTGCAGAACGCCATCGTGCACAACCACACGGGTGGTCAGATCCACGTGTCGACCGACCGATTGTCGGACGGCGGGACGCAACTGCTGGTCAGCAACACCGGCCCGGAACTGCACGACTCGGATCTGGCGGCGTTCACCGAACCTTTCGTTCGCGGTGCGGGGCGCACCCGAAAAGGCCAGCACACCGGTTCCGGTCTCGGGCTGGCCATCGTTGCTGCCATCGTTCGCGCCCACGCCGGAACTGTCTGTCTACGTGCTCGCACCGGCGGTGGCCTGCACGTTCTTGTGACCTTTCCGCCGGCGTCAGGCCCACGCTGACCCGGAGGATCCGACCCTGACTCCGCGGGCCGGGGCTCGGCCCAGCCGCTGCTGAGACGGGCGAGCGCAGATATCAACAACATATCGTTTTCCGCAAACGTTGTGGCAACGGGTGATCCGGTTTTCTGGTCTGCAGCGCGTCGCAAGGGCAGCGCGACTACGGAAGGAAAGCCACATGCACCGCGCCCACACCATTTCCTCACGTCTTGCCGCGGGCATCGGCGGGACGGCAGTCCTCGTCTTAGCTCTCGCAGGGTGCGGTGAAACCGACGGCACGGCCAAGACCGGTGCTGCAGCTGCATCGGAAAAGCCCGGCGCGTCGGCGGTGAGTGACTCCGATCTCAGCGCAGCCCGTGACGCCTACGACCTGAAGATCGCGCAGTGCCTGCGAGGCAAGGGTTTTAAGGTGAAGGACCCGCAGCCGGGGGAGGGAATCACGGAGACCCTACCGGGGATCAACAAGGCCGGCTCGGAATGCATGGCGACGATCGGCGATCCGCCGACCGTTGCGGTAACGAAGGAGGGCGACGCAGAACAGCTGAAGATCGCGCTCGGATGGGCTGACTGCCTCAGAGGTCTCGGGTACCAGGTCGAGGAGCCGAAGAGTCAGCAAGCTTTCATCATACCCCAGGACGCGACCACGAAGGATATTGAGAAGTGCACGAAGTAGCGACTGGCAGACAGGTCGAGACGATTGACGATCCCGGTCAGTCCCGGAATCGAGACGTTACTGGCCCGCAGCCGCGCAGGTCGAGACGGTTGGTGCTCTTCGCCGGTGGAGCCGTCCTCATGCTGGTCGTCGGGGCAGCCGGTTACGCGGCTCGGGCCCGGCCGGCGGACGTGACGCCGAGGGAGTCGCCGGACCTGGCGACCACCCCGGTAACGGCCGGCCGGCTGGTTTCGGAGCGAAAACTGCCGGGCACGCTGCAGTACGCCATACAACAGCCCGTCGTCTCCGGTGGCACCGGCGTGATCACCCAACTGCGCAAAGCGGGTAGCACGATCGCCCGGGGAGACGTGCTGTTCCGGGTGAACACCGAACCGATCGTGCTGCTTTCCGGTCGCTTGCCGGCGTGGCGGGCCTTCGCCTGGGGCATGACTGACGGCGACGACATCCGCCAGTTGGAACAAAACCTTCGTAGCTTAGGGTTTTTCGACGGCGACCCCGACAAGCGGTTCGCCTGGCACACCGTCGCCGCGGTCAAGCGGTGGCAGAGGTCGCTGGGGGTGAAACAGACCGGGGAGATCGCCAAATCCAGGATCCTGTTCTCGAACCACGATCTTCGGGTCGATCGCGTGAGCACTCGGGTGGGTGCGCAGATTGCTCCCGGCGGAACGGTGTACCAGGCCACCAGCAAGAAAATGGTGGTGGATCTGAAGATTCAGTTGGACGACCGGGCGCTTGCCGCCCACGGCGCCGCCGTCAAGGTCGCGCTGCCGACCGGAAGCGAGATCAAGGGCGTCATCACCAGTGTCGGATCAGCGGTGGTTGAATCGAGTGACGACGAAGCCGACTCCCGCATCATCATTCCCGTGAGTATCACGATCCACGACCAGAAGGCCGTGCGCGAACTAGCTCTGGCGAGCGTCAGCGTGAAGTTGGCCAGCACCCTGAAGAAGGACGTGCTGACCGTTCCCGTCGATGCACTCGTCCCCACTGATGACACACACTTCGCGGTCGAGGTGCCCAGGAGGGGGCCGAAGGGAGAACGAACGATGATTCCCGTCACCGTGGGTGCCTTCGCGTCGGGAAGGGTTGAGATCTCCGGCACCGGTGTCACCGATGGCCTGCCCGTGGTGGTGCCGTCCCGATGACCGCGCTTCTGAGCCTTCGGAACATTATCCGAACGTACGGTTCTCCGCCCGTCACCGCCCTGGCGGGAGTGAGTCTGGACATCGACAAAGGTGACTTCGTGGCCATTGTGGGTGCCAGCGGTTCGGGCAAGTCGACCCTGCTCAACGTGATCGGCACCCTCGACCGACCCACCTCGGGCACCGTCCATTTCGCCGGACTCGAGATCGGCCGGCTCTCGGACGCTGATCTGTCTGCATTGCGTTCCTGGCGAATAGGGTTTGTTTTTCAGCAATTTCATCTCAGGCAGGGGGTGGCCGCGCTCGACAACGTCGCTGATGGTCTCTTGTACACCGGTGTGCCCCTGCGCGAGCGAAGGAATCGGGCCCGCAGTGCGCTGCAGCGGGTCGGGCTGGGCGGCAGGCTTTCGCATCGGCCACACCAGCTGTCCGGCGGTGAACAGCAACGCGTCGCCATCGCCAGAGCCGTTGTCGGCGAGCCACCGCTGTTGCTGGCAGACGAACCCACCGGCAACCTTGACTCCCGCTCGGGCGAGAGCATCATCCAACTCTTGCATTCGCTGCATGCCGCCGGCACCACCGTCGTCGTGATCACGCACGACAACGACCTCGCCGCGCGACTTCCACGGCGGGTCTGCATCAGCGACGGAACTGTTCGCTCCGATGCCACCACGAGAGGTGGCACATGAGCGCCGCGCCCGAGCGAATCATAAGCATGAGCGAGAAGTGGCGCGGCGGCGCCTGGAACCCTTCCCTTTCCGAGCCATCCCGGCTGCGCCCGGTCGATCTGCTGTCCCTCGGCTCGGCGGGGTTGCGGGCCAAACCCGCTCGCGCCGTCCTGTCCGCGCTAGGTATTGCCATCGGAGTGGCGGCGATGGTGGCCGTGCTGGGAATTTCCGCTTCTAGTCAGGCACGGCTGAACGCCCGTCTGGCCGACCTGGGGACCAATCTGCTCAGTGCGACGGTCGCCCTGACAGCGTCGGGGGCCGAGCAACCCCCGCTGCCAGTCAACGCTTCGGCCCGACTCGCCCGGCTTCCCGGCATCGAGTCGACGTCCTTCGTCTTGGACCTGCCTGACGTGCACGTGTACCGGAGCTCCTACGTCGACCCCGGGCGAACGAACGGGCTCACCGTGACGGCCACCGACCTCGGCGTGCTCGACGTCGTCGCCGGAAACGTGCGTACGGGATCGTGGCTGAACCGCGGTACGGCGGCTTTCCCCACCACCGTTCTCGGGGCGACCGCGGCCGGGCGCCTCGGCGTGAGCGAACCGGGAACACTGGTGTGGCTGGGTGGGCGCAACACCACCGTCGTCGGTATCCTTGAACCGCTGCCGCTCGCCCCGGAGCTGAACACGGCTGCGCTGATCGGCATTCCGCTCGCCACGACCGGGTTCGCGTCCGTGGGCAATCCCACGAAGCTCTACCAGCGCGTCGACGAGTCGTCCGTCGCCGCACTGAGATCGCGCATCGCTGCCGCCGTGCAACCGGCGGATCCCACGTCGGTCGCCGTGTCCCGGCCGTCCGACGCCCTGGCCGCCGTCGACGCCGTCGATGAAACCTTCACCGCCATGCTTGTCGGCCTGGGCTCCATCGCCCTGCTCGTTGGCGCCATCGGGGTCGCCAACACCATGGTCATCTCCGTCATGGAGAGGCGCCGAGAAATTGGCCTGCGCCGGGCACTGGGCGCCACCCGACGGCACATTCGGCTGCAGTTCCTCACCGAGGCGCTCGTGCTGTCCGGACTCGGCGGCCTCGTCGGCGCGATTCTGGGATACCTCGTCACCGTTGCCGTCGCTGTCACAAACGACTGGATTCCGGTCGTGCCCCCACTGGTGCTGGTCGCCGGCGTCGCATCCACTCTCGTCGTCGGGGCGATCGCCGGGCTCTACCCGGCTGTCCGCGCCGCACGGATGTCTCCCACCCAATCGCTCACCTGATGACCGGCATGAATGATGCGAACCAGTCGAGCAGCCTCGCAGTGGAGCTGGAGGTACGAGGTGGCCTACCTGGCGTGTTGGTCGTGCCGGCACGCAGTTACGCGGCCTCCCAGGTGAATCCGTCCGGGTCGGTGAAGGGTCCGGCGCGACTGCCGATGATGATCCGGTGTGACCCGTTGCCGTCCGGGGAAACGCCGGCATCCTTGGCCAGGGCGCGGCGCCCGTAGAGGGCTAGCTTGACGCCCGACGAGGTGGCGAACTCGACGTGTCAATGGTGTCGAAGTCCTCCGGCGCTTCGGCGTACCGTGCCGGTCACTGATGCCGTCAGTGCCAGCGTGCCCGTTTCCTCGACTTCGTCGCGTGTTTTGACCCCCTAGCTGGGTCAAAACGCGCGACCACTTCGACGCAGCACCCGAGTAACCGTGCATGATCACGGCAAATTGAGGTCACGACAGGGAGGTCTCACCCTGGCCGATCAGTCCGGGGTCCGGCCGGAGATCCCCATGCCGCTGTTGCTGGTGCTGATTCCCACGTCGGTGAAGCCTTGTGCGGTAAGGGCTTCGGCGACTGTGCTGGTGATGCGCTCGGGGGACTGCGGGCCGACCCCGTAGCAGACGTGCAGGAACCCGCCGGGTCGCAGGGCGTGAGTGAGGATTTCCCATGGTTGGGTGGGTGTGTGCGTCCAGAACAGGTTGACGTCGATCGCGAACGCGGTGTCGAAGGTCCCGGCCGGTACATTAAGCGATTCGAGGGTCACGGTGCGAACTTCCAGCCGCCCGGCCTGGATGTGTGCGGCGTTTCGCTCGGTGGTGCGCCGGGTGGCGACCGCGGATCGGTCGATTGCCAGCATCCATCCCGTCTGAAGTCGCTCGCAGACCAGTTCGGCAGCGATGCCAGGACCCGAGCCGATCTCCAGAATGCGGTCGGACGGGCCTGCGGCAACAAGGGTCAAGGCCCATCTCACCCGGTCCGGTACGGTGCGCGTGGATGGCATTGCGGGATCCTTCTCCCTCACGGCGAACAGAAGCCTCGCGATCAGCGTAAGGTCCGAACCAGCGGCCCGCCTTCTGCCGCCGCGCCATCCCAGCTGTCCGCGCCAGCGCGAGTTCTCCCAGTGCGCCCCGGTACCGAAGGAAGCCTACGCTTGCCCGATGCCCCCTCTGCATGACATCGCGCATCTGGCCCACGTCGAACTGCGCTCGCCGCACCCGGCGCAGACCGTCGACTTCTTCGTTCGTTACCTCGGCATGTCCGAGAACGGTGCGAGCAAGGACTCGGTGTTCCTGCGTGCGTTCGACGACTACGAGAACATCACCGTCAAGGTCACCGCGCACGCCACGTCCGGGGTGGGGCGGACCAACCTGCGCGCCACCTCCCCGGCGGCTCTCGCCCGCCGGGTAGCCGCCTTGGAAGCCAGAGGTCTTGGTATTGGCTGGAGGAACGGTGACTCAGGGTACGGTCCCACGTATCTGTTCCGCGACCCCGACGGACACGAGTTCGGCCTGTACTACGAGTGCGACTGGTATGTCCCGCCGACCGGCGGGGAGCCGGCTTTGAAGAATCAGGCCAGCCCGTACCCGGGCCATGGCGTAGGTGTGCGCAGGCTCGACCACATCAACTATCTCGGCGTCGAGGTTGCTGCCAACCGGGACTTCCTGCGTGACGGTCTCGGTGCGATGGTGACCGAGCAGATCGTCTTGGACGATGGCACGATCACCGGCAGTTGGACGACGTTCACGAACAAGGGGTACGACGCGGTCTACACCAAGGACCGCACCGGCACGCCCGCTCGGTTGCACCATCTGGCGTTCGCGGTGGATTCGCGGGCGGACATCCTGCGGGCCGCCGACCTGGCACTGGAGCAGAACGTCTTCATCGAGACCGGTCCGCACAAACACGCCATCCAGCAGACCTTCTTCCTTTACGTTTACGAGCCCGGTGGCAACCGGATCGAACTGTGCAACGCCGGTGCCCGGCTGGTCCTGGCACCCGACTGGCAGCCGGTGAACTGGACCGAGGCCGAGCGGGCGAAGGGACAGGCCTGGGGATTGAAGACGATCAACTCCTTTCACACTCACGGGACGCCTCCCGCATAGGCGGTACCTCACCTGGCCCAGCTCACCCCGGTCGGGCACCATCAGGGTTGCAGCGCCCGGTGGAAGGTGTCTACCCACATGGTCACGAAGGTCTCGTCGTTCACGATCCCCGCTCCGGCCTGGGCGCTGACCGGGACGACAGTCCGCACCAGTCGGTGCGACAGCAGCGCGCCGAGAGCGATCACCGAGACGTTGCGGGCCCGCTCGGCCGGGACCGCCCACTCCTCGGTGAGCCAGGCCGCGAACTCGGTGCAGGTGCTGTCGACCAGAGTCGCGATGGTGACCTGAACGAGTTCGGGACGGCGTCGCGACTCGGTGAAAAGGACGTGCAGGAGCTCGCTTTCGGTGTCCAGCTCGGAGAGCATGTAGCGGGCGGTGAGGGTCAGTCCGATACCGAGATCGCCGACCCCGGTGAAGAGCCGGCGGATGTCACGCAACGCGCCCAGTCGCCCGAGGTGGCGTTCCAGGCCGGCGGTGAGCACGGCGTCCTTGGACCGGAAGTGGTGATACAGCCCACCGGCTCCCGGGGTCAAGCCGGCTGCCTGCTCGATCGCGGCCACGCTGGTGCCGCGGAACCCGTGCTCGCCGAAGAGGTGCATTGCCGCGTCGAGGATCCGTTCGCGGGTTGCAGTTGACGTGGTCACTTTCCTAAGTGAACACTGAGGAGGGCCCAGTGTCTACTGAGTGCCCGTTGGGTGACGGGTGATCTGGAGGGCCAGATGACAGATTCGATGGCAGATCCGATGACAGAACCCGTGCGGTCGGTGCCGGAACCCGTGCGGTCGGTGCCGGAACCAGCACGGCCGCCGGCGGGACCGGTGCGGTCATCGGTTCGAACTGGCCGGCTGGCCAGAGCCGCTCCGCTGGTGGCGCTGACCGGCCGCACCGCTGGTGAGGCCGTCGTCTCCGCGCTGCGCCGGAAGGATTCGACCCAGCTGCACGCCCGCAGCGCCGAGCGGTATGCGCAGTCTCTCGGCCGTTCCCGGGGCGTGATGATGAAGGCCGGTCAGATCCTGTCGTTCGTCTCGCTCGGCTCCTTGGTCGAGGGCAGCAGCCAGTCCGTCTACCAGGCGGCGCTGTCTCGATTGCAGGACGATGCCCCGCCGATGGAACCCGAGGTCGCCGCGGCCGTGGTGCGTGCCGAGCTGGGTGCGCCGCCGGAGCAGATCTTCGCCGAGTTCGACCCGCAGCCGCTGGCCGCGGCGTCCATCGGGCAGGTGCATGCAGCGCGCACCCACGACGGCCGCCGAGTGGTGATCAAGATCCAGTATCCGGGGGTGGCGGAGGCGATTCGTGCCGACCTGGCCAACACCGAGTTGCTGGCCACCTTCTTCCAGCTGATCCGGGGCGTGATGCCCGACCTGGGCCGCACCGATGCGCGGGCGCTGGCCCGCGAGGTGTCGGAGCGGATCGGCGAGGAGATCGACTACCGGAGCGAGGCCGCCAACCAGACCGCGTTCGCCGACGCCTACCGCGATCACCCCTTCATCCGGGTCCCCGAGGTGCTGCCCGAACTGAGCACCTCGCGGGTGCTCACCATGCAGCGCAGCGACGGCCTGCGCTGGTCCCAGGCCCAGGGCGCCGACCAGGAGGTGAAGGACCTCTGGGGGGAAGCGATTTACCGCTTCACCCTGGGCAGCCTGCGCCGGCTGGGCATGTTCAACGCCGACCCGCATCCGGGTAACTTCCTCTTCCACCCTGACGGCACCGTCACCTTCCTTGACTTCGGTTGTGTGAAGAGCTTCGATCCGACCCAGGTCGCCTGGATGCACGCGGCTGGGCAGTATGCGATCGACGAGGACGCCGAAGGGCTGCTGCGCACGTACACGGAGGGCGGTTTCGTCCCCGGCGATCCACCCGACCCGATCGGGATGCTGGCCTGGGCGCGCGAGTCGCTGGTCCCGGTGCTGAGCCCGCAGCCGTTCCGGTACACCCCCGAGTTCGCGGCCCGGATCGTCGATTTGGAGTTCTCCCCGCGCGGTCCGCACTCGGCCGTCGTACAGAAGCTGGCGTTGCCGGGGGAGTACCTCGCGCTGAGCCGGATCGACCTGGGTATGACCGCCGTCCTGGCCACTCTGCGTGCCAGCAGCAACTGGGCCGGGATCCGCGAGGAGATTGACTGGGCTGCCCCGCCGGTGACCCACTACGGCGAGCTCGAGGCCGCTTTCCGGGGCCGGTCATGACGGCTTATCTGGCGGCCCGAGCCCGGCCCGAGGAGCAGCCCGTGCAATGGGACTCCGGTCTGGGCGTCTTCCTCGTGACCGGCTTCGACGAGGCTTCGGCGGTGTTGCGCGGTCCGGGCTGGAGCAGCGATCCCACCCGCAACCCCCGGGCCTCCGCGCTGCTGGCGCAGGCTCCTTCGGGGCTGATGCTGTTCCGCGACCCGCCTGATCACACCCGGCTGCGCCGGCTGGTGGCGCCGGCGTTCGCGGCCCGAGCGGTGGAGAATCTCCGCCCGCGGGTGGCCGCGATCGTCGAGGCCTGCTTGGACGGTCTCGACGACGGTCAGGCCGGTGACGTCGACCTGCTCGCGGACTACGGCTACCTGGTCCCGCTGGCGGTGATCGCCGAACTGCTGGATGTCGGTGTCGAAGGCGCGCAGGTCTTCCTGGAGCAGACCCCGCACCTGGCTCGGTTGCTGGAGGTCGACGCGACGGAGGACGACGTCACCAACGCGGTGACGGCGGCGCTCGAGGTGACCATGTTTCTCACCCCGATCCTCGCCGAGCGCCGGGGTGCCGGCGGTGGGGACGACTTCATCAGCGCGCTGCTGGCCACCGAGCTGGCTCTCGACGAGGTGCTGGCCACCTGCGTGCTGCTGCTGGCCGCCGGGCACGAGACCACTGCCAACATCATCGGCACCGGGGCGATGGCCCTGCTGCGGCAGCCCGACCAGCAGCAGCTGCTTGCTGTCGACCCGACCCGCGGGGTCGAAGAGCTGATCCGGATGCACGGCCCGGTGAAGCTGATCGCTCGGACCGCGCTGACCGGGCACGACCTGGCAGGCGTGCCGGTCGCGCCCGGACAGCAGGTGCTGCTGCGCCTGGACCTGGCCAACCGGGACTCGCGCCGCTGGGACTCCCCGCACACGCTGGACTTGGCTCGCACCGGGCCGGCTCATCTCGGATTCGGCACCGGCATCCATTTCTGCCTCGGGGCGGCCCTGGCCCGGATGGAGGCCGCCGAGGCGTTGACCCGGCTCTTCGACAGGTATCCGCAGGTGGCGGCGCTGGACGAGGAGCCCGCGTGGCGCAGTTCTTCGACCTTCCACCGGCTGGAAAGCCTGCCCGCCAGACTTCGCTGAACGCTGGCGGGCTCTGCCCGCACAATTGACTATGGGTTCACCATAGTTAAATATGGCACGATGGAGAACGACCGAGGCGGAGCCCGTCCGTACCGGTCCGCCCGGCGTGTGGAGCAGGCCCGCCAGACCCGGCAGCGGCTGGTGGCTGCCGCGACCGCGACGTTCCTGGGGCGCGGCTACGCGGGGACCACGATGCGGGCGGTCGCTGCTGCTGCCGGTGTCTCGGTGCCGACCCTTGAGCAGCAGTTCGGCACCAAGGTGCGCCTGCTCAAGGCGGCGATCGACGTTGCGATCGCTGGTGACGATGACGAGGTGCCGGTGCTGGACCGGGTCTGGGCTGGCAAGGGTCGAGCGGCGGGCGACGTGGATGAGCTCCTCTCGATCGTCGCCGAAGTCATCGCATCAGCCCAAAGTCGTTCTGCAGGATTGATTCTCGCTGTTTTCGAGGGGGCTTCAAGCGATCCGGCGCTGGCTGAGCTGTCCGTCGCGATGATCTCCCAGCGGGCGTCCACCGCCGGGTGGGTGATCGACCAACTCGCCGCCAGGGCACCGCTGCGCGGCGACCTTGATCGCGACGACGCGGTGGACACGCTCTGGATCCTGATGGACCCGGCCGTCTTCGACCGCCTGGTGCGCCATCGTGGCTGGAGCGTCGAGCGCTACCAGCGGTGGTTCGCCCGTTCTGCCCGGCGCCTGCTGGTCGCCGAGGACCTCACCGGGAAACGACCTCGCCGGGAAACAGTTTCAACCAGAAGGAGCCAGCGATGAGCCAGACGTCCGACCGCACCCGAGGACAGCATCCACCACACGGTCAGATCGGCTATCTGGAACTGCCCGCGCTCGATGTCGCTGCGTCCGCCACGTTCTACGGGACGGTCTTCGGCTGGAGGGTGGACGTCGAGAACGCCGGGTTCGAGGCGCCGGGCATGATCGGGCAGTGGACGACCGACCAGAAGTCGTCGTCCGGGTCCGGGCCGGTGCTCTGGATCTGTGTTGATCAGCTCTATCCCACCCTCCAGACGGTGCTGGAGCACGGCGGGCGGGTCCGGCAACAACCCGAACTCGATCAGGGCCAGCGATGGCTCGTGCGGGTCGAGGATCCGGCCGGAAACCTCATCGGGCTGGTCGCTCCGGTGGTGACGCCGCGGCCGCAGACGATGCTGGCTGTGCGTGACGTGGAGGCGTCAAGCGACTGGTACCAGCGGGTTTTGGACTTGACCAGTGACCATGGGGGGCAGCGCTACGAGCGCCTGCTGTCCGGCGGCACGCTTGTCCTGCAACTGCACCAGCGATCGGTGGAACACCATCACGGCGTGTTCATCGACCCGGACGCGGCGGTGGGCAACGGCGTCCTGGTCTGGTTCGGCGAGGTCTCGGACTTTGACGCAGTGGTGGCGAGGGTGCGCGAACTGGGTGCGCCAATCGTTCGCGAGCCGCACCGCAACCCACCCGAGGGTGACGGCAACGGCCCTAGCCATCGAGAAATCTGGTTTCAGGACCTCGACGGCTACACCGTGGTGATTGCCAGTCCCGATGGGGAAATATTCCAGCCGGAACGTTGATGGCGCACGCTGGGAATCACTTTCTGGGGGCGGTGGGCCGGCCTGCGCGCACCGGTTTGATGTAGCGGCGGCACGGTACCTGGATCGTTCCCTCCGCCGCGGCCGCGGCGTAGTCGAACGGCCCTTCGTCGGTCCAGCCACAACGCTCGTAGAAGCGGCGGGCCCGGGCATTGCCGGACACCACTGCCAGCCAGGCCTGCTCGTGGCCGGCGCCGGAGACGAGCCGTTCGGCCTCGGCGAGCAACAAGGTCGCCACGCCGGTCCCACGATGGCCGGTCGAGACGTACACCTGCTCGACCTCGTCATCGACGACCATCACGAAACCGGCCACCTCAGCACGTGCGGTCTCCTGGTCGGTGACCGCGGCCACGACCGTGTCGTCGACGCGGTCGGTGGCACGCGACCGGAAAGACTCCGGCGTCCGAACCGTGACGAGCGCATCAGGCACGTTACCAAGATGGCCGTCGGCCCAGCCCTCGGCCCAGATCGTGGCAATCGCCTCGGCGTCTTCGGCGATTGCGGGGCGAAACGTCACAATAGGCATGCATCATGCTAACGGCGCTTGCGGCACGGACGGCGGATCGACGCAGGACTGCCGAGGGCGAGGGAGGTCGGCAAGTCCGAGCAGACGGTCGAGGAGTTGGTACCGGTAGGCGGCGCTGAGGGTGATGAACCAAAGCACCAGACCGGGCAGCACGATGGCGTATACCGGTGGGACCGGTCCGGTCAGCCCGAAGTAGGTGTACAGGGCGGGGATGAACAGCGCCGCGGCCAAGGCGGCCACCAGTGCGATGACGAGCAGGGTGGGTCTGCGGTCGGTGACGGGAGGGGTCCAGGCTGAGAAGAGCCGGGTTGGTGGGAAGAGGAACAGGATGAGCAGGAACGAGGCCAAGCAGACAAAGGTTGACAGGCCTGTCTGCGCGCCGATCGTCGAGGACGCCGTCAGGAAGTCGGCGTCAGTGTAGGTCAGCCCGGTGAAGCTCTCGAAGCCGGCGATGACCTGATCCGGCGTGCGTCCGGAGGCAAAACCCTTGGCGACGGCCGTGTACAGCAATGTGTAGATGACGGTACCGAAGGCCGCGGTGACAACCGCAGCGGGGATGACGAAGCGGGCAAGATTTCCTAAGAGGTGCTCGTCGGGTGGCTCCGGCTTGGCCCAGAAGGTGAGGAACATCGTTGGTACACCGACGGTGAGCAAGGTCAGCCCGACCTGGGTAGGCGAGTACGGAAAACCTAGCCCGAGCATGGTTACCGCGACGATCACCAGGCCTTGCGTGGCGACTCTGGCGAGGTAGATGTACGCCGACACAGCAAGGCCATTGATGATGCTGCGGCCTTCGCGTCTGGCGGGTAACAACGCGGCGAAGGAATCGTCGACGAGCACGATGTCGGCGACGCCACGGGTAACCGCGCTCCCGCTGCGCATGGCCACCCCCACCTGTGCGGCCTTGAGGGCGCGGGCATCGTTGACACCGTCGCCGATCATGGCGACGTAGTGGTCCTGGCGGCGCAGTGAGGCGACGATTCGTTCCTTCTGTTCGGGCGTAACCCGGCCAAATACCGTGGTTCTCGCAACAAGACTGTCGAGCGCGCTGTCGTCGAGATGGTCGAGCGCGGGACCGGCAACGGGCTCTCCGGAATCGAGGCCGGCCTGGAGGGTCAGCGCTGCGACAGTGCGCGGGTCGTCGCCGGAGAGCACTTTGAGCGATACCCCCTCGTCGCGGAACCGGGCGATGGTCTGGGCGACCTCGGGGCGCAGCTCGTCGGCCAGGGCGACCACGGCGACCGGACGAAGGTCGGGCAGAGCCGGGCGGTCGCCGGCATCACGCAGTCTCGCCGTGGGCTCCGCAGCCCGGGCCAGCAACAGCACTCGAAGCCCGTGCCGGACGCACTGGGAAACGGCGTCGTCGCAAGCTGGTCCGGCGAGGTGGGGGGCGAGTGCCTCCGCTGCGCCGAGCACCCACGCTACGCCGTCGATCCGGCCTCCCGACCAGCGCTGCGCGGACGTGAACGGGACCTCGTCGAGGACCGTTCCGGTGTCGCCGGACAGGCTCGCGACCAGCGCGGTGGTGGTGAGGTTGGGCGTGGTGGCCCCGTGAGCCAACGCGCCGAGCGTCGCCTTGATCTCCGCCAGATCGTGGCCATCGATCGGCTGCACCGCCGCGAGGGTGAGCCGTCCGGTGGTGAGCGTTCCGGTCTTGTCCGTGCACACGACGTCGACATTGCTCAATGATTCGACCGCATTGATCTGCTGCACCAGCGCACCTCGCTGGGCGATCCGCACGGCGGCGGTGGTGTACGCCACGGAGATGAGCAAGAACAACCCGTAAGGGACCAGCCCGGTCAGCACGGCAGTGATCTGAACGGTCCGCAAGAGCGTGAGCCCATTCAGCGTGGCCTGGGTCAGGATGACGCTGCTCATCAGGACGGTCACGGCCATCACCAGTCGGATGATGAACGCAATACGCTGCTGCAGCGGAGTCTTGTCGGTGGTAACCCGCCGGGCTTCCGCGGTCAGGCGACCCGCGTAGCTCGCGGCGCCGACATCGCGGGCGCGTTGGTGGCCTCCACCGGCAACACAGAGGCTGCCCGAACGCAGATCCTCGCCAAGCCGCTTGACGACCGGTTCGGACTCACCGGTGAGCAGTGACTCGTCGGCCTCCACCCGGTCACCATCGAGCAAGGGACCGTCCACCACGATCTGGTCACCCGGTCGTACCCGCAGCACGTCGCCACGCACGATCATGTCCGGCGCGACCTGGATCTCTTGGCCGCCGCGGACGACGACGACGTAGGCCTGGTCGAGGAGTTGTAATCGGTCCAGCTTGCGCTTGGCCCGGATCTCCTGCGCGGAACTGATCACCGCGTTGATCAGTCCGATTCCCACGGTGATGACGGCGTCGCTCACGCTGCCCAGCACCAACAGCACGACGCCGATCGCGAACAGGATCGAGTTGTAGAAGGAGAAGACGTTGGTGTGCAGGATCTGCGCATAGTTGCGGGTGGCGCCGCCGCTGACCGTGTTCCCCTCCCCGCGGCGACGACCGGCCTCGGCCTCCGCGTCCGTCAGCCCGCTCACTGCTTCCTGTGCCACCTGCACATGCATGGATCGTCCGTCCTTCCGCTGAACCGAACCTGACCGCGCACTGCCGGACCTGTGGCTCGTATTCTGCCAGGACGGTACACACGATGATGAAGGTGATCGGTTGAAGACTTCGGCAGATCGTGAAGCCGGTTAATCACCGACCCGATGTCTCTATGAGAGACTGCCGATGGAACGTTTTCCAGCCAGCGGTGGCCATATCGTCCAACGAATCGTGGTACGGGTACGGGTATGGGGGAGAATAATGGCTAACTTGAACGCAGGCGGGGAAACTGGCTCTCAGCTGGACGATACCAGCCAAGGCGGGCATATCGCGGCCGGCGCGGAATTCACTGGAGCATTTGCAGAGACCGATCGGCTGCCCGCGAGCGAAGGCGGAGATCGTCGTCGGGTGATGTTCGTGGATGACGAAGAGAACATCCTGGCCGGGCTGCGGCGAATGCTACTGCCTGCCAAGGATTCCTGGGAGATGGTTTTCGTTTCCTCCGGCGCCGAGGCGTTGGAGATCCTGGAGCACTACCGCGTTGATGCAATCGTCGCGGACATGCGTATGCCAGGGATGAACGGCGCGGATTTCCTGGCCCGGGTGCAGGACCTCTACCCGTCGACGGCCCGGTTGGTGCTGTCCGGCGAGAGCGATCCTGACACCGTCCTGGACGTCGTTCGCTCGGCCCAGCAGTTCCTCGCCAAGCCCTGTGATGCGCAGACCCTGACCACGGCGGTCACCCGGGCTCTGTCGGTGCAGGAGTCATTGACGGATCCGGTGCTACGGGATCTGATCGGTGGAGTCACTGCGCTGCCAACACTGCCGGCTGTCTACGATCAGCTTGTCCAGGCCTCTAGTTCAGAGCATGCCAATTTGTCAGATATTGCCGCCATTGTGGCTAGTGACATCGCAACCAGTGCGGAGCTCTTGAAACTCGTCAATTCGGCGTTCTTCGGTCTGCCCAATGATGTGTATTCGGTCGAGGAAGCAGTCCGATTGCTTGGCTTGGATATCCTCCAGGCGTTGGTGTTGACCAGTTCCCTGTTCCGAGTGAACCAGGGCCTTTCCTGGATCCTGGACGTCGAAGAATTGCGCACCCAGTCGTTGCGTCGGGCCGCGATTGCCCGCGCTGTCGCTCGGCTCGAGAAACTGACGGCAAGGGCGCGGGACACTGCCGCACTTTCATGCATGCTTCGCGACGTCGGCGCACTCGTCCTGACTGAAGGACGACCAGACGCCGCAGCCTGGCTGAATGCCGCAATCAAGGCCGAGACCGAGCCACCATCGTGGGGCCGGCTTGCCGAGCTGGAGGTCAGTGCCTACGGCTGCTCGGTCCCTCAAGTCAGCGCGTATCTCCTCGGGCTGTGGGGCTTCGCCCCGGCAATCGTTCACACGATCGCTGCCCAGCCGCTGACCGATGAGCACCGCGGCGTCACCAAATTTGAATGGCTGCTGAGTTTCGCTCAGATCCGAGCCGCCAAGCCGACTGAGCACGTCGACTCGTTCCTGAGCGACTACATGACCAGCGAGCGGGCACTGGCCTGGAATCTTGCCGCCGACGATGTGATCAGCAAGGAATTCGACCATTTGGGGCATCCTGGTCAGATGGCGACAAGTTGAACGGTGGTCCGGTGAACCTGGAGCCGATCTGAGCGCAGCGGTCACCTCCGCAGCCGCCGTTCACCTCATGGGTTCTGTTATCTCCTTGCAACCCACTTCACGAGCTGCCTACGGTGAGGTCATGGCAGCCGCAGGTCGGGTCAGTCGCCCGCTCCACGTGGTCATGGGCGCCCTCGGTTGGGCGAGCGTGGCCGGCTTGCTGGGTTTGTGGCTGACCACGGCGACGGCGACCTACGACGGCATGACATCGTCACAGCCGAGTGTCATGACGCAGGCTTCCAGCTCGGTGCTGCCGGAAGCTCGCCAGCACGTCGATCCAGCCACGATCTTGCCCGCTCCCGTGCGGGTTGCCCTCGGCGAGTGCCTGCTGGTGGCAACACCGCTGGTGCTGGTGATCGCCGTCCTCAGGCGGCCGGTCAACCGGCATACCCCGCGCGCACCGCCCGTCGCCTTCGCAAGGTGATCAGAGTCGAGGCGAGGCAGTGTCCTGCTTCGCCTCGCGCTTCCCACTGCGAGGAGTCATAGGTGACCACCACTCAGGAAGATCAGTTCGAGAAGGACGACCCGTTCGAAGCGCTACGGGTGCGACTAGAGGAACGGTACGAATTTCACACCGGCCAACTCGGGGGCCTACTGGCCGCAGACAAGGATTCCGGGTCGGCGGCGGTGAACGCAGTAGTGAGGTCTCAGTCCAGGCAGGCGCTCAGCGAAATCGCTGGTGCGCTGCGGCAGATGGCTGAGGGCACGTACGGTCGCTGCCTTGACTGTCAGACCGACATCCCCATCGATCGCCTCCAGGCCCGACCGGATTCCCTGCACTGCGCCACCTGCCAGGAGACGCAGGACCATCAGCACGCCCACCGTTCACAGGCTGCCTGAGGTTTTCGCGCAGCCTGGCACCGCATTCTGGAGGTGCTGACTGGGTAGCCGTCAGTACGCCGGCTCGCCCGACAATGAGCCGGGTGGGTCGGCCTACAGTCTTCGGGCAGGTGGACTGTAGTCGGGCAGGTGGACGCTAATGGTTGGTGGTGGCTGGCTGTTCGCGCAAGACCGCGACCGCGCCGGCCGCCAGCGCGAGTTCGCCGTCGACCTCGACTCCGCTCAGCAGGTCGATCCCGCTGACCGGCACTGAGTGGGTGCTGTCGCCGTGGTTGAAAAGGAAGAGCCAACTGCGGCCGTCGTCCGCGTGCCTACGGATGGCTTCGACCTCGGTCGGCGCACCGGGCAGTTCCGGGCCGACACCCGCGGCGGCAAGGACCTGCTCAACCAGAGCGGTCAGGGCCATCCGGTCCAGCCGGGTCGAGATGTACCAGCCAAAGCCTTCGCCGTAACCGTTGCGGGTGATGGCGGGCTGTCCGTCGAGCGGCCCGCCGACGTAGGCCGCGAGCACCTCGGCACCGCGAGTTTGCAGGTCCTCGGCCCACAGCGTGCCGGTGCCACCTGTCGTCAACCGCACGACGTGGTCGTCGGTGAGCGGATGGAATTCCTCGACCCGCAGGCCCAGCACGGCCATCAAGCCACCGGGATAGCCGCCCAGCCGGATGGCATGCACATCGTCGGCGACGCCGGAGAAGCATCCGACCACGAGCTGGCCGCCACCAGCAACGTACCGGTCGAGCAAGGCAGCACCGGCGTCTGACAGCAGGTAAAGGCTAGGCGCGAAAACCACGTCGTAGTCAGCAAGATCGTGTTCTGGATGAGCAAAGTCGGTGACGACGCCGGCCTGCCAGAGGGCGGCATGTACCTCGCGAAGGGCAGGAACGTATCGCATCCGGGTCGATGGCATTCCGCGGCTTTCCATCGCCCACCAGGAATTGACGTCCGACAGCACGGCAACTCGCGCGCGTACCGTGCTGCCCGCCACCTCGGCCAGTCGCCCCACGTCGGCGCCCAGCCCAGTCACCTCGCGAAAGACCCTGGTGTCCGGCCCCGCATGCGGCACCATCGCCGAGTGGTGCAGCTCTGAACCGCCACGCCCGGTTCGCCATTGAAAGAACATCACCGAGTCCGAGCCTCGGGCGACATAGCCGAGGCTGTCGCTGCGCATTTGCCCCGGCGCCTTGGCCGCGGCGATGCCCTGGTCGTAGAGATGGACCGTGCTGGGTGCCTGTTCCATCAGCAGCCAGGGTCGTCCACGGTTGAAGGAGCGGGCTTGATCGGCTGCGAAGGCCAGATCCGAACGTCCGGCTGGGCCGGTGGCATTGAGATAGTGATCGATCGCGACCACGTCGACCTCACCGCCCCATCGCCAGAGATCGAGATTCTGATAATCGTTGGGCAGCATGAAATTGGTGGTGACCGGAATCCCGGGACTGCTACGGCGAACCAGCTCGCGCTGGGCACGGTAAGCGGCCAGCAGTTCATCCGACCAGAAACGCGAAAAATCGAGTATTTGCGATGGATTAGGCAAGTATTGGGTGGCTCGTGGCGGGATGATCTGGTCCCAGCTGGTATATCCCTGGCTCCAAAAGGCGGTGTTCCAGGCGGCGTTGAGCGCCTCCAGTTGATCGTCGTACCGACGTCGCAGCCAGCGCCGGAAGGCCGTGGCGGCGTGATCGCAATAGCACAGCGAACCGTACTCGTTGTGCAGGTGCCACATCGCCAGGGCCGGGTGATCGCCATAGCGAGCGGCGAGCTTGTCGGTGATCCGCAACGCCGCTCGGCGGTAGGCGGGAGCCGCCGCGCAGTACGTGTCCCGGCTGCCGTGCCAGAGCCGGGTGCCCAGCGCAGTGACGGGGAGCGCGTCAGGATGGGCGAAGCCGAACCAGGGCGGCGGTGAGGCGGTGGGCGTGGCCAGGACCACGCTCACTCCGTTGGCGTGCAACCGGTCGAAGGTCTGGTCCAGCCAATCGAAGGTGTAGGTGCCCTCTTCAGGTTCCAGGGATGACCAGGAGAACACGCCGATGGTCGCCGTCGTGACACCGGCCAACCGCATCAACGTGTCGTCCTCGGCCCAGGTTGCTGGCCCCCACTGCTCCGGGTTGTAGTCGCCGCCGAACCACAGTCCAGCACCGGCGAAGGTATCGGTCATTACGGCCTCCGTGGTCAGTGCCGCAGCCGAATGGTATCCAGCCGAAAGCGGCCATGCAGCAACAGGTATACGTCATGGACCCCGTCGACCGCGGCAATCTCGGTGGTCACGTCCACCCAGGCATATCGGTCGCCGGTGCAGGGAACGACCACGGTGGCGAGTAACGGCCCGTCCGGCTGGTCGATCCGCACCTCGAGCCGTGAGGTTCCGGGGTGCGGTTGTGACACTCGCGCGATGATCGAGGTCGGGACGGCGCTCAGATCGGCCGCCCGGAAGAGCACCCAAGCGCCGGCCGGGTCCACTGCCTCTACCGCGTCGCCGGTCTCGCGGGTGGTGTCGACCAAGGTAATCCCGGCGTAGTCGTCGAAATCCGCCGCGGCGACGTCGACATCGACAACGATGCGCGGTCGCGGCCGATCGCCGGTTACCACGAGGTCGGCCGTGGATCGGATCTCCGCGCTGGATCGGCCCACCAGTACCTCGTATGTTCCCGGCTCAAGGGTGTAGTCATGCCGGTCGACGTCCCACACTGCGAGCCCGGCGAGCGGGAAATCTATTTTCACTGAGCTACTTTGGCCTGGATCAAGGGTTACCCGTTGCCATCCTTGGAGTCGACGTCGCGGCCGGTCGATACTCGGGCCGGTCAGCCGGGTGTAGACCTGTACCACTTCGACGCAGGTCCGATCCCCGGTGTTGGTGACGGTCAGTTGCATCGTCACGGTGTCCGCATCGTCCGCGGTCCGCACGATTCGGGCCGGACCATAGTCGAAGGTGGTGTAGGCCAAGCCGTGTCCGAACGGGTAGAGCGGTGTGCCCTCGAAGTACTGGTACGTGCGTCGAGCCTTGATGATGTCGTACTCCAGGAGGTCAGGCAGGTCGTCGTCAGTGCGATACCAGGTCTGCGGAAGCCGGCCGGTGGGGGAGTGCACGCCGAACAGAACGTCGGCCACGGCGTGCCCGGTCTCCTGACCCGCGTGGGACGTCCACACGATCGCCGGCACCACGTCGTCGGCCCAGGCCAGGGCGTAGGGGTAGCTGCTCATGACGACCAGGACGGTCCGGGGGTGAGCGTCGCAGACGGTCCTGATCAGGGTTTCCTGGGCCGGTGGCAAGGCGAGCGTGCTGCGATCCTGGGTTTCGCGGCCGTTGATGTGCGGGTCATTGCCTACCACCACGATCGCCACATCGGCGTCCTGCAGTACCTGGCGAACCTCTGCCAATCCGTCCCGGACAAGATGTTTCGTGAAGTGTTCGGCGTCCTCAATCCGCTCCGCCGCTGCCCGCAGGGCACCGGTCTCGGCATCGAGCAGCACGTGTCTGCCGGTGTAGAGATTGCGTAGGACGACGGTGTCGTCGGGCTGCGGAATCAGGGTGAAGGTCTCGTGCACTTCCCAGCCGTTGGGCTGGAGCTGATCGGCGATGAGACCGTTCCCATCGTCCTTGACTGTGACGTATCGGCCGGTCTGCGCACTGCGCAGGGTGGTCACCGCACCGCCCCAATCGAAGACGTCGAAATGCGCTGCCCGAGCGTCATCCGGTGGATTGCTCGGGCACTCGCCGTCCTCGGGCGCGCTGCCCTCGCAGGTCAGCGCCGGTACGCCGGTGGAGTCTAGGATGACGACGAACCGCCCGCGACTGGTGGACCGCAGCGCGATCCGGTCGACACCAGCCACGCTCGTGACGGTGGTGTGCTGCGCCTCCAGCGCGGCACGCAGTCCATCGGCGATGGTGACCCGATACGGCATGGTGCCGCTGTACCAATCCGCACAGAGGGTTTCGGCGAACGGCCCGACCACCGCTACCCGCAGGCTGGTGGTGGCGGTCAGGGGCAGCAGGTCACCGGCGTTCTTCAGCAGGACGATCTGCTCACGCGCCACCTCGAGGGCGAGTTGCCGGTGTTCCGGCAGATCCACTGCCTCCGGGCCGATCCAGGCGTACGGATCCAGGTCGTGATCGAACTCGCCGGTGCGCGAGCGAACGGACAGCACCCGGCTGACTGCTCGATTGAGGTCGGCTTCACTGATCAACCCGCGATTCAGGGCCCTGGTGAACATGTCGATCGTGAACGAGGGATCGGCGCCGCGTTCGGTGAAACTGTCGACGCCGGCCAGTAGTGCGGCAGCATGCGCAGTTTCGTGGTCATCATGGTATTGCTGTGACCCGACCAGGTTGGCCGGCGCTTCGGCGTCGCTGACGACGAGCAGTTCGTGCGGGCTGCAGCGCCGCAGGAGTTCGTTCAGATACGGGCTCACGTGCGCGGGGCGGCCGTTCACCACGTTGTAGGACGGCATCACAGCATCGACGACGCCAGCGCGGATCGGGTCGGTGAAGGCCGGAAGATCGTACTCGCGCAGGACGCGGGCGCGAAGCACCGATGAGGTCCGGTCCCGGTTGTCCTCGTTGTTGTAGGCCAGGAAATGTTTCAAGGTGGGGGCGGTGCGGACGATGGTGGGATGATCACCGCGCAATCCGCGACAGTAGGCGATCGCCATTCGCGACGTCAGCAATGGATCCTCGGAGTAACCCTCCTCGTTGCGTCCCCAGCGCGGGTCGCGCAACAGATTCACCACCGGAGCCCACACATTGCGGCTCACCTCAGGGTCAGCCGCATGTTTGGCGCGCACCTCGATAGCCGTTACCTCCCCGACTCTTTCGATGAGTTCTGGATGCCAGGTGGCACCTAAGCCGACGGCCTGCGGGAAGACGGTCGCCTCGCCCAGCCAGGCCACGCCGTGCAGGGCCTCGGTGCCGGTGCGGAACGGACGAAGTGCCAGCCGGGACACCTCCGGACCGTACTGGTGGAGCATCGCGATCTTCTCCTCAACCGTGAGCTGGTCGAGAAGATCGCCGATCCGCCGATCCGTTCCATCCGTGGAGAGTGTTCGGTGCACGGCGTCGTCCTTTCCGGCGGGATTGAAGCGCTTCGACGCTCCCCTGGGCTGTGACGCTGTCAGAGCGAGCATCGTGACGTCAATAGTGCTCAATGGGTTGTATCGTACTGAGATTTCCTATTTCATCCCCTTGTTCTCGGTGACGACCATGCCGTAGCCTCACCCGAAACGTCGAAGCGCTTCGACTCTTAGCTTGCTTGAGGCCATCAAGGGATAGGTGCGGGACCCATGACCTGGTCTGGCATTTGCGGAAACAACCCCGCCACGCGCTGGCAGGACGCCTACCTGACCGGCAACGGTCGCCACGGTGCCTTGGTTTTCGGCGAACCCTACAACGAGACCGTGATCATCACGCACCACAACCTGACGCTGCCGAACGGCACCCGGCGCCTATCGGCACCAGACCTGGCCGACCGGTTGGAGCACGTGCGCGATCACGTTCTGGCAGGCCGTAGCGAACAGGCGGTGGAGCTTTTCAGCGATGGCCGGCCGACGCAGTGGGGGCAGTCATTCCATCCAGCCTTCGCGCTGCGGATGCGACTCGATACCACCGAGATGGTCCGTCCCAGTTCGGCTGGTCCGACGGACTACCGTCGGACCACCGACTTCGGCACCGGCGTCGTCAACGTCCAATGGGCCGACGCATGGGGGGCATGGCAACGAGACTGCTTCGTCTCCCGCGCGGACGACGTCGTCGTCCAACGGCTGAGGGCACCCACCGGCCGAGCCGGGGCGAAACTATCCATCGAGTACGATGTTTTGCTTCCCGGTTCTCCGGCCGGAATCGGCGTCCGAGCGCTCGGTGGCGCTGGATCAGGGACGGGTGTGCGGACCGAGATCACGGGGGTGCAGGTCACCTACCCGGCGGTGGACGGCGAGTGCCCCGGATATGTTGGGGTGTCTCGTCTGGTCGTCACTGAGCGGCAGGTTTTGCTGCTGACCCGAGTTGCCCGGTGCGGCGCGGATGATGGAGCAAGGGATCTAGGCCGACTCTACCTGGACTGCGACAAAGGGCTGTCGGAGCTCCCGGATGACTTCGCTGTCCTACTCGATCGGCATGTCGCCCTGCACCGCCCGGCCTTTGAACGGGTCAGCCTGCAGCTTGACGTCGATCCGGCGGACCGGGTCGCGCCGGTCGCGGAACTGCTGGTGCAATCCGGTCCGGCCCTGATCGAGAAGCTGTTCGAGGCCGGTCGTTACCACCTGCTCTCGGCAAGTGGGGTTCGACCACCGCGACTGGTCGGACTCTGGCAAGGCGACTGGAATGCCGCGTGGGCGGGTGGTTTCACCCTGAACGCCAACCTGAATCTGCAACTGGCGGGCGCGGTCAACGGCGATCTGCCGGAGGTGGTCTTCGCCCTCGACCGCTTCATCCACGATCAGCTGGACGATTGGCGGGCAAACGCTCGACTGCTCTTCGGAACCCGCGGATTTGTGTCGCCCACCCATACCGACGGCGAAAACGGTGCCAGCATCCAGTTGAGTCGGCAATGGCCGCTGCATGCCTGGACGGCCGGTGCCGATTGGCTGCTGGTGACTCTTCTCGACTATGCCCGGGCGAGCGGGGATCAGGTGTTCGGCCGGGAGCGGGTCATGCCCTTGCTGGTCGAACTTGCACGGTTCTATCAGGATTTCCTTACGCGGCGGGATGCCGCCGGGAAACTGGTGATCGTACCGTCGTACTCGCCGGAAAATGCCCCATTGGGTGGGTTTCCGATCTCGATCAACGCGACGATGGATATCGCAGCGGCCCGGCACGCGCTGAGCGCGGCCATCGAGGCGTCTGCCGGGCAGTCGAAGGTGCCTGTCGGGGAGACGGAAGTGAGTCGCTGGCAGGCGCTGTTGGCGGCGTTACCGCCGTATCGGATCAACGTCGACGGGGCGCTGGCGGAATGGGCCTGGCCCGAGGCCACCGACGATTATGATCATCGGCATGTCAGCCACCTCTATCCGGTCTGGCCGTTGCATGAGATCAGCGTGCACGCCAGGCCGGAGCTCGCTGCGGCCGCGCTGCGCGCGCTGCGGCTGCGCGGTCACGAGAACGACTCAGCGCATGGATACCTGCATCAGGCGCTGGTGGCAGCGAGGCTACGCGAGCCCGGCCTCGTGGACGACATGTTGACCGCGCTCATGCGCCGCGATTTCTGTTTCGAGAACCTGATGACGAGCCACTATCCCGGCCGCGACGTCTTCAATTCCGATGCTTCCTGCGCGCTGCCGGGGTTGCTCATTGAGGCGCTCGTGGACGCCGAGCCGGGCCGGGTAGAATTGCTGCCCGCAGTGCCCGATTCGATGCCCGCCGGTCAGTTACGAGGAGCGCGCACGGTGGCCGGGATCACCGTCACTGATCTGCGTTGGGACACCTCGACCAGGCTGGTCGAGGTGGTGCTCCAGTCGGACGTGACCCGGTCGGTGGTCGTGGTCTGCGCCGGTGACAGCCGAACAGTGGAGTTCGTCGCGGGTACGCCATGGAAGGGGTCCTGGTGCGTCCACCCAAGGCACGGGTCCGAGGGGGTGATTCCCGATGGTGACGCTGGCTGACGTGGCACGCGAGGCCGGCGTGTCCGCGAGCACCGTGTCGTACGTGCTCAGCGGCAAGCGATCGATTTCCGGGATCACTCAGGAGCGGGTTCAGCGTGCCATCGCCGACCTCGGTTACACCCCCCATGCCGGTGCTCGGGCGTTGGCCTCGAATCACTCGAACGTCCTTGCCCTGATGGTTCCTTTGCGCAGCGACATGTACGTCCCGGTGATCATGGATATTGTCACGGCGGTGGTCACGGCAGCTCGGGAATTCGATCAGGACGTGCTGCTGCTGACCGGAAACGAAGGCGGTGACGGGTTGCGTCGGGTGGTCCGTAGCGGCCGGGCCGGCGCGCTGATTCTGATGGACATCGAGCTGGACGACCGGCGGATCCCCGTACTGCGGGAGGTCAGTACCCCAGCCGTGCTCATCGGCCTACCGTCCGACAGCACCGGACTGACCTGCATCGACCTGGACTTCGCCGCGACGGGTGCGGTCTGTGCCGACCATCTCGCCGATCTCGGGCACCGCGACGTCGCCCTGATCGGCGAAAGTCAGGAGGTCTATCGGCGGCATACCGGTTTCGCCGAGCGGACGCTCGCGGGATTTCAGCAGCGGGCCGCCGAGCGCGGGCTACGCAGCATTCATCGCCCGTGTGAGGGCACCTTCGAGTCCGCTGCCGGAACGCTGACCCGGATCCTCGGTGAGCGACCCTCGACGACCGGGTTCGTCGTCCAGAATGAGGCGGCGATCCCGCCGCTGATGAGCATGCTGCGCCAGTTGGGTCGCCTCGTCCCGGAGGACAATTCGGTGCTGGCGATCTGTCCTGATCAGGTCGCCCTGCAGACCTCGCCCCAGCTGACGAGCGTGTCCATTCCGGCCGAAGAGATGGGCCGAGGCGCGGTCCGCCTCGCCATGGCCCAGTTGGCAGGCGAAGTCACGGTGGGCACGACGCTCCTGCCGCCGAAACTGGCGGTCCGCGAATCCACCGCCGCCCGCTGATCAGGCCCCGTTATCGGCCTGTCTGGCTGAGGGAAGACGGGAGTTCGAGCACGCTCACCTCGTTTCATCGTGGGTCCTGAGGGCCGCGTGGAGTGGGCGCGGGCACGTAAAGGCCCAGTCGGAGCGCGCGGACCACCGCCAGGGTCCGGGTCGGCGCGTCGAGCTTGATCAGGATGTGTTCGACGTGGGTGGCTACGGTTCGTGGGGTGATGAACAGTGCGGCGGCGATCCGGCGGTTGGGCCAGCCTTCAACGAGTAGGCCGAGGATCTCGAGTTCGCGGGGGGTCAGCCCGTGCAGTTCGCCGGGAGGGGACAGCAGCACGACCGCGAGCAGGGACGGCGGGGCGTCGGCCGGGCAGGCCAGGATTGTGATCTTGGTGGGAGGGCCAGTGCCATCGTCTGGGTCGGGACAGAGGAAGGAATGGAGGTGTCCGGTGACGACGTGTTCGGCGGCGACCGTGAGGAGGTCCAAGCCGTCGATCAGCAGGTCGTGGCTGGGTAAGCCGGGGAGTGGGAGGGGTTTGCCGCTTCGGGTCAGGACGATTCCGGCGTAGGCGTCGGTGACCAGTCCGGCCATGGCTGCGCTGGAACGTAGTGGATCTATGGCGGTGGCGATCAGCGGGGCGAGCGCGGTGAGCAGGTCGCGGGCGGCCTCGGTGGGAGGGGTAATGGTGTCCGTGTGCAGCGCCAGTACCCCCAGATAGCGACCGCAAGGATCGAACATACCCATGACCAAGCCGCCGCGGAATTCGGCCGGTCGCAGATAGTCCGTCCAGCCCTGGAGCTGTTCCAAGGGGATCGGCAGGTCTGACACTCGCAGGGCGGCACGCCGGCGGGTGAAGCCGAGCATCTCGATCTCGTCAGCGATCACCGAGCCGGTAAGGAATGTGCTCGTGGTCGGCGTGTCGTATCCGCGGCTAACCACCTGCCTCAGCGCCTTACGTTCGGGATCGAGCAGGTGGATCACGGCGCCCTCGAAGGGCACCAGTCGGTGCAGCGATTCCAGCAGTGCCTCGGCTCGTTCCTCGATGCGAACGGGAGCGGCCGCGATCGCAGCGATCTCGGCCGCGATCTGCAGGGCATCGGGTGACAGGTCAGGCATCGGCTTTCCCTTGCCGCGCCGCCATTCGGTATTGCGACGGATCCGTGATCGATGCGGGCCACCACCGTCGACGTCGTTCACCACCACACTCAGCGACTGCCCGGTCGGGATTGACGCAGCTGCGGGCGTCCTCGCGGCGAAGCGGTACCGAATGTCGCTCCGGCGGTCCGCGGTGTCGCTGCTGTAGAAGGTGCAATGCCTGTTGAACTTTAAAGTGAGGGACCATGGCCCTCCTGTTGGTTGTCGAGGGGCGCGGGAACTGCAGGTTGTCGCCCACGAATGCGCCGGTGATGCATTTATCACCCGGGACGGCAGACGGGCAGTGCCTCGAGCTCACCGCCTAGGTGACTCATCGCCCCGCGCCTACGTCTCGGTCTTGCTGGCCGGCAGAAGGGTGGCCGGTGTGCGGACCAACTGCTGAGCAATATCTCGAACCTTCCGGCCAGTATAGGACGATGCCTGGGTGAGGAAAGCGAAGGCGTCATCGGGTTCGCAGCCCAGTTCTCGCATCACGATGCCTTTGGCTTGTTCGATCACGGCGCGGGAGGCGAGGGCCTGGCGAAGGGTGAGCGCCTCGTGCACGGCAAGGGCATGGAGGGTGCAGTTCACAGCGATCGGCCCGGCATGATCGGCGTAGGCCCAAGCGGTGTCTTGGGTGAGTAGGTCGAAAGCGGTGGTGGTGTAACCGTAGATGGTCAGGACTCCGGCAATGCCTTGACTGCCAGTCATTCTCAGGCTCAAAGTGTGGTGAATGCCGGCTCGGTGGGCCTGGTAAGCGAAGTCGCTGTAGCGCTGGCTGTGGTCGGTGTCGTCGATACCGATCGCGCGGCCGGTGCGGGCTACCTCGAGGCAAGGCCCGAACCCGGGCAGGTATTGGCGTTCGTCGAGCGCGATGCCTAGCTGTCCGGTGAAGGCGGCGTTGTGCAGGCGCCCGTTGTGGACCATGGTGAGGGACGCTTCGTCGGCACCGGGGATGCTTCGCACGGCGAGGTCGGCGATCTGCCGCAGGACCGCGCCGGCTGGCTGATCGTTGAATACCACTGAGGCGAGTTCTCTGTAGGTCTCGAGGGTGAGTCTGTACTGAATGCAGCTCTGTTTGTTTTTGGGATTCCTGCCGGACAGGCAGGCGGAAGGGCTTTTAGGAGGAAGAACATCGGGAGTCATGGCCTGCTTCCTCTGAATGGCGTGGCCCGTGCAGGCTCAGTCCTCGTGCAGGTGGCTGCAGCCACCGGCAAAGATGCCGACTCAGCTAGTAAGCCACCGGTAGAGGTGGGCTGTCTATCGGTCAGATCACGGATCTTCTGGCATTGAGGACGATAAGCGGGACCTACACCGCGCCGCGAGCCCGGGTACGTGGCTCACAGCTACCCGCTATCTGGTTCCTTCGATAGCCGTCCGATAAGGCCCGCCCATTGAGAGCGGGCCTCATCGATGTGGCCCATGGTCAGAGCTCGCCGACCTTCACGTCGGTGGGCACGAGCACCTGGTCGATCACGTGGATGACGCCGTTGGAGGCCTCGACATCGGTCGAGGTCACGGTGGCCTTGTTGACCTTGACGCCGTTGTCGGTCGAGATGGTGATCTTGCCGCCTTCGACGGTCGCAACCTCACCCGCTGTCACATCCGCGGCCATGACCTTGGCCGGAAGGACGTGGTGGTGAGGATCTTGGTGAGTACCTTCTTGTTGGCCGGTTGTAACAACTTGTCCAGCAGTCCCGCCGGTAGGGCCTCGAACGCCTCATTGGTCGGCGCGAAGACGGTGAATGGTCCTGCCCCGTTGAGGGTGTTGACCAGACCGGCGGCCTTCACCGCGGCCACCAGGGTAGAGAAGTCGGGGTTGCTGGCCGCGACCTCGACGATCGTGCCCGCAGCAGCAGGTGTTGACGAGGCAGTAGGTGAGGCAGCGGCCGCTGGTGAGGCTGCCGCGGGCGTTTCCGACGTCGAGGTGTCCGACGACGAACCGCAGGCTGAAAGGGTCAGGGCAGCAACGGCAACAGCCGCCGCGGTGGCGATTCGAGTGTGGCGCATGAGGTTCTCCTTCCGCGTCGCCCAGGGCGGGCGTTCATAGCGGACTGCGCACGACATCCCCTTGGTGGATGCGCGCTCCGAGGTAACGATCGGGTCACGAGGTGCTCGGGGTAGACATCGCCTGCGTCGGTGGCTACCCCCCGCACCAGGAGGTGGGTAGGCAGGATTCGCCGCGCCGTCGGCGGCGGCAATCATGGAATCCATGGCAGATGCGAACCGTATTCCCCAAGGGGAAGCTGAAAAAACCAGGGAAAAGGCCGTTTCCAGCGACAGGTCCGACGCAGTGCCCGGTCGTCAACTCGGGTGAGCGCGGCTTGTGTGGTGATGGCCGCCCTCGCTGCGGGTGCAGTGGGCTCCGCCCAGGCCGATGTCGGCGGCGAGGCAGGCCCCGATCGCAGCAGATTGCAGCGGGATGTCAACGCGATCCATGCGGTCGGTATCACCGGAGTTCAGGCCAGGGTGACCACGACTGGCGGCGGACACCTGAGCGCCACCGGTGGAGTCGCCAATCTGGACACCAAACGCCCGGTCTCGTTACACGGGTTCTTCCGGATCGGCAGCATCAACAAGGCGCTGGTGGCCACCGTGGTCCTGCAGTTGGAACGCGAGGGAAGGCTCTCGTTGGACGACACCGTGCAGCGCTGGCTGCCCGGGGTGGTGCGGGGCAACGGCAACGATGGCGGCGCGATCACCCTTCGGCAGCTTCTCCAGCACACCAGCGGCATTTACGACGGAAACTACCCGAGCATCGACACGGCTGCGGATTACCGTCGGCAGCGGTACGAGATCCACCAACCTGAGGAGATCGTGGCCGCTGCCGTCCGCCACGAGCCGAACTTTCCGCACGGCGAAAGCTGGAGCTATTCCAACACCGGTTACGTCCTCGTCGGCATGGTCATCGAGAAAGTCACCGGCCATCCATGGCATCAGGAGGTCGACGACCGGATCATCCGCCGTCTCCACCTCAGCCACACGATCTGGCCCGGGACTTCACCAACACTTCCGGCGCCGCATGCCCGGGGCTACACC
>JANNPJ010000501.1:0-1761 GCA_031400005.1 Kineosporiaceae bacterium | reverse complement strand
CGAAGATGTCGCACAGTGCGGCCAGCACGGTGAGCGACATCTTCGACATCGACTCCACCGAACTGATCACCACCAGCGCGACCAACGTCGGAGTCCGCAAGGTCGCCGCCGGTGACTCGGCCGCCGGTGTCGACCCGGCAGTGCTGCGGCAACTGCGTCCTGCTCGCGCTCAGATCACCCCCGAACAGCGGTGAATGAGGTCCCTGATGCGCCGCCACCGGCTCTGCTGGGGCTCTCGTGTGCCCGATGCCGGCGCCGGGTGCGTCGGACTACGACATCGGCTCTGCCGGGGAGCGAGCGGGTCCTGGTAGCCGTCCGGCACTGGCCCGAGGGTCCGCTGTGCTCGAACTGCTTCTCCCTGGCCTGCGAGACCTACGGCCAATGTGAGGGATGCGGCGTGCACCGTCTCGTGCCCGGCCTCAGCACCGCAGGGCACCGGCTGTGCACCGACTGCGGCGGCGGGCTCGGCGACTACATCTGCACCCGGTGCGGGCGCGAAGGCTGGCGGCAGGAGATCGGGGTCTGCGGACGCTGCATCCTGACCGAGCAGCTCTGGGCTCTTCTCGAGGACGGTAGCGGCGTCATCCGGCCCGAGCTCATCCCGTTCTTCGACTCGGTGTGCGCGATGAGCCGCCCACGCAGCGGCATCCTGTGGCTGACCAAGCCCCACGTCCCGCCCAACCTACAGGCGCTGGCCAAGGGGCAGGTGCCCCTCACTCACGCGGGCTTGGACACCCTGAGCCCGGTCAAATCGGTGACCTACCTGCGGGACTTGCTCGTGGCCTGCGGGACGCTGCCACCCGTCGACCGGTTCCTTTACCTGTTCGAGCAATGGCTCCCCGGCTGGCTGGCCGCGATCGAGGACGACGAAGACCGCCAGATCCTGAGCCGGTTCGCGACCTGGCAGGTTCTGCGTGGACTGCGCACCGTCTCGGCCCGCCGCCCGATTGGGTATTCGCGGAACCAGAACGCCCGCGTCCTGCTGCGAGTCGCCGCCGGTTTCCTCACCGACCTGCACGCCCTCGGCCGTGACCTGAAGGACTGCGACCAGGCCGACATCGATGCATGGTTCGCGCAGGTGTCCATGAGCCACAACCAGGCGGTCCGAGCGTTCCTGCGCTGGGCCATCACCGGCCACCACACCCCGAACCTACGACTTCCGCCCTACCCGGATACGGCGCCGAAACCGATCAGCCAGCGCCAGCACACCGACCTCCTGCGCCGCGCCCACTCCGGCGAGGGCATGACCCGAGGCGACCAAATCGTCGCCATGCTGATCCTGCTCTACGGCCAGCCCCTCGAACGGATCGTGCGCCTGAGCGTCGATGACGTCCTCCAGGACGGCCAAGACGTCTTCCTCCGATTAGGACGCCCACCGGTCCCGATCCCGCCACCGTTCGACCAGGTGCTCCTCGAGCACGTCGCCGACCGATCGAACCTGACCACGGCGACCAACCCGCACAGCCGACTGCTGTTCCCCGGCCGCCGCGCCGGCCAACCCCTGCACCCGACCTCGATCCGCCTACGCCTGCAAACCCTCAAGATCCCCAACCAAGAGGCCCGAACCCGAGCCATCCGCGAACTCCTGCTCCAAGCCCCCGCCTCCGTCGTCGCCGACATGCTCGGCTACAACCCCGTCAGCGCCCAGCGCATCGCCGACGAAGCCGGATCCACCTGGAAGTCCTACGCGGCAGGGGAACACAAACGAAACACGCCCTGAATAGGCGGCATCGGCTGGTCAGCTTCGCCGGTGAACCCTTA
>JANNPJ010000029.1:0-1577 GCA_031400005.1 Kineosporiaceae bacterium | reverse complement strand
AACTGCCTCACTTGTCCTGTCGGGCGACCACGTCTTCCAGGATCGTCGAATCCGTCGCCCGGCGGGTCTTTCCCTTCACCACCCCGGTCTCCAGGATCAGCTCCCGGACCACCTCGAAGATCCGCTGCGGACGATCCGAGGCCGCCACCCGGTGACGCCACACCGTCAACGTTGTGGGATGAAACGCCTCGACGCCACCGCCAACCCCAACGTTCAATTGCTGCACCTGACTGTAGCTGAACGCCTTTAGGAGCGCGCCCAGCGTCGGGGAAGCACGAATGCCGTTGAACACCAGCCCGTTTCCGGCGTGCTGCCGGTCGATTTCCTCGATCGGTTTCGTGTCCGGGGTTGCCACGGCACTGTTGTCCACGTCCTTGATCTTCGCGTGGTCGACCAACTGCGCCATGCCGATCTGCTCGGCCAGGACCAGGACCAGGTTCGGATCAGCGAACTAACAGGCCCAGCTGGCGAGGACGGCGATCCGCTCGGCAGTGGGCGAGCCGTCCTGCGCGGTGTAGGTACAGATCGACAGCCCGGGTTCGCCTGGCAGTTCGAACACGTCGTAGGTCAGCTCCAGGTCGCCGACCTCGGGATGGACGTACACCTTGACGCCGGTGCGGTGTTCGTGAACGTCGCGTTGCGCCCAGTCGGCCCGGAACTGGGGGCTGCGCGTGGACAGTTCCCCGATCAGGGCCGTCATCTCGTGGTTGAGCGGGTCCCGTCCTGCCTCGAAACGCAGCATCGCCGCCGTCAGGCTGCACGCCAACTTCCAATCGGCGTAGTACGTGCGGGCCCGGTGGTCGAGGAAGATGAACCGGGCCAGGTTCGGGTTCTCGACCTCGAAGTGCGGTGCGAACAAGGCCCGTCCCATGAGGTTCGACGCGATGAGGTCCTGTCGGGAGTTGATGACCACGGCAGGGACCAGCATGTTGTCCAGGACCCGCTGAACCGAGGGCCGCAGGAGCGTGGGGTGCGCTTCTGCGTTCTCGTGGTGAGCGGTGACCGGCCCGGACCGGGCGAGGTCGAACAGGTGCTCACGCTCGACATCAGTGAGGTGAAGAGCCCGCGCGATGGCGTTGAGGACGCTCTCGGAGGCTCCAGTGATCGCTCCGCGCTCAAGTCGGGTGTAGTAGTCCAGGCTGACTCCAGCCAGGGAGGCAACCTCCTCGCGGCGCAGGCCCGGCACCCGCCGGTCATCGTCGTAGACCGGGATCCCGACGTCCGCAGGTGTCACGTTGGCTCGCCGGGACATCAGGAACTCGCGGACCTCGTGCGCTCTGCTCACTGGAGCCTCCCCCTCGTCATCATGGATCGTGTACTCAGGTAGCCCTGTACTACCAGCGAAAAGGTCCTTCAGCGTGGTGCGTCCGCGTGTCGCTATCAACGCTGCATCCCCGCGGCGCCGTGCGCAGCGTCCTAGCGAAAGGTCTTCGCGTCGATGACGAAGCGGTAGCGGACGTCGGAGGCGAGCACCCGCTCGTAAGCCTCGTTGATGTACGAGGCGTCGATCAGTTCGGTTTCCGGCAGGATGGCGTGTTCTGCGCAGAAGTTGAGCATCTCCTGGGTCTCGGGGATAC
>JANNPJ010000372.1:0-18528 GCA_031400005.1 Kineosporiaceae bacterium | reverse complement strand
CGTGCGCTGGCGTACCGCCCCGGAATTGATGATCGTGCTCCGCACGCTCACTCCTCCATCTCGGGCGCCCACTCGAACAGCCGGGCTCCCGGGTTCTGGAAGTCGGGAGCCAGCGCGTTACCGGTCACCACGTGGACCCGGACCAGCATGGCGAAGTCGCTGGTGGAAAAGTGGTGGGCGAGAAATTCCTCGTTCGCCGGCCGGACGGTCTCATCGGTGATGGCCAGGACGGCACCAACCACACCCCGGCTATGGATCCCGTTGCAGATAGTTAGAGTGCGACTGCTGTTGAAAGGGTTGGGCAGCCGGGCAATCAGGGCCACGTCCTCGACGAGCTCACCGGTTTCGGGATCGGTGACCGGGAAGAACAGCTGTTCGTCGTCCGCGTCGTCCTTCTTCAGTTTGAAGATCTCTCCAGTTTCCAAGCGGGGGTCCTCGACTTGAGCCACCGGCAGCAGCCGCTCGAGCTGGTCGAGGATGCGTTTCGTGGTGGGGTTCCAGCCGATGCCGCCGACGACCACGATGTGACTCTGCAGTTCGTGAGGCTGAATCCTGGTGTGCGAGCGGACGAAGACTTTCTCCTTCGGGTTCACGGCCCGGAGGTGCCCGAAGAGCTCGAGTACGGCGTCGGTGTCGGCGTAGGTGTGCAGCCGAGAGAAGTTGGGCGAACTTTCGTCGGCCAGCAGACCCCTGGACTCCACCGGCGCCTCCGGGCAGATGATAATGACCGGACCCTGCTGAAACTTCAGCAGGGTCCGGCGTAGTTCGATCTCGGGCTCGAGCTCGTCTGCGTCCTCGTCGAGCAAGAGCCCGAGCAGTTCCTCGCGAAGTTCATGGAACTGGGTCACCTCGGCTTCCTCGAGCTCGGTCTCCTTCAGCAGGCGCACCGTCGTTCCGTCGAAAGACCGCTCCGTGGCGAAGAAGCGGGCGTAAGCATCGAGTCGGCTCCGGGGCGGAGACTTGGGGCTGGTCAGCGATTCCCACGAACTGAGCGTGGGTGACCCGACCGCGGCTTCCTGACTCAGAGCCTGGGCCAGCTTCTGCTGCGTCAACCTGCCGCCTGGCCACCCCTGCCGGAGCCCACGCAACCGGCGCGCAAGCCGCACCGCGCTGCGAGAGCTCGAAGCCATGCGGACCCCCTCCAGGTCAGCGGGCAATGTGAAGCACTGCTGGGAAGGTGATCAGCAGGATTCTACCTGACGAGTTCTTCCCGCCGAGGTTGCGGAGACCAATATCCCGCGCATCCATTGGCCCGAGGAGGGTGATTGTCCCCGGCAACCGAACATTAACTGTGGCTCCATAGGGGTGGACATCCGTAACGGGAGGTCACACCCTAGGTCAAGGTAGTCAGTGCCACCGTCGAGCCGAAGGTGATCTTCAACCTGTGATCATGCCGTGGCGGGTCGAAAAGCGATGGCGCGATCGATGGTCGAGTGGGAAGCCAGATGAGGGCAGACATACAAGGCCGGCGGACCTGCGACTGGAAGAGGTCTGCGCGGAACAATGGGAGGAATTGGCAGCGGTTCGGCTCAAAGCCCTCGCCGACGCCCCCGGCGCCTTCCTCGCTGTTATCGACCAGGAACAGTCGTGGAAGGAGAGCGAATGGCGGCGAGCCATCGAGAACGCGAGGTGGGTGGCCGCGCGTAGTGCTGGTGTGATCATTGGGGTGGCCCGTTCCAGCGCGGGCGACGTGCCGACGCAGCGGCATATCGAAGCGGTCTGGGTCGAACCTTCCTGGCGACGTAATCGCGTGGCGAGCCGGCTCGTGCACTGGCTGATCGAGAAGGAGCGTGAGACCAACATCGTTCAGGAGATGCTGATCTGGGTTATCGATTCCAACAAGGCCGCCCGCCAGCTCTACGAGGAGCTTGGATTCACCCCGACCGGTGAGAGCCCGCAGCCGATCAAGGGGAGAGGAGCTCAGGTCGAGGAGCGGCTGAGGCTGCCCATCGCCGACTGCTGAGGCTTCCGGTCAGGCCAGCCGCCCGGCGAACGGTAGGTCGATGGTCCACGGCACCTCGAGTTTGCCGACTCCGAATTCGGTCAACCGCCAGTCGGACAGCCCAAGATGATCCAGGGCAGCCGCGCAACCGCTCATCGGTTTCAGATTCTTCACCCGCTTGGCAAAGGTGGCTCGGTCGAGACGCCAGGCCGACACGAAATTGTCGCAGTCCGCCGCCGTGATCGAGCCCAACTGCTTGCTGGCATGGCGGATGGATTCCTGGGCCTGCACCGACTCGTTGGTCTCGATTCGCGGAAGTTCCTCGGCGATCGTGTCGATCAAGTCGCGTCGAGCACCGATGAACTCTGTCCAGTAGGTCTCCGTCGCTCGGTTCAGGGTAAGGCCGTCGCTGAACAAGGCATACAGACCCTCGGCGATGACGTCCCCAAACTCCTCGTTGGCCGCCCGGTTCGGGTCCCGGTACGGGTTGAACTCCTGCTGGCGTCCCTCGCCGACCGAGATGATCTCGCCTGCCTCCGCGTGCGCGGCGAAGGCGAGCCAGTCCTCGTTGTAGATGTCGGGAAAGAAATCGAGTGGCTCGGCCGTCATGTTGACACCGAGAGTGGCGCCGCTAATGAAATTTCCCTGCGGTGCGCCGATGAGCCGGTTGGCGTGGCAGACCACGGAATTGTCGGGGAACTGCATGGACACCAGGCCCGTCACCTGGTGACGCTCGAGCTGGGCCGCGACCTTGTCCAGGTGAGTGGGCGTGACACCGCTGATGTCGTCGTCCAGGAACATCAGCTTCTTCCACCCGAGGAGGCGGGCGAGGAGCAGGCCAAGGTTGCGCTTGTGGCTCAGGTTGCTCTGCCGGCCCGCATTGACGACTTGGAAGTTGATGATGTCTGTCTCAAATTTCAGCAGGTCGTGCCGATAGCCGGGCGGGACGCGGACGATCAGGGCCCGGCAGCCAGGTGTCCGGCCGACGAGTTCGGCAGCCTCACCCACCAAGCAGTCATGGCTGGCCAGAATGACGAGCAGGGTGTTGCAAGCCGCCGCGAGTTTGGCTACGCCTTTCAGCCAGTGTGCTCGCCGGGCGGCCGGAACGACAATGGCGTCCAGGCGTCGGTCACGACCCGTTGTGGTTACACGCTCTTTCGAGCGGTCTGTGATCAGAATTCCGTGGGACGGCCGCTGAAGGGCGTTCATGATGTCACCCGTGAGACGGCCGGAAGCCTGTTTGTGGAGCTGCTCATTTCGTCCGGGCCCCCCGCTCATCCGGCCATTCGTAGAGCCGCGAATGCGGATTGCGGAGGTCGGGTGACAGCGCCTTGCCCCGCACCACAGGCACTCGCAAAAGGACCGCGTACTCTCCCGTCGGGAATCGCTCCGCGAGATACGACTCGTTGGAGTCGCGCAAGCGGATGTCGGTCAGTGCGCGGACCGAGCCCAGGACCCCGCGGCTGTGGATGCCGTTGCACAACGTCAGTGTCCGGCTGGAGTTGAAGGGATTCGGCACGCGCGCGAGGAACGCGACGTCCTCCAAGAGGATCTTGTCGTTGTCGGGCGACCATTCGGGCAGATACCGAACCTCGTCGGCGTCATGACCGACGGCGAAGACCTCGCCGGTGGGCACCCTGTCGTCGCTGACCTGTCGTACTGGCAGCCGCGTCAACGACCGCAGTACCAGGGAGGTGACTTCATTCCAGGCGACGCCCCCGAGCAGGACGACGTGGCCGGACAGATCGTCGGCGTCGACCATGCTGGCCGGCCGGAAAGCCACGGTGAAGCTCGGCTCGTTCTCGGCGCGGATCGCCCCGAAGAGCTCGATCAGGGCATCAGTGTCAGCATAAGCGTGGGCCTGGGTGTGGTTGGGATTCCAGGGTTCGGCCTGAGGCCCTCGCGCCTCCGGCGGGGCATCGGGAACGATGATCGTCACCGGCCCGTCGTCGTCGAAGAACCACGAGCGATACGTCGCGACCGCCGCGGAGCTGAGGTCGGAGTCGACCGGACCGCGTACGGCCTCCCATAGCTGCCTGAGCTCGGTAAGCAGGCGATCTCGCGTTTCCCGCTCGTCCTTGTTCAACTCCTCGTCTTTGATCAGCCGGGAGGCGGTCGAGCGATGCTGCTGAACGGCCAGCAGACGGGCGTAGGGCTCGAGCCGGGTCTCCGGGGGCGACGCGGCGGTGCGCATGTTTTCCCACGACGAGATGGTGGCCGCACCTACCTGCTGCTCAGCACTGAAGAGGGCAGCCAGCTGAGACTGCGTTTGATGGAGGCTTTCACGGTGCTGGCGCAGGCGTAGTGCCAGCTGCACCTCTGCAGGTGTTGGTGGAGCGGCCACGGCCCGCCTTCTTTTCCAAACGGAGGCCCACCACCGACGGTGGGCAGACTTGTCCCTCTGCCCTAGACCCTAGTTGGCTCTAGGGATAGATGTCTAATTCTAGTTGGCTCAATTTGGAGCGAATTGACTCTGCCATAGTCTGTTGAACTCTAGCGAAACTCGTGATGAGACGAGGGGGAACGGCAATCCGGACCCTTTCTCCCACCCGCGACCGACCGCCATTCGTTCGCGCGGGAGTGCCGGTTGACGCTACGGGGATACCCCGACCATGGTCGGTCCGGACGGAGAGTAACCGGTGATTCGCATTTTGGCTGGTCATTGGGGGAACTGCCGTTACTGCCCGGCATCATCGAGTCGCCAATCATTCTGCCAAGAAGACTTGTTTGCAGCCGTGAAGAGCATTGGTAGAATGGGAAGCATCAACCTAAAGCTACGCAAGTCGTGCTGACTTGGCTAGAGTCTAGCAACCTCTAGTCGAACATATGCAAATTTGGCACGTTGCCTCATGAAGCCGGAGGTCGGATCGTGGGCACATCGACTCGCGCAATGGTGCCGGGCCAACCCTGTCGCCTTTTTCGTCTCGGGTGGTCGGGATGAAGATTCCGGCCGATGTCGAAGCGGATGTGATCTCCCTACTTCCGCAGGACATCGGTGCGATGCTCGCGGTGGCGTGCGAGCGCTTCTCCACCGAGCGCACACCCTGGGTGGCACAACCCAGCACGACCGTCCCGCTGGCCGGCTGGCCCGACGTCGATCCGGCCCGGGCCTGGGTGAGTTGCGAGGCGACGTGTCTCAGTCTCGCCCGGATGTTGACGGACTGGCGGTTCAGCAGCCCGGCCGAGGACAGCCCCCTGTATCAGGAGGCCTCGGTCGCCATCGAACAGGCCGTCCGCCGGCACATCCTCTCGCGGACCGACGAACTGCAGTTGCGGGTCCTAGACGGGATCGAACCCTTGAAAGGCGTCGCGCTAGCTCAGACCGGCCCGGGCGCTGGAACCCGCGACGCCGTCCTCGGCAAGCGGTCACAGGTATGGCTGGACTGCGCGCGCGGATATGTGGACGACGGACGCGACCTGCGCAACGCCGTGGTCTACACGGCCCTGGTGCTGCACCTGGAGTTCGTGCAGGCGCCGCCCGAGTTCAGCGAACTCATCGCCTTCACCGAGGTGTCGTCAAGTCCGGGGGACGCCGTGGCCGGAGGGATCGCCGAGGCCTCCGAGCGCCGACAACTTCTGGCGCTTGCCGCGGCCGGGGGCGGTCACGTGCCCGCCTACCAGCGCGAGTGGATACGGCGCGCGGTCCAGGACAATGTCGCCTCTGCCTGAGGGGGCCCGTACGGATGCCGAGGCCGAGGAGGTCCTCGTCCTCAATGATCCTCTCGCGGCCCTGGAACGCGGCGACTGGCGTGCTGCCTACGCACTCGTGGCCGACCTGTCCCGTGGGGCCACGGAAAGCGCCGTCGGCGCGGCCGATCTTCTGGCAGCTGTGCGCATGGTCGCACGCAGCATGCTGATGCAAACCCACGGCCAGGTCGGCAAGAGCTGGGATGCCCTGGCTCAGGCCGCCGCATCGTGCACCCCGGCTCGCCCCGGCATCGAGCGGCTCACGCCCGTCAGCCCGATTCGTCTGTTCCTGCCGCCGCCGGCAGGAACAGACCGGCACTGGGGCCGCCTGACCCGGATCGGACACAGGGAGGAGGAAGGGGTGCGCGGGCAGCGAAACCGGTTGCTCGCGGCCGCAGCTCAGGTCACCCAGACCACCCAGGACGGTGCGGACCGCCTCACGGTCGAGCAACTGGCACTGATCGAAGGCGTGATCGATCACCTGACGTGGGTCGACTGCGACCCGTGCACGTGGCAGGCACCGGTGCGGGACGAGAGAGTCACTCCCTCGGAAAACCTGACCCGCAACGGGCTCGGCGACCACGGGCGCAACTACTTCCTTCGGCGGGCGAAAGTCTTGTACCAAGAAGCGTTCCCGCGCGAGGGAGGTGTCAGCCGCACAGTGTGGGATCAGATGGGCGGCTACCGGCCGGTGCGAGGCCGGGCCCTCGAAGAACTGGCCTTGCGCGCGCATTCTCCCCAACTTGATGGCTTACCGTATCGCTTTGGTTACTCAAAGGCGCTCGCGGACGCAACGCTATGGTTTAACTACATGAAGGGTGGCAGAATGGAGTGAAATCTAGAGGGACGTTGGCTTGACTTTCGTAGTTGTCTTGACTTCGGTTACGTGAGCTAAAGGCCAGCTGATTTCCTTGCGGGGTTGGCTACAGGGCATGCGCAACTTCTGGGAGGCGGGAGAGGCCATGGCACTCTTGATCCGCCTCGGATCCTCCGACGGTGGCGTGCGCGGCCACCTTCCCCTGCCACCGACCGCCAATCTCGGGTTCTCGCTGACGTTGGCCGCAGGCCTCAGTCTGTCTCTTGATCTCGCCCGGCCGTGGGAGTGGAAGAAGATCCGGGTCGAGACCGGCGACGAGCAGTCCCACCCCCTCCTGATCGCTCTGCTCGGACGGCGTGAAGCTGAGCGAATGCGCCGCGAGCAGGACGAGGAGCTGAGCATCGAGGGGTCAGACCTGGAGTCGGCGAAGCCGTGGTTGCGGGTGGCCACGGTCGACGCCCTCAATCGCTGGCTCCAGCTGCCGCTCGATCAGACCCTGGTCGAAGCCGAACAAGGACTCACCCGCTGGAGGGCGGCCCAGGGTTTGCCGGAGGGGCCGCTGCGCGACCACATGGTGTCGAAGGCGCTGGGCCTCGCCCGCGCCGCGGCCTACGGTGTCGTCTCCTACTTGGACCGCCTCGGGCGGGTCCCCGGTGAGGTTCCCGAGGTGCTGAGCCGCGCGCTGGCCAGCCTTGTCTCCGGCTACAGGTCCCTGGCCGACGAGATCGCCACCCCCGACGAGGACCTGGAATCGGTCCTGCTGGCCTGGGAGCGGCTGGAGGCGGAGAGTGCCGATCCGGCTCGGGTCACCGACCGGGACCGTGCCTTCGAGGGCTGGCCTTCCTGGCCCGATCCGGGCGATGACGAGCAGGCCGGCTGGTCGCGTGGCATCATGGCGAGCCGCGCCGATCCCCGCCAGTTCCCGGCCCGGCTCGTGAAGCTGGCCGGTGACCCACTGATGGGTGAGATTTTCCTGCGGGCGCGGCTTCTGGGCGGGCAGGACGCGGTTGAGGTCGAGGTGCCCGCATACGATTCGCCACCGGTCGACGTCGCGGCGTCCGGGGCCAGCGAGCGGCTCCAGGTCCGGCTGATCGACCAGACCACCGGCGCCTTGCGCTCCCAGGCGCTGCTCACGCTGGAGTCGCGAGCCGACGTGGGAGCGGGCGACCGCAAGGGGTTTGTGTTCCGCGGCGTGCTGCCCCTGCGGGGCCTCACGCCCGCCGCGGCCCGGGCCGACGTCTTCGATTCCCTCAGCAAGGTCGCGCCCGCGCGCACCGAGGCTGACGCAGACCTGCTCGCGGTCCGGCGGGCCGTCCTCTTCCTCAGCCGGTGGCGCCGTCTGGCTGCGGTGGTCCGGCTTGGCCTGGCTGGCGACGACGCCGGTGACCGGCTGCGGTCACTCACCGGCGACCCGACCGCGAGTCTCGACGAGCTCGGCAATGGCGGCGTCCGGCCCGCGAGCCTGTCGGCTGCGGCCGCGGGCCGCCGAGCCGCGGCCGTCGGTGTCGGCCGGTTGCTGGTCGCGGAGATCGCCGCCGCGCACGAGGCGACCCTGCCCGCGCGCCAGCACTGAGAACGCTGAGCCGGCCCTCGTACGTCAGTGCGGACGGCGTCAAGCGTTGCCCTCATGGATGCGCCGGAGCGTGTCACTGATCAGGCGCTGTACGGCGATCTTGCGATCCGGGGAGAGCCGGTGCCCGTGCCGAGCCAGCTGCGCGGCGAGCACCCCAGCCCCCAGCTCGCTGGCCTGCACCACGGCGATCACGAGGTCGACGTCGTTGGTGTCGAGGAGATCGGCGGCCACCGCGCAGCTCAGCGCGTCGTCCAGCATCGCGGGTTGTTCGGCGGCGTAGGCGTCGCCCAGGCGGCGTAACTGCGCGGCGGCATCCCGCATCCAGCGGTTCAGGTCCACCATGCCCGCGGCCTCGTCCCCGACCGTGTCCCGAACCCCGATGAACTGCTCGTACTCCTCGGGCGCGGCCACCGGCTGGGCCGTGATACCCAGCCGAGCCACGATCACCCGCCACTTCTTGGCACACGTGGCCCGGGTCCACCGGCGCAGATCATCCGGCGCCCGGCCGATCTTGGCGACGGTGCGGTACAGCTGGTCGAGCGCCTCGCTGACGACCTCCTCGGCGGTGTCCGCCGGCAGCCTCCGAGCGGCCGCCCACTCCAGCACGATCTCGCGGACCGGCCCCAGCGCCGGTCCGAGCAGGCGCTGCATCTCCGCGCGAGTGCGGGTCGGGGCCTGCTGGCTGGTCCGGCGCGTGCTCAGCGCCTCGTCGAGGATGCGACCGACGCCGTCCCTAAGCTGTTCCGGCGCAGTCCCGGGCCAGGACTCCAGCTCGCGGAACATCAGGTCCCGCAGCGCCGCCGGCCCACGACCTCGACGCAACGAGTCGAGGTCGTTCTTGTCCGGCGGCCGGGTCGGGTCCGGCCAGCCGAGGACTTGGTGTTGCGTGATGTAGTCGCGCACCAGGGTGACGGCGATGTGAATGAGGGCGAGGGCCTTGTGGGTCAGGTCGCGGCATCGTCTGGCCTGCTCGGCATCCAGCTGGGCGGTGGCGTCGAGAGCCATGACGGTCGCATCGGCCGGCTCGCGCCACCCCCGGGGGATCGCGACCTTTGCGTACACGAGGTCGGTGACGAGCGTGGCCACATACCCCTGCTGCCCCCGCAGAACCGTCTCGACAACGCACCCCTTGGTGCAGACGGCACAACCCTTGGTGCACCTGTCCATCTCGTCCTCCTGCGTCAGGTTCGACGCTCGCAGAATCGTGGCGGCGGGCGCGATACGGCTGCCCAATGGGTTTTCGCTCGCGACGGCCGGCGGGATCGGCCATTCGATGAATGGCCGATCCCGCAGGAGGTGTCCCATGAAGATCCGACCGGACGAGATTCAGCTGGCCGGCGAGGTGGTGATCGGTGAGATCGTCGAAGACGATGTCATCGAGTTCGACGCGCTGGGAGACCTGCTCGAGCGGGCCACGCCGTGGAGCGCGGTGCCGGTTCGCGTCCCACCACTGGTGACTGTGTTCCTCTGGTTGCTGATGCCGGTGGACCTGGCGGTCAGTGCCTGGCTCTTCGCCGTTCTGCGCGGCAGCCTGGGCTGCGACGGGTCGCTGTGCACCCTGGCCACTCTGCACGGCCACCCGGTTCTGACGATGGGTCTGGCCGCGGGCAGCCTGGTGGTCCTGCTCGTGACCTGCGCCGGCACAAGGGCTTTCACTCTCAGCACCGCCCCGGTGCTCCTGCTGATCAGCGTCGCGGCCGTTGTGGCCGTCGCCTCGGTGCTGGGTGCTGTCCTGGTCGTCGTCCTTGTCGCTCTGCTGATCGTTGCCCTGCTGGCGGTGGCGTTCGGTGTTCTCGGGGCGCTCATGTCTCGGTAGGCGCGGGATCAGCTAATCGCTAGCGGCGACCGACCGGTGGCCCGGAGACCGAGATCAGGAGACGTCATGTTGCCCTCCCTGCCTGCAGAGCTCGACACCCGACACCGCGACATCCTCACCACGCGGCAGAGGGAGGTCACGACCGCCGTCCCCGGCTTGTTCACCGTGCTCGCTCCCTATGTCGACGAGCCCCTGCTCAGCCTGGACTCCGCAGGCAAGCTCTGGCTCATCGCCTCGCGCCGGCACGACCCGCTCACGCGGGCCGATGCTGGATACGTGATTCCGAAGGGGCCGCTGGCCGAGATGCGTCGCCTGGTCGCCGCCGGCATCAGGGTGGAGCAGATCGTCATCGCTCACGAGGTGCGCCGCGACACCAGGTCGCAGCGCCTGATTCCCTTGCTGGCCGGCGGACCTCGCCGGTGCGCCCCGGAGGTCGCCCGCGAACTCGTCGGGCCGGTGCCGGCTCATCCCGCGGCCGCCAGGGTGGCTACCTCGATGGAGACAGCACTGCGGACCGTAGGCGGGGGAGCGGCGTTCCTGGCCCGCTCGGGCTGGCGGGCCGTCACCCAGCTCGATCCGATCATCTTCGGCGTCATCGGGGCCGACCGCCAGCTGACCGCAGGCCGGCCTGTCCTCTGGATCGCGCTCACGGCCTGGGAGTGGTGAACATGCTTCTGCTGTCGACAACCACGTTTCGCCACCGCTCGGCGACGATGCCCGTCGCCCGCCGGACCACCCGCCTCGTGTGGCTCGTGGCCCTCGCCAACGGCATGAACGTCGTCTGGATGGCCGTTCTCGGGGACTGGTTCGATCAGCGGCATCTGCTCTCGATGGCCACCTGGGGCGGCCACCATCGTCTGGTGCTGGCCACCGCCGTGTGCGCGCTGATTGCTCACGCCGTGCTGGCGGCTCTGACGCTGGGGTTCACCGAAGCGCCGAAGGAGCTCATGACGCTGACCATCCTGGCATGCCTCCTGGCGACGGCGGCGATGCTCGGAGTGCTCGCTCTGGCAGCACCATTGATCATCATCGGGATCTTCGTCGGAGTCGTGGGATGGATGCTCGGCTGAATGGATGCCCGCTACCTGATGCTCACGCCCCCAGGTCGTGCCCGCAGAACGCGAAGGTTCGCCGACTGCTGGGCCGCCCCGGGCACCACACCGAGGTTCTCGGCGAACCGGCGCCGGAGTGCGTTTTCTTCGCGGATCCGCGTCACTTGGCTGCGAGCACGGCAACGCCCGGTCCCTCGAGGTCGCGCAGCGCCACCCGCCTCCCGCAGAGGGCCAGAAGCAGCGCCAGCGCCTGGCCGCTCACTTCTGGGCCGCTGCCGATCGACACATCGGCGTCGGCCGCCGTGAGCCGAATGCGGGCAACGAGTTCCTTGGCGCCGCCGAAGAATGCTGGGGTCTGGGCCTGAAGGCGAAGCGATCTGACCACGGCTTCGGGCTGGTAGGTGCGGGTCAGTCCCAGCGGGCGCCTGATGTCTTCACCGTGAACGACCTCCTCAACGAGTCGGCTGTCGAGTGGGGCTGGAGGGGTCGACCGTCGCGAGGCTACTCGAGCGAGTTGCTCCAACGTCTGCTGCGGTGATGCATCACGGTGGCGCTGCACTCCGCGGGCGTTCAGGCGGTCGAAATCGAAGCGCGCCAGGGCAAGGCCCGCCACAAAGCTGATCCGCGTCGTCAGAGCCGTGTCGACCAGATGAGCGACCACGTCATGGACGGTCCACTCTCCGCAGAGCGACGGCTCCTGCCACCGCGCGTCGTCGAGATCCTTCAGATCGTCAATGAGTGCCGCGCGCTCCCCGTGCACCATCGACCAGACATCCTCCACACGTGCTCCCATCGCAGTGATTGAGTCCTTGGGGGTTGACGGGGTAGACCGGCAGGCCCACCGAAACTCATCGGTCGCGCCCGCAGTTCCCCGAGACGGAAATGGCTGCCCGACTGGACGAGCCCACCACCGACCTCAGCGGCCGTCGGATGCCCTCGGTCCCAACCCCCGACGGGCACTGCGCACCGAGACCGTCCCTGCGACGACCTGATCCGGCTCATCCCGGCTACCGTTTCGGCGACCCCTATCGGGATGCCGACGAGCAGCAGGCCGACTGCGCTCTCAGACTCGGAGCCAGGCCAGGACGGCGAGCACGCGTCGGTGGTCGTCCACGCCGAGTGGCAGGTCGAGACGGGTGAAGATGCTGTTGATGTGTTTCGCCACGGCCTTCTCGGTAACGAACAGTCGCCTCGCGATGGCGGCATTGGAACGGCCCTCGGCCATCAGCGCCAGCACCTCCTGCTCGCGAGGGGTCAGCCGCTCCACCGGCTTGCCGTCCTGGCGTGACATCAGCTGGGGCCACCACCTCGGAGTCCAGCACCGTCCCGCCCGCGATCACTTGCCTCACCGCCGCCACGAAGTCGTCCACGTCGGACACCCGATCCTTGAGCAGATAGCCGACGCCACCTTCGGCGCTGGCCAGCAGTTCCCGCGCGTACAGCCGCTCGACGTACTGGCTCAGCACCACAACCGGGAAACGTGGCCGCCGCGCGCGGACCTCCAGCGCAGCACGCAGCCCTTCGTCGGTCTGGGCCGGGGGCAGCCGGACGTCGACCACGGCGGCGTCGGCGTCCGGATCCTGGAGGGCTGCTTGGAGTTCGGGCAGGTCGGTCACCGAATGAAGGATGGTGAAGCCCCGCGATTCGAGGATCTGGGTCAGCCCGGCCCGGAGGAGGGCGACGTCCTCGGCGAGGACAAGACGCACGGCACCTCCATGGTGATCAACGTCGGCCCGCCGGCCGGACTGCTCACCCACATCTTGCCGTCAAAGGCGGCCAGCCGCGCAGCTACCCCACGCATGCCGCTGCCACGGCCCGGATCGGCGTTGCCGTTGCCGTCGTCTCCGACCACCGCCCGCAGCCGGCCGCTCGGCTGTTCGGCGTCCGAAGTCGGTTCGTGGTGCAGTGCGATCCACGCGTGCGCCGCGCCGGAGTGCTTGCCCACATTGGTCAGGGCCTCAGCGATCGCGAAGTAGACCGCCGTTTCCACCGGAGCCGGCGGCCGGCCGATCAACTCAATTGTCGTCTCGACCGGAACCGCCATGTCGATGGCCAGCGACTCGACCGCTCCGGCCAGCCCGCGATCGGCGAGGACCGGCGGGTGGATGCTCCGCACCACCGACCGCAGGTCGCTCAGCGCCGCCTGAGTTGAGGAGCGAGCATCCTTGATCATCTTTCGGGCCTGCTCGGCGTCCTGATCGTAAATGTCGTCGGCCAGGCCGAGCGTCATCGACAGGGCCACGAGCCGGGCCTGGGCACCGTCGTGCAGATCTCGCTCGATCCGGCGCAGTTCGGCAGCCGAATGGTCGACCACTTCGGCCCGGGTCTCGGTCAGCTGCGCCACCCGGATCTCGAGCTGTTCGGACCGGGTGAAGTAGAGGAGCGTGCGATCGATGTTGGCGCGCAGGCCCATCAGGGCGGGCGCCGCGAACCACCAGGCCAGGCCTCCCACCACAGTCACGAACAGCAGGAAGACGGTCAGCGCGAGGGCGAACCCGGCGGTGGTGGCGACCAGGATCCAGAGCAGCTCACGCCAGGTCATCGGATCCCCGGCTTGACTTCGCAGCCGGACCAGCCAGCCTGCTTCGGGTACGGGTCGGTGCGGACTGGGCATCACCGTGCCAGTGATCCGGTCGGCCAGGGTTCGGTGCCGGTTGGCGGCCGTGCGAGTGAGGGTCAGGCCGACCTTGAAGATCGGCAGCCCCACCACGATCAAAGACAGACCTGCCCCCAGCACGGTAACGGCGAAGGCGATCAGCAATACCGGGAACCACAGCACCTGTTCGACCGCATATCCGGTGATCCGCACCCGCCAGCCAAAGCCGGGCGGCTGCGTCACCCGAGTCGGCGAACCAATGGTCATCTCATCATGATCCCGCTTTGGGGAGGTCGAAGGCAGGGGTCCTAGCACCACCTCTGGACAGGGGAGTGGGCACTCCTGACTCCCGGGGCGGTGATCACCAGGCTGGTCGAAGTTCATCGCGACCTGCCCGAGGAGGGCCCTGACATGTCCAGCTCACCTGTTCCGGGAGCATCATCCAGCCCGCTCACCCGCCTGCCCGCCCGCGCCGCGACGTGGAGCGCCACCCACCCTTGGCAGGCAATCGCCCTGTGGTTCGCCTTCGTGGCGGCGGCGGTCGTGATCGCCATCGCCGTCCCTACCCTGTCCACGACCGACGCTGACCACCGCCAGGGTGAGTCCGGGCGGGCCGAACAACTCAGCGACCAGGGCCGGTTCCCGTTCGCGAACAGCGAGAACGCGCTGATCACTGCCACCGGCGGCGGCGCCCTCAGCGCGGCCACGGCGCAACGAGCGGCTGGATTTGCGGCCCAGCAACTGACCGCCCGGCTGAGTACTACGCCGGGCGTCACGACTGTCGCTCCGCCGGTGTGGAGCCCGGATCGCTCGGCGCTCCTGCTCTCCTGGAGCCTCGGTGAAGGGGTCGACGACGCCACGGCCATGCAGGCGGCGGTCCGCGCCGTCCAGCAACAGCATCCGGGTCTGAGCATCCGCGAGGCCGGTGACATCACCGTGGACGAGGCCATCGACCAGCGGGTGGCCGACGATCTCGGCTCGGCCGAGACAATCAGCCTGCCGCTCACCCTGATCCTGATGCTGCTGGCCTTCGGCGCCCTGGTCGCGGCCGGGATCCCGGTACTGCTGGCCGGCACGTCGGTCGCCGCCACGATCGGGCTCTCGGCGCCGATCTCCCACCTGATCCACGCCGAGCCGACCGTGACCAGCATGATTGTACTGATCGGGATGGCTGTCGGCGTCGACTACTCGCTCTTCTACCTCAAGCGGGAACGCGCCGAGCGGGTCGCCGGACGGACCACGCTGGACGCGGTTGAAATCGCTGCCCAGACCTCCGGCCACTCGATCCTGGTGTCCGGCGGTGCCGTAATCATCTCGATGACCGGTCTGTTCATCATGGGCGGTGCCACCTTCAACTCACTCGCGGCGGGCTCGATCGTGGTGGTCGCGGTGGCCGTACTCGGCTCGATCACCGTGCTGCCTGCTCTGCTGGTCACGCTCGGCCCTTGGGTCGACCGGCCGCGTGTGCCGCTGCTGTGGCGGCTGAACCGGCGGATCGGTTCCGGCGGCATCAGCGGGCGCATCATGCGCCCGGTGTTCCGACACCCGAAGTCGGCGTTGGTGGCCTCGGCGCTGGTCGTCGCCGCGCTCGCGGTGCCCGCGCTCGGGATGCGGACGCACACCGCCGATCTCAACACCCTTCCGCCGACCATCTCTGAGGTGACGACGCTTAAGCAGATCTCCGCCGAGTTCCCCGGCGAAGGGCCCACCGCGAAGGTCGTCGTTCGCTCGGCCGACGCAGGCGCCGCCGCCCGAGCGCTGGCGAGCCTGCGCGAAAAGGCTCTCGCCACTCGCAAATTCACCGCCAGCGGGGAAGTCGCCCGTTCCCGCGAGATCTCCGTGCTGACCCTGGCGATGCCCTACCCCGAGTCCGACCCGCGGATCGACACCGCGCTGCGCGATCTACGTACGGATTTGATCCCGGCGACGCTCGAGGGGCATGTCGCCGACTACGCCGTCGGCGGGGACGCCGCTGAGTCCCTGGACGCCGCCGACCGTCAGCACGAGCGACTGCCGATCGTGCTCGGGTTCGTGCTGATCCTGACCATGATGATGATGCTGGCCGCGTTCCGGTCGGTGCCGATCGCGGTGGCATCGACCGTGCTCAACCTGGCCTCGGTCGGCGCGGCTTTCGGCATCGTCACCCTGGTGTTCCAGCATGGCGTGGCGGCCTCCTGGCTCGGAGTCGCGTCACCGGGGTTCCTGATCGACTGGCTGCCACTGTTCATCATGGTGCTGCTGATCGGGCTGTCGATGGACTATCACGTGTTCGTCGTCGGCCGCATCCGGGAACTGGTCTGCAGCGGCCAGCCCACCCGGATCGCGGTCGAGAACGGTCTGGGCGAGACCGCAGGCGTGGTCACCAGCGCTGCCGCCGTGATGGTTTCGGTGTTCGCGGTCTTCGCGACGCTGTCCATGGTGGAGATGCAGATGATGGGCATCGGCCTCTCAGCGGCGATCCTGCTCGACGCCACCGTCGTCCGACTGGTGATGCTGCCCGCGATCCTGGTGCTGCTGGGCGAGCGGGCCTGGTGGCCGGCGAGGCCCGCGCTGTCGAGCCGGGCCCTGATCCGGGTGGAGCCAGAGCCGGCCATGCTCCGCTGACCCGGTGACCGTGCACGAACGCGTCAGTTCTCCAGCCGTGGACAACTGCCGCGTTCGTGCGTCCAATCAGGTATCGAAGTTTGAGTTGAGATGACACGGAACCAGCCACCTCCCAGAGCAAGATCGCTTGACCTGCTGCTCCAATTGCACCGGCTGAGGCCACCCCTTCTGCCTCAGAGCCGGTGTGGACGCCCAGAATTTGCTCGATCCGGGGGAACCGGCGACGATCCTCACAACTGTTGCAGGGATGAGGGACGGATGATGCGCCTGCATGTCGGCTGCGCGATGTGGACTCACAAGGCGTGGGCCGGGCGGATTCAGCCTCGCGGTGTCGGAGCTCACGAGCGGCTTCGCCACTATGCCGGCTGGTGCAACGCGGTCGAAGGCAACACGACCTTTTACGCCACCCCGACCCGAGGCACGGTGGAGTCCTGGGCCCGGCAAACGCATCAGGACTTCCGGTTCATCGCCAAACTCCCCAAGGTCATCACCCATGAGCGTCGTTTCGTCGGGATTGACGCCGAGCTCCGAGAATTCCTGGAGGTGATCGATCCGCTCGGCCCCCGGTTGCACGCTCTCTGGATTCAACTGCCGAAAGCGTTCGCGCCCGCCGACGTCCCCGCGCTCCACCACCTGCTGGGCCGGCTTCCCCGCGCGTACCGTCGTGCCGTGGAGGTCCGTCACCCGTTGTTCTTCACCGATCCCGGCGATGCTCGGCGGCTGGAACAGGCTTGCGCCGGTACTGGCGCTGAATGGGTCACCTTCGACACCACGACGTTGTTCGCCGGCCCGCCGACCAGCGCAGCGGAGAGGGAGGCCTGGGAACATAAGCCCAGACTGCCGCGCCGTTCCGAAGCCCTGACAGATCGGCCGATCGTCCGGTACCTCGGCCGTGACGCTGACCGCGAGACCGTAGCGGGATGGCAGCCCTGGGTCGGTGTCGTCGCCGCGTGGCTGTGGGAGGGCCGCTCACCGACCTTCTTCCTGCACACTCCGGACAACGCTGACGCACCCTTCCTGGCCCGCCGTTTTCACGACGAGGTCCGGGCCCTGGTCCCGGAACTTGAGCCGCTGGCCTCTCCGGAACCAGTCGAGCCAGCCACCCTGTTCTGATCCCAGACTTCGAGGGCTCCGTACCCGGAAGACCAGGCGCTGAGCGACCGGTACGTGGACGCGCTGTACTCGAGTCGCACCCCGAGCCGCATCCTCCGCCGGTCCGGCAACGCGACCGAGGTGCGACAGTGGCGAGGATGCTGTAGAAACTGCACCCTATCTACTGGCGAAATGCGACCCTATAGATCGCAAATATTGAAGATGTCAAGCACCTGCATTGGCTGCGGGAGGAACTCGGCGAACAGGTTGTCGACGCCGTCGTGCTGACAACCGGACCTGCAGCCTATCGACGCCCCGACGGGATCGCCGTCGTCCCTCTTGGCCTGCTCGGGCCCTGAAAGTCGATGCTCAGGATCTTCTGGAATCCGCAAGAGACGCTCGAGCGGCGGGAAGCTCGCCTGCTGGCTGAGCGTGCTCGGCCTCGCTGTACTAAGTGGCGCACGGCGAGCGGCTCAGTCGATGCGTTGACTCATCCGTCCAGGCGGCTACCGACTCTGCCTGGAGTATAAAAGCTTTGGGTGGTGAGTTGCTCAGCCGCGTGCACGGTTGTCATGGTCTTGTCCCGCGCGGGACAAGTTCACCGCGGCGCGCGGACGTCAAGATCGATGAAATCGTCCCGGTCAAGTCCGTCGAAGTCGTTCGGATACTGGCCGTCAAGTTCGTCCAGATGTTCCATGTCCTCCAAGACCTCCGGCTGGTCGACGCGTCCGTCGCCAGGACGCCCGTTGCTCTGACGGGCGTCGTCCAGGCCAAGAACCGCGGTCGGCGCCAGAAAAGTTTCAACGGGCCGAGTCGACCGCTCCGTTCCGGGAGGCTGCTCCACCGCGCGCTCCGGCCGCATGGGCTGGGTCCGAACTGGCTCCTGAGCGATCCACGGCTGTTGCTCCGGTGACTCGATCGGGTCGGGCTGCACAGTCGATCTCGGCGCGAACTGCGGTTGCCCCGGCTGCGGCCGGTTTACTTTGGTCAGCTCGCTTCGAAGCTGTTCGGCCGCAGACACCGACCCATCGGCCGAACCGGTCTGGTGCAGCACCCTTCCGCGGTGTAGCGCCCTGCCGAACTGCAGCGCTCGCTCGGGCTGCTGTACCGTCCCCGGCCAGCGGTCCGCGTCAACTGGCTGCGTCATATCTGGCTGCGGCGCGACTCCTGCCCGCGGTGCGAACGCTGGTTCCTGCGCTGCGAACGCCTGCTGCTGCGGTGCGAACGCTGGCTGCTGTTGCGGAAATGCTGGCTGCTGTTGCCGTGCGAATACTGGCTGCTGGTGTTGCGGAAATGCTGGCTGCTGCAGCGGGAATGCTGCTGGCTGTGGTTCAACCGCTGGTTGCGGC
>JANNPJ010000342.1:0-8145 GCA_031400005.1 Kineosporiaceae bacterium | reverse complement strand
CCGAAACGGATTGATCGATTCGGCGTATCTGGTCAACGGTGGGGCCACAGCCAGCGTGGCCTTCACCGCTCCAGGCACCCGGCCGTAGATCCGGGCGCCAACTCGACGCTCGACCGTAATATTGCGCCCACTTTCGTCTTTCGCCTGGCCGAGCACTGCCGCGACAATGCCACCGGAGTGGTCACCCGGGGTCGCGTCGGACGGGACGTCGATCTGGAACGGCACGTCGGCCCGCGAACGCGCCTGGACCGTGATTGACCGCTGCGACAGCCGGACCCAGAGCCCAATATCCTTGGATGCCTCCGTGCCGGACAATAGATCGAATCCGCCGTCCACGGTGTTTACCGCGTCGTGCGCGTACACCGTGAACGTCAGTGGTGCGGTCGAGAAGTTGTTGATCCGGACGACGTCGGAGACGCTCTGGCCCGGGATCAGCGGATGGACGAACGCTGCGCGCGCTGGGGTTCCCGCCCTGATCATCGGCCCAACGCCCCAAGTGACAGCGGCGTCCGAGTCCTCCGCCGAGGCCGCCGAATTGGCAGCAGTGTCGGGCGATGGCGAGATGCCGGTTCCCGAGACTAATATCGAAGCCGAAGCCGAAGCCGAAGCCGAGGAAGGGATGAATCCGGCCAGGAACATCGGCAGGATCAGAGCAAGCCCGAGGCGAGAGTTATTGCGGTGAAATGACAATGGACTCATGCTCAGATGACGGTCAGGGTGAGCGTGGCGTCATATGTACCGGCCTCGGTAGCCGCCGGAAGATTCAGCTCCAAACCCGCACCCAGCACCGCAACCCCACGACCCGAACCAGCCGGCGCCGAACCCAACGTGGCCGAACGCCCCAACCCCTCACCCGAACGCAACCCCGGAACCACCGCCACCCCAGCCACCACCGCACGATCCGCCGTCTGCTTCGAAACCACCGGCTTCCACCCCAAATACTCCCCACCGAACTCACCCGCAGAACCCGAGAACGACCCAACCCGACCCACCACATTCCACCCCGGCGACCCCGACCGGGTATCGGTCACCGTCACCGGACGCAACTCACCACGAGACATCCAATACCCACCCGACGGCGCCAACGACGCCGCCGGCAACACCACCGACCGATCCTTCGGATCCACACTCAACACCAAACCCCCATCCCCCTGAGCAATCGACGCCCGAATACTCTGCGACACCGAATTCCCACCCACCGGCGGATCAATCGGCGGCGGATCAGTCGGCGTGGAGACAGTCGGTGTCGGAACCGGATTCGTTGTGCTCGGCAAGTCACCAACGACGAATTGATACGTCGCCGAACCCGCCACTGACACCCCGGCCGCCGTCACCGCTGATGCCGCGAACGTCAGGTCATACACACCCGGCGCTGAGAATGCCCAGTTCGCATGGACGTGCGCGTTGGCGGGCACGGTGATATCAAGCAGCCCCGCAAGGCTGTCAATCATTGGTACCGGCTGTCCGAACGTTCCAGTGGAGTACAGCTTCACCGCGGCGCCGGGGCCGGCGACACCGCTCAGTCTAAGGGTGAGGCTATCGCCGCGAAGTTGGCCTTTTTCAATTTCCTCGGTGTCCCAACCGGCCCAGACTACGTCGGGGTTCTGTACTTGTGGGATCAGCCAGAAGTCGGTGCCGGGGGAACCGAGGAAACGGTAAGCCGGATCGGCTGGTACTTTCGCTTTGGCGGCGTCGGTCACGTGAATCACCACGGAACTAGCCGGACGGATCACCTTGTTACCAGTGATGTCCTCCCGCAAATTCATCGACAGCGCATTCCCCGACAGTTCCATGTGAATGGCATCCAGATGGCCCTGGTCCAGGACCAGTCGGCCGTTCCAGTCCGCAGCCGAAGCGCTCGGCGCGCTGATGGTTGCCAGCAACACCGCGCCGATCATCGCCGCGATCAGACCATTTCCACGTCGCATCCGCATACCCATCATCGGCTCCTCCCGTTCCACAGAGCGCCCACCAAAGTTTGGACGTACCGTCCGGTAGAGTGAGAGTCGTTATCAATAGCGGGGAGCGTAGCACGCGTGTCAGCCAAGATCTCTCACGATCGACAGCACCTTCGAGTCGCAGCCAGAGCCCTCGTTCGCTTCAGTGGCAAGTCACTGACGACGAGCGCTGTCATCGCCCTGCTCTTTGCGGCGCACCAGTACTGGGGCACCGACCTGCGCGCCCATCAGTCCCAACAGGATCTGCTGCGGCAGATGTCGACCACGACCTCCATTGGGGGTTCCGGCACGGGGGGTTCCAGCACGGGGGGTTCCGGCACTGGGAATTCAGGCGGTCTGGTGACACCAGCCTTGACCGAGATCGATTCCCCAACAACAGCGGGCCCAGCCGGTCCCATCGGGCAGATCCGGATCCCGCGCTTGGATCTCGACCTGGTGATGCTCGAGGGCGCCGACCGTGCCAGCCTGCAACGCGGTCCGGGACATCTCACCGGAACCCCCCTACCGGGACAGCCCGGTAACAGCGTGATCGCAGGACACCGCACCACCTGGGGTGCCCCCTTCGCCGACCTGGATCGGCTGCGTCCCGGTGACCGGATTGAGGTAATGATGCCCACCGGCCGCAGCGACTATCTCGTGACCACACCAAGTCCTAACCCAAACTCGCATCCGAACACCGGTCACCGTATTATCCGCTCGGACGATCTGAGCGTTGTGGACCAGGAGCCAACTCATCGCCGTCTGACGCTCATCACCTGCCATCCGCGGTTCAGCGCCAGCAACCGGCTCGTCGTCGTCGCCGACTTGATCGGACCGGTGATGAAGACTCCGATCCCAGCAAGCGCACCAGCCACAACTGCTTCCGGCTTTGCCACCGTGGACGTTCTGGCTCTCACCGATCCCAACCCTGCCGGATGGGCCATGACCGTTCCGCCTGCCGCCTTAGCGCTGTTGTGCTGGCTGCTGCCGGCCTACCTGGCACACGGACGAGCCGGGCGGCCCCGCTGGAGAAGGCTGCTCCGCACCGCGCTCTGGCGGATGATGGGAGCGGCCCTGGTCAGTTTTCCGCTCTTCGTGACCTTCGACCGGCTCGCACCCCTGCTACCGATCGGCGGGTAGCACCAGCCCAAAGCTGGCCGCGCGGGCGAACCCACCCAGAGCTGAATACAAGCGCCATGGCCCCCTGTGAAAGCCGCAATCCCGCGATTCCACCGCCAGAATTGTGTGCCTGCCCGCCTCGCGGTGCGCTTGCACCCGGCCTAGTTTGTTGCGAGTTGTTATCACTCGCTGAGCGACTGACTGAGTCGCTACCTCCACCCGGATCTCTGCTGGCGCAGCTACCCTCGGTTGCCATGGGCGGTCATCATTCGCATGCACACACCGCCGACATCGACGGCGACGCAGAACCGTTCGTCGCTGGCCGCCGGGTTGTCGTCGTTCTGCTGGCGGTGCTGGTCCCGATCCTGATCGCGACGGCCGTGGCCCTCCTCGTCCTCTGGCCCAGCGGCACCCCGGTCGGCGTCCGGGCGAGTGACACCACTGCCGTGGCCGGAGACCGGGTCTCGGGCGTGGTCCGCTCCGCCTCGGCGAAGACGTGCGAGGGCGAAACCAGTGACCGGCTACCGGATGGCATCATTCCCGACACGGCGACCTGCGCCTCGGTGGTCGCCCTGCTCAGCTCCGGCCCCGACCAGGGCAAGGACATCACGGTCAACATCCCGCCACAGGTCTACCGGGCCGGAATCTCCCCCGGCGATCGGGTCGACCTGACCCGCTTTGTCCCACTGGACGCCGACGAGGCAGCGACGATCGCGAAGACCAACCCCGATGCCTTGTCCAACGGCAACGTCTACGCCTGGGTCGACTTTTCCCGAGGCCTACCGCTGACCGTCCTGGCCATCCTGTTCGTGATCCTGGTGACTGGCGTCGCTCGACTGCGCGGCCTGGCAGCCATCGCCGGCCTCGCGATCACGTACCTGACCATCATCAAATTCACGCTGCCTGCGCTGCGACTCGGCGAGAACCCGGTCGCCGTCGCCGTGGTCGGCTCGATCGCGGTGATGACCCTGGTGCTCTATCTGGCCCACGGGATCTCGGCGAAGACCACTACTGCGCTGCTGGGCACCATCTTCGGCCTGGCCCTGTCCGGCGGCCTCACCGCCTGGGCCGCCTCCGCCGCTCACCTGAACGGACTCAGTACCGAGGACAACTACGTGATCAGCCAGCTCACCGGTGGCCTCGACCTGTCCGGGATCATCATCTGCGGGATCATCGTGGCCGGCCTCGGCGTCCTCAACGACGTCACCATCACCCAGGCCTCGGCGATCTGGGAGGTCCACGCCCACGCCCCGCACCTTGGCGTCCGGGAACTGTTCAGCAGCGGAATGCGCGTCGGGCGCGACCATCTCGCCTCCACCGTCTACACCATCGCCTTCGCCTACGCCGGGGCCGCGCTGCCCACCCTGATCCTGATCGACCTCTACCAGCAACCCTGGGCCCAGGTCCTGACCAGCGGACAGATCGCCGAGGAAATCGTCCGCACCCTGGTCGGCTCGATCGGCCTGATCCTCGCCATCCCGGTCACCACACTGATCGCCGCCCTGATCGTCAGCACCGGAAGGGGCCCGGTTGCTCGACGGCGGTCGGAGGCTGCCTCAGCCCAGCACGGCAGCCCGGCCGGCTTCGAGCCGAGCTATTGGGACTCGGAACGGTGAGCAAGAGACGTAGTCCAGCCCGACTCGGTGGAAGAAGTGGATGGACTCCGGGTCTCCGCCGTGCTCGCCGCAGATCCCGAGTTTGAGATTCGGGCGGGTCCGGCGACCGTCGGCAACCGCGATCTCGATCAGCCGGCCGACACCGTCAATGTCCAGGCTCTCGAACGGGGACACCATGAACACGCCGCGGTCGAGGTAAGCGGCGAAGAACGCCGCCTCCACGTCGTCCCGGGAGAAGCCCCAGGTGGTCTGGGTGAGGTCGTTGGTGCCGAAAGAGAAGAATTCGGCAGCCTCGGCGATCCGGGTCGAGGTCAGCGCCGCTCTCGGTAGTTCGATCATGGTGCCGATCGGGATCGCCTGCGCCACCTGAGTCTGCTCGGCAACCGAGCGCAGGATCGCGTCGGCCTCGTCCCGGATCAGGAAGAGCTCCATCACCGAGCCGACCAACGGGATCATGATCTCCACCCGGGGATCCTTCCCGGCACCCCGCAATTCGGCGGCGGCCTCGGCGATCGCCTTGATCTGCAGGGCGAACAGCCCAGGGACGACGAGCCCGAGCCGAACGCCGCGCAGGCCAAGCATCGGATTCGACTCGTGCAGCCGCTCCACCGCAGCGAGCAGCCGCTGGTCCGCCGGGTCTACCGTCCCCGCCGCCTCGGCCAGCGCGACCTTCACCGTCAAATCGGTTCTGTCGGGCAGGAATTCGTGCAACGGCGGGTCGAGCAGCCGGATCGTGACCGGCAGTCCGTCCATCGAGGTGAGTAGCTCGACGAAGTCTCGGCGCTGCAGCGGCCGCAACCGCTCGAACGCCACCTCCCGCTCGTCCTGGGTCCGGGCCAGGATGACTTGCTCGATCAGCTCCCGGCGGTCACCGAGGAACATGTGCTCGGTCCGACACAGTCCGATTCCTTCGGCGCCCAGCTGACGGGCCCGGTCGGCGTCCTCAGCGGTGTCGGCGTTCGCTCGAACTCCCAGCCGCCGCTTGGCATCGGCGTGCCGAAGCAGCCGATCGACCGAGTGCAGCAGGTCGCCGGTCTGCTCATTCACTCCGGTCAGAGCGGCTTGCAGCCCGCTCTCCAGGTAGGTCGCGACCGGGGAGGCCACCACCGGGACGTCACCGGCGAATACCTCTCCGGTGGTGCCGTCGATACTGATCAGGTCGCCCTCACCGAGGACGACGTCCCCCACCCGGGCGGTCTTGGCCCGCTCGTCGACGTCCAGTTCGGCCAGCCCACAGACGCAGGTCTTGCCCATCCCCCGGGCCACCACCGCGGCGTGAGAGGTCTTGCCACCGCGGGCGGTCAGCACCCCGCTGGCCGCGATCATGCCCTCCAGGTCGTCGGGGTTGGTCTCCTTGCGGACCAGGATCACCGGCTTTCCCGCAGCTGCCGCGGCAACGGCGGCTTCGGAGTCGAACACCACCGCGCCTACCGCGGCACCAGGCGACGCCGCCATCCCGGTGCCCAGCAGGGTGCGCTGCGCGCTCGCGACGTCAAACTGAGGAAACATCATTTGGGCGAGCTGCGCACCGTTCACTCTGGTCAGCGCCTCGTCCATAGTGATCAGATCCTCGTCCACCAACTGGGTGGCGATCCGGAACGCCGCGCCCGCCGTCCGCTTTCCGACCCGGGTCTGCAGCATCCAGAGTTTGGAGCGCTCGATCGTGAACTCGATGTCGCACAGGTCTCGATAGTGCGTTTCCAGGCGCCGCATCACCTTCATCAACTGCAGATGGGACGCCGGGTCCAGCTTCTCCAGGTCGGCCAGGCTCAAGGTGTTGCGGATGCCGGCGACGACGTCCTCACCCTGAGCGTTGACCAGGTAGTCGCCGTAGGCCCCGGCGGTACCCGACGCCGGGTCGCGGGTGAACGCCACCCCGGTCCCGCTGGTCTCACCCATGTTGCCGAACACCATCGTGCAAATGTTCACCGCGGTACCGGCATCGTTCGGGATCCGCTCGCGACGGCGGTAGATTCGCGCCCGGTCGGTGTTCCACGAGTTGAACACCGCGCGGACCGCCAGATCCAGTTGCTCGCGCGGATGCTGCGGAAACTCGGCCCCGCTGTGCTCGAGGATCGCGGCTTTGAATCCGGCCACCAAGGCCACCAAATCGTCGACCTCGAGCTCGACATCGGTCTCGACGCCACGCTCGGTCTTGGCCGCATCAAGCGCGTCGGAAAACACCCGGCCGTCGATGTCCAGAACCGTCTTACCGAACATTTGCAGCAATCGCCGATAGGAATCCCAGGCGAAACGCTCGTCACCGCTGGCCTCCGCCAAGCCTTTCACTGAGGCGTCATTCAGCCCGACATTAAGGACAGTTTCCATCATTCCCGGCATTGACTGCATCGCCCCGGAACGGACGCTGACCAGGAGCGGGTCATGCCGGTCGCCCAGCCTTCGACCCAGATCGTCCTCGAGCCGGCGCAGCGCCATCGTCAGCTGCACCCGCAGCTCACCGGGCTCCTGCCCGGCCGCGAGGTAAGACCGGCAGGCCTCGGTCGTAATCGTGAACCCCGGCGGTACCGGCAGGCCGAGATTGGTCATCTCGGCCAGGTTCGCCCCTTTACCGCCGAGCAACTCCCCGAGATCCTTGTTGCCCTCGGCAAAGCCGTAGATGTACTGGGTCATAACCGTCCACCCTCTGCCGTGGCCACTCGGACAGTGCAATGTGCGTTCAAAGGAGCATCCATAAGGGGTACACCAGAGCGACCGTTCCCGATAGTGGCGTAGGTCACTCAACTCCGCCTAGCCGGTCTCCTCCTATCGGCTATTCCGACGGGTACTTCACCCCCAGGACAGCGCGGGACTGATCAAGCAACTCCAGGATCGCGATCGTGTCGGCGTGCGGAACCAACGGACTCTCCGCCAGCCCGGCCCGCAGGCAGCGCTCCACCTCTTCGACCTCGGGGCCGTAGCCGGCTCCCTGGCCGGCGATCGGATCCTCGATCCGGTACGTGTCCGCACCGCTGTGCACGGTGAGCCCGGTCGGCCGCAGCATCGGCGGGTCGAACGAAAGCCAGCCGTTGGTACCGTAAACCACCGCCGCGTTCGGGGCGGCAGCCGAGGCCGAGCACCACAGCTGGGCCTTCGGCACTCCGTTGAGGAGCCACTGCAGGTGCACGACGTCATCGGCGCCGGCCGGCGATAACGTCCCGAAGGTGTGCACCTCGTCGGGACGGCCGATGAAGAGGTAGGCAAAGGTAACCGGATAGATGCCGAGGTCAAGCAGCGCACCGCCGCCGTTGCCCAGGTCGTACAGCCGGTGACCGGGATCGAACGGCAGCCCGAGCCCGAACTCGGCTCGCACGCCGACGACCTCGCCGATCGCGCCGTCCGCAACCAATTCCTGCGCCGTGCGGATCAGCGGGTTGGTCCGCATCCACATCGCTTCCATCGCGAACACATCGGCGCGCGCCGCCGCCGCGATGACCTCTCGCGCGTCACCGGCGTTCAGGCAGAGCGGCTTCTCG
>JANNPJ010000341.1:0-2976 GCA_031400005.1 Kineosporiaceae bacterium | reverse complement strand
CTCCTGTTGCGGGCGGGGTGATCCCCGATGTGTGGAAGTACCCATCGCCGCCACGCTCAGGAGTGATTAGGGGCCCGAGTCCGTCTCCTCGTCCATCTCCTCGTCCATCCCGAAGTCAACGGAACGCCAACGGCCCCATTGGCGTTCGGAGACTGGTAACCGGATAGTGAACGGGCGTCTACCTGTCTCGAGCAGGAGGACGCCGCTACGCCTCCTACCGGGCAAGAACAACACGGTGCCCTCGGTGATGGTGAAACTCCGCAGCGCCCGCTTGTTACAGGCGCCCAGCTTCAGGGTCACCTCCACCTGCGCGTGACTGGGTGTGGCGGCCGTCAGCAACAGGATCGGGGGGTCTCCGCCGGACCCGTGACTGGACTCGGATTGGATCGCCGACCAGCGCTGCCACGGACCCGACGCCAACAGGTACCGCCACCAGGCAGCCTGACAGAGTGCGTAGATCGAGAGCGCCGCCACTGAACCGGCCACGATCCGCAGGCTCTCCAAGGGGACGGGAGTGATAGTCACCGCGAGCGATACTGCCGCCAGCAGTGCGCTGCGGAGCAGGTATCCGTTCCATTGGCTTCGAGTCGGTGGGTGGTCCCAGGCACTGCCGCCGGATGCGGGGACGCGTGGTGCGATATCGGGCACGTCGACGCCGCGCAGGACTGGTCGCCCACTGTCCTCTATTGGCGGAAAGGGTGATCCGCGCAGCGCCCACTCGAACTCGGGATACCGCCTGGCATCCCGAGCATGGACCACCCCGCGCCCACCGAAGAACACCGCCACCAGACCGGTGAAGCCGCCGAGAGCGACGGTTGCGGTGACTCGGACGCCGTTGTCGAGAAGATCGCCGTCACGCTGGAAGATCACGACGAAGAACGTGACGGCGCCGCCCACCAGCAGCGTGCCCAGGAGCATGCCTAGCCAAGCCCGAACAGCCATCCGAACCGTGCCTCTTTCCGCAAGGACCGACACCGAACGGCCTGGCCTGTCCCGTAGGAGCGTAGAGGAGACGGCTTTGCCTCCGCAGGCTCGGTGTCGGCCAAGCCGATGGAGAAGTCCGGGATCAGCGACACAATGACCACGCTCGGCACCAGCCATCGCAGGATGGCTACTGGGCGATTCGCGTGCTGCGAATGATCTGCCAGCCGATCGCTCCGCGCAGCCGATTTCTCGGTGACGCAATGCCTTTCAAGCGGCTGGTGAACTAGTAGTCCGATTCGTTTACTCGCCGGCGGGCGGCAGTGGATGGCCGATTGCGCGGATGGCTCCGAGCAGGGAGGACAACGCACGTCATTTCCCGGCATTGCCGGAGAGACCCAGATCTGATCCTCCCAACCACTCCCGGTACGCCGTCCGATCCCGGTAGGAGGGTGCCGGTCAGTCCCAACTCTCGGCGAATATGTCCACGATCCGCAAGAGGTCTCGCACCTCGAAGTCGCGCCGGGACGGCGTTCCATTGGTTCGCACGGCGGGTAATTGCGCATCCAGTAACACGAGAAGATCGTCCGTAAGCCTGACCCGACGCCTCACGACGCTCCCGCTCGCGAGCCCATGTTGGGCCAGAAGCCGCCATCTTGCGCGTAGCGGGTTGGGCGGAGGAAGCTGGACGGATGAGCGAGACTCGCGAACCTGCGTATCCGGAAGACGCCGCCAAGTGGGCTGCGCTGACCGGGTCAATCAGCGATGAAGCCATGCAGTGGGCCGAAGAGAAGTTCGGCACCGACCAGGAGGTCAAGCGCGCTTCATGACCGCAGTTCCTCTCGGCCGGGTTCTTGATACATCGGCGATCATCGACATAGCGTCCGGTAGTACTCAGTACGGACAAGCAACCGTCACGTTCGCCCTGATACGGGCATGACTCTCGTCGTCCCGGCGCAAGCTCTCGCTGAGGCGTGGGCAGCGACGCCGGAGAGTGGGTACCCGTTTCTGGCGGCGTTGCGCGATCTAGCGGTCATCTGGGTCGAGCCACTTGATGGTGATTCCGCTCAAACGGTGGGACTGCTTGCCGGCCCTCGTGGTCTTCGGCCGGATGGCACGGCTCAGGCAGTGGCGATCGCCAGACACCGGGGTTGGGCTGTCCTCACCGGAGACCCCGATGCAGTCCTCGCCCTAGATCCTAAAGTCGGTTTTGAAACTCTGCCCTGAACGAGACTCTCGCTGTATGACCAATAATGAAGGCCAGGAGAAGCGCCCAACCTGAGCTGGGCGTTCTCCTGGCCTTGCTGGTCGGGGTGACAGGATTTGAACCTGCGGCCTCGTCGTCCCGAACCACGAAGACGGCGCTCAGCAGCGATGATGTGATAGACCTATCAATGCAGGTCAAAGCTGCTTTAGTGGCTCTTGTGGAGTCTGGTGGAATGGCTCGGATCGGGGTGGTTCTGGCACCGATCCTGGAACTGATGATCTTGGAGAGGATGTGTCTGGATCGCTTCGTCGACATGGTTACGCCAAGCGCCGCAAGTACGCCGGAGGGCGCGTGGCATGGGGCGCGATGTACCTCGTGGCCGAGCCCGACGTGTACATGTCGGCCGGCACCTTCCCGACCAAGGCTGAGGCGAACGAGGCCTGGCAAGAGAAGCTCGGGCAAATGCGCCAGGGGTTGCTGGACGACCCACGCAAGGGTCGGATGCCCTTCGCTGACTTCGCCGTCATCTTCTTCGAGCTGATGACGCACCAGAAGACCAACACCCGGAAGAACTACCGCGGCCTGATCGAGCGGGAGCTCGTGAAGACGTTTGGGGATGTTCCCTTGAACGAGCTCAGCTATGAGCTGATCGCTCGCTGGGTGACGTCGCTACGTGAACGGGATCGCGGGCCTAAGCGCCAGCGGGGGCTGGCCGGCAGCACGATCCGGAGCTACAAGGCGCTGCTGTCGGGGATGCTGACAACGGCAGTCGAGCTGGGATACATCGCGCACAACCCGGCTCTGCGGGTGAAGACTCCCAGGGAAAAGCCGCGCCGGATCAAGGCGGC
>JANNPJ010000289.1:0-3258 GCA_031400005.1 Kineosporiaceae bacterium | reverse complement strand
GCCCGGCCGGCTGGGATCGTTTGTCACCCGCCTACTCTCCCGACATCACCCGGCGGATGTTGGAGACGGTCTGCTCGAACACGCGCGTAACATCCGCGACCTCGGCGCTGTCTCGTGTGTTGAGCCGCATGGTCACCCCGGAGGTGTTGGCCGTCGATTCGGTGACCACGATCGACCCGCCGTAGTCGCTGCCAGGTCGACCCCACTCGATGCGCCGCGTCGCTCGATCGGCGACGAAGCCGACGTCTGGCGCACCGCCACGTTCCGTGACATCGGCATCGACGTCCAGGTCCCCCTCGACCGAGATCGAATCCTCGAGCCGGATCGTGGACACGTAGTCTGGCAGCCGGACGGGATCGGACAGCAAGTCGAACGCCCTGTCGGCTCCGGTCATCACCGTGAACGTTCGCTCGAGATCCGCCAGTGTCGTCCTCCTTCCGTCCTCAGCCTAGCGCAGACGCGAAACCCGAGCCGCCGCCGCCGGGCCGGCGACGTCGTCAGCATCGTGGCGCGGGGCCCGAGGTGTGCTCGTCAGTCCACGGGCTCCGGACCCCGCCTTGTTGCGGAGTCCCGCTTCCGTCACTATCAGGACGTGCGTCGCTTTCTTGCGTCCTCGCTGCCTGGCTCGATTCGGGCCGAATTTCGGACAGGCAGGCTGTCGCTGGGTGGACTCGGCAGCTCGGAAGCTCTGCTGGCTCGCGCCGCGACGGTGGTCAGCCTCGTCGCCTGCGCCATCATCCTCGCGACCTCTCTCGGAATCGACCTGCCCGGCGGATCGACGGGCGTGGTAGGTCACTTCGTGGATGCGGAACGGCGGGCCCCGCTGGACGTGCCGCTCGCCGCCCTGGTGTTCATCTGTGTGGGACTCGCCGTCGGGGCGGCTACGCTGGCTGCCGCAGCGGTGCGCCCTGGAGGCACCGACGCCCGCCGGTTGATGGTCGGGCTGGCGCTCGTCAGCGTTGGCTTGGGTGGGCTGGCACTGACCAGCGTGGGCGGGCTCGAGGTAACGGCCGGTACGATCGTCGGTGCCAACGGGTTGGTCGTGTCCGCCTGGAACCTCACCGGCGTCCTGGGACTCATGGCCGGCGCGGTCATCCCGCTACTACTGCTCCTTCGCCCCGCGGGCGAACGATGTCTGCTTCCGGCGATCGCGGCTGCCCCATTCGTGGCCATGCTGGTGACGGTCCTGCTCGCCATCGGGCATGACGCCCCCGTCGGCGTCTTCGCCCAGGCCCTCGCACCGGACTATCCCGCGGTCCTGTCCGTGGGGGCACCGATCCACGGCCCGATCCTGTTCCTGGTGAGCCTGACCGGCAGCCTTATCGGCCTATTGACGATCTGGCAGACGACGACATGGTCGCGGGCGTCGGCTCGGCAGCTTGGGCGCCGGCTGGGACGCAGGAGTGGGCGCTGGTGGTGGCTCCTTGGTGGCTTGCTCGGTGCCAAACTCGCGTGGCTCGCCCTTGGGTTGTCGGGCCATCTGCCGGCCACACTCGGTGGGGCTTCAGGCGCGTGGGTGGCCATTCGGAGCGACGATCTCGCCGCGTTCACCTACGCTGCGTTCCTCGTGATCGTGGCGGGAATCTGGCTGCTCCGTCGTCGACGACGGTTGCTTGAGCGCCAGGCGCTCCGTTGGGCGGGTCTGTTCGTCATCGCGATCTCGGCCACCACGATCATCACCACGGCAGTCCCCCTTCTGGTTCCGGCACTGGACAGCCTCGCGCGCAGCAACCGGCTCGAGTCCATCCCTGGCGACGTGACGCTGGGTGCGTGCCTGTCCACCTGGGTCCAACCGGCGAGCACGCTGGTGTCGTGCCTGGGGCTGTGGCTGCCCGATTGGCAGAACACGTGGCTTCTCGTGGTCCTCGCCATCGCCCTCGTCAGCGGGTTGGTGCTGTCGTGGCGACGCCCGAATGACCCGTCCGCGATCTTCCTCGTCGTTCTAGGCGCGTGGGGCGTGCCGCGTGGGCTTCAGGCGGCAGCGGCCGTTCCTCCTCAGGAACTGCCAGGAATGGTGGCCCTGCCATCGTTCAACGCGCCCCAACCCGAGACGCTGGACGTGGCGGTCACTTTGCTCGTGCTGGTGCTTGCCGTGGCTTGGTGGACGGGTCGGCAGACCCGAGTGTCACCTGCCGATCTCCTGACGATGATGGTGGTGTCAACCCTGGTGATCCACGGCGCGACCCTTGTACCGACCACGCCGTTGCCGGTGTTGCTCGCGGCCATCGTCACGTTTCCGATCCTGTACGAGCTCGGCTTTGACTCCGAGGATCTCAACAAACGAGCGCCGGCAGATCGCCCGGCGCGCGTGCTCGGTACGGTCGGCGGCCGTGCCCTGGCGCTGACGCTGCTCGCCTCGGCGCTCGCCTCAGGGGCCGTGGATGTCGATGACTCGCTCACGGGCCAGTTCGCGTTCATCATCTTCGGCCTGCCGTTCGCGGTCACGATCGTGGCGGCGACGCTGCCGTTCCGTGGTGAACGCATTGTTGCGGCGGGCGAGTCCGAGCCCGTCATCCCACCCGTTCATCGGGCTCGAGTGTTCAGTTCGATCGTCATGGGTGGCGGGTGCCTCGTGATGCTGACGATCGCGGTGACCGCGTTGACACCGGTACTGACTTGGCTGTACCCGACGCCGCTCGAGCGTCTGGGCGAGTTCGAGGCTCGAATCCCGGTCACGATCGAGCGAGCCAGCGGCCTGCTCGCCACCACGGACGATTCGACGCGCCTGTCCACGGCGCTGGATCTGCTACAACGGGAGGAGGAGCAGTGGTTGCGCGAGCACGGACCGCCCGACTGCGCTGTGGTCGCTTGGAGGGCCTGGCGCGAATTCACGCTCGACCTGCGTGAGCTTGGCCTGATCGAGCTCGCCAGCCAGAACGTCCCGAGCGACGCTCGGACGGAGGACCTCGCAATGTTCTCGGAACGCATCGCAGCCATGCCGGGACAGGTGGCCGAGCACGGCGGTGTCCTGGAGTCGGCCGTCGCACAGGCCCGCATCGATTGCGCCACCGCCACCTGAAGGGTGTGAAGCCGCTACAGACCCCCGGCAAGTCGGATCGCCGCCACGTGGACCCGAGGGTCCGGGAAGTCCTCGCACCAGCCGTAGCGATGGGCGTAGGCCAGGACCCCACCCGGGCCGATGACAAACTCGCCGGGAAGTTGCCACGGGTCGTCGACGAGCGCCCGATCGGTGCCATGACGCGAAGCGGCCAGGTCCAAGCCGGCCTGCGGTTCGCGTCGAAGGAAGGCATCGGGCGC
>JANNPJ010000272.1:0-5356 GCA_031400005.1 Kineosporiaceae bacterium | reverse complement strand
GACGTCGCAGCTCGTTACCTGGTCGCGTACAAGCTGAAAAACGATGGAACCCCCCGGCCGAAAGCTTCGGTCTCTAAGGAAAGAAGCGTGCTTAACGCTTACCTGCTGCCGACGCTGGGGAATTCCTGGATCGGGCATCTGGATCTGCCGGACCTGAACGCGTGCATTCGTGACCTGGTCTTGCAAGACGGCAAACCGGCATCTCCTGGAACCAAGGGAACAACGGCGGGCGTGCTGCGGCGCTTGTTCACCTGGGCGCGTGAGGAGCGGCTCATTCCGGTTAATCCGGCGCTGGAGCTGCGGACCGGGTGGGGTGCCTCGCTGCGTCGGCGGGTGGTGGTTCCGAGCATTCCGCAGGTTCTGCGGCAGGCTGAGGCGCTGGACCGGTTCAAGCCGGGTCTTGGTGACGTCTGCCTCGTAATGGCCTTCACCGGGCTTCGCTGGGAAGAGATCGTTGCCGTTCCAGTCGCTCATGTCGACCTTGAGGCACAGAGCATGTGGATTGACCGGACGGCCAGCGAGTCAGGCGGTCGGCGGGACGTCCGAGATGACCTCAAGACTCGAGCGGCTGAGCGGACGGTGGGCATCCCTGATATTGCAATGCCTGCGGTACGGCGGTTGGTGGCGAAAGGCGCGATAGGCCGAACGTCGTCCACTAAGGTCGGCGGGTTCGTCCGGCTCGTGAACGGTGACCGGGGCGGGTTCCTGGGCTACGCGACGTGGCGTAAGTACCTGAATCTAGCCGCTGGGTTCACTGCCGCTCATGAGGACGGCATGGTCCGCTATACGGCTCATGAGCTGCGCCACGTATGCGCGTCGCTGCTGATCGCGTCCGGGGCCAGTGACGTGCAAGTAGCGGCGCAGATGGGTCACAGTCGTGTTGAGACAACCAAGAACATCTACGGCCACCTGTTCGCCGAAGATCGCCAGTCCATCGTCGGGGCTATGAACGAGGCTGTAAGCCGTCTCTACGTGATCCGCGACGAAGGGGACGAAGGCAGCACGGGAGAGGACGAAGGCAGCACCAAAGCGGCGTGAGACCGTGCTAGAGGTCGGCAGGATGTGAACGGCGCGACCTGAACGAGCGAAACCCCAGGGATCACACCCCTGGGGTTTCGTGCTTTGGGTGGTCCTGGAATTGGCGGCCGGTACTAGGGCCAAAGTAGGGCTGGGCTAGGGCTGGGTCGCTCTGGAGCTGTTCACGGGTCTACTTTTCCGCAGGTCGAGCGGAGGACCTGAGGGCCGAAAAGGGCACTGTAGCGGCGTGAGAGGGTTCTAGGCGGTCCGTAGAACGGTTGCGTGGCCAGAACGAGCGAAACCCCAGGGATTAGGCCCCTGGGGTTTCGCGCTTTGGGGTGGTTCTTGGAGCTGCTGGAGCGGGTACTAGGGCCAAACTAGGGCTGGACTAGGGCCATACCGTTCCGGGGCGGCTCCTTTCCTGCGTTTCCGCAGGTCAAGAGGGTGGGCCTAAGAGGACTTGAACCTCTGACCTCTTCCTTATCAGGGAAGCGCTCTAACCGTCTGAGCTATAGGCCCCGGTGGATCGGGTGAAGCAGGTCGAACGATGAAGCAGGTAGATCAACCGGGTTGAGGTTACCCCACTATGGCCGACCGACCCAAACCGTCACCGGCAGAACCGGTGACGGCGGTGGGGGTCAGTCGTCGGAGAGTGTCACTCGTACTCCGCCGACCAGGCCGGCGCTGAGGTTGTACAGCAGGGTGGTGACGGTAGCCAGAGCTGTCAGCAACGCCGCGTTGACGACGCCGATGACGATCGAGATCGAGATCACCTTACTGAAGCCGACATACTTGTAGATGTCGAACTTCTCGGTTTCGCTCGACAGACCGATCGACCCGAGCACCTTGTTCAGCTCATTGAAGACGCCGATCCCGTCCAGCACCATCCACAGCACGGCGACGCCGACGACCAAGGCGATCACAGCGGCAACCGACAACAGGAACGACAGTTTGAGCGCCGACCACGGGTCGATGCTGGCCACCGTGAGCCGCGCCACCCGTGGTGCAGCCGCGTCGGTGTCGACGTCAGTGGACGGCGACGGACGAGGAGTCTCCGCCGGGCGATGAGCATCGGTGACGACGGTGTCGGACGAGCCGAAGGTCGGCGACTTCCGGACGTCGGCGCCAGCACCCCCAGCACCGGAGCCGCCGGAGAAGGCCGTGTATCCCGCGGAACCGACGCCGGCTGCCGCAGTCGACGACGCGGCTGCCTGAGAATCCGCCCGCGCTCGACGGGCGGCGTCCGACTGATCGTCGTACGGCTTGGCACTCGGCGAGGATGGCGACTTCTGCGGTGCAAAGCTGGGCGCACTCGCGGACGAGGTGTTTCCCGATCGCGGAGTAGCCGTCGCCGGCTTGGTCGGCGATGCCGCCTGCGGACGGAAGCTGGGCGCGCTGGAACGACCAGCCGGAGCCGGGCTCGGCGAAGCACCACTGGCGGGCCTCGGAGCCGACGTGGACGACGGGGCGTTGGTCGATGTGGAACTCGGCGAACTTGGTGCCGGAGATGGGGTGAGCCCGGGGGTGTTGGTGCGGGCAGTCCCACCGTTGGCGGCCGCTCGAGCAGCAGCTGCGTCGGCCGGGCTAGAGGCGCCGCGGACCGGGGCAGTGGTGCTCGTCGACGGGGGCGGAGTGGCGATCGTTGGACCAGACGAGAAGGCCGAGCCGGGACGAACGCTGCTCGAGGTAGAAGACGCCGGTCGGGCAGGACTCGATGACGACGGCTTCGACGGGCTGGACGGCGCTGCGGGGGAACGACCACCGCTCGATCCGGAACCCGACGACGACCCCGAACCGGACGACGTTCCGGAACCAGCGGGCGCTCCCGACGTCGAGGGAGTTGATGCCGGGGACGATGCGCGCCCAGGAGCAGAAGCGGCGGGCGCAGAAGCAGAAGAGGCTCGGGCAGCAGTCGGGGAAGCGGGCGCAGAGGACGCGGATGTCGAAGTGGCAGCAGCGGGTGCGGACGTTGAGGACGTGGGCGCAGCCGAGGACGGCGCCGGGCGACCACCAGAGGCACCTGCGCTCGACGGCGTCGCCGACCGCGAGGGCACGGACGACGGGCGGGGCGGCGACGAAGGTGCCGAACGAGACGGAGTGGGCGTGGAACGCGCCGTCGCCGGTGCCGACGACGCGGCGGAGGGCGAACCGGCACGTCCCGAACCAGCAGGCGCAGCAGGCGCCGAACCAGCGGGAGCGGAGGCAGCAGGCGTCGCCTTCGTGGTCACGGTGGGCGATGTAGGCCTGACCGGCGGACTTTCCGGGCGCGCGCCAGCCGGGCGAACACGTGTCGTGTCCTCGGTTCCACCGTCACTCGGGGCACTCGACGTAGCCTTTGTAGACGCGTCTGTGCTCATAGGTACTGTTCCCCCACCCGGGATCTGCCGAGACGTGCTCTCGGATCGCTGGCTCTTATCCGAGCTCACGTGTCACCTCCATGCTCAAGCAGCCGACGAGGAACCAGGTGATTCCACGCGTGATCCCGCTCGGCATCGACCAACAAGGACACAGGACCCCCCTGTTCGGCTGATACTAGCGTTACGAGCCTGGCTTGATGATTCTAGTCCTCTGATGCATCTTGATCGGAAGTGTCCTCGGTGACGGCGGGTGTCGTCGTTGTATCGAGATCTTGCCCGGCTTCGGTGCCCTCTGCACTTTCAGGCACCGAGTCAGCCTCCAGGACCACAGGCGGGATCGCCGACGCTACCTCCGTGGCGTCCGTCGCACTCGCAGCGGCCGCACTCGACGCCGACGCACTCGCCTCGGCAGCTGCGGATCCGTTCGCCCCGGCAACAGCCGCAGCTCCGTTCGCCTCGGCAGGTCCGCCGTCAACCGGCTCATCCAGGTCAATCAGGGAGCCCTCGGGGTTGCGCGCCACCGCGATGATCCGATCGCCGGAGTCGGGCTTGGCGAAGACGACACCCATCGTGTCCCGACCCTTGGCCGGCACACCGGACACCGCCGAGCGGACCACCTTGCCCCGCTCCATCACCACCAGCACCTCGTCGTCGGCACCGACGATCATGGCTCCGACCAGCAAACCTCGCTCGTCGGTCAGCTTGGCGACCTTGATCCCCAGGCCACCGCGGCCCTGCACCCGGTACTGATCCACCGGCGTCCGCTTGGCATACCCGTTCTCGGTGACGACGAAGGCGAAGGCGTCGTCCACATCACGGACGACGTCCATCGAGAGCAACTCGTCGCCCTCGCGGAACTTCATCCCGGTGACGCCGGACGTGGCCCGGCCCATCGGCCGCAGCGCGGTGTCGTCGGCGGTGAAGCGCACTGACATCCCCTTACGGGAAACCAGCAGCAGGTCGTCACCGTCGCCGACTAGACGGGCAGCGACCAGTTCGTCGCCCTCCCGCATGTTGATCGCGATCACGCCACCGGTCCGGTTGGAGTCATACTCCGTCAGTCGGGTCTTCTTCACCAGGCCGTCCCGGGTGGCAAGCACCAGGAACGGGGAATCCTCGTAGGTGCGCAGGTAGACGACCTGAGCGATCTCCTCGCCGGGCTGGAACGCCATCAGGTTGGCGACGTGCTGGCCTTTGGCCTCGCGCGAGCCCTCGGGCAGCTCGTAGGCCTTGGCCCGGTAGACCCGGCCGAGGTTGGTGAAGAACAGCAACCAGTTGTGCGTCGAGGTGACGAAGAAGTGCTCGACGATGTCGTCGCTGCGCAGCACCGCACCCCGGACTCCCTTGCCACCGCGGCGTTGAGCGCGGTAGGAGTCGGTCCGGGTGCGCTTGGCGTACCCGGCGCGGGTGATCGTGACGACCACCTCTTCCTCCGGGATGAGGTCTTCCACGTTCATGTCGCCGTCAAACGGCAGGATCTTGGTCCGCCGCTCGTCGCCGTACTTCTCCACGATCTCGGCGAGTTCCTCGGAGACGATCTGCCGCTGCCGCGGCGGAGAAGCCAGGATCGCCTCGAGATCGGCGATCACGATCTCCAGCCGGGTCAACTCCTCGACGATCTTCTGCCGCTCCAGGGCCGCCAGCCGGCGCAGCTGCATCGTCAGGATCGCATCGGCCTGAACCTCGTCGATATCCAGCAACGCGATCAGTCCGCTGCGAGCATCGTCCACTGTCGGCGACGCCCGGATCAGGTTGATCACCTCGTCGAGGGCATCCAGTGCCTTCGCGTAACCGCGGTAGATGTGCGCCTGCCGCTCGGCCTCGGCCAGCAGGTACCTGGTTCGCCGGACGATGACCTCGATCTGATGGGCCACCCAGTAGCGGACGAACTTGTCGATGCTCAGCGTCCGCGGCATGCCGTCGACCAACGCCAGCATGTTTGCGCCGAAATTGTCCTGCAACTGGGTGTGCTTGTAGAGGTT
>JANNPJ010000268.1:0-1766 GCA_031400005.1 Kineosporiaceae bacterium | reverse complement strand
GACGGATCAGCAGGCGGCGGCCGTGCTGCGTTCGGAGGCCAAGAAGCGTGTTGAGGCGGCCGAGGTCTACGAGCAGAACGATCGTGCCGCGGCGGGTGCCAGGGAGCGAGCCGAGCTTGCGGTGATTGAGCGTTACCTCCCTGCGGCGATCAGTGACGATCAGTTGTCAGCGATCGTCGATGAGCAAGTTGCTGCCACCCGTGCGGCTGGTGTCGAGGGTCCGAAAGCTATGGGCGGCGTGATCAAGGCCGTACGTGAGCGAGTCGGCGCATCCGCCGATGGCGGCCGGACCCTCCACCGCGGGAGGTTGCGCGGGTATGCCGTGGACGACGTGGTGGCCGACGGCACCGGCCCGAGTGTCGGGCGGGACCTGGTGAATACCGGGCGACTGCTGCAGAGCGGGCACAGTGCCTGGTGGACCGATGAAGCCCTGGAGCGTGGAACGGCACTGTGGGGCGAGCAGATCATCGCGACCATCCTCGCCTCGAGATGGGCGGAGGCAGGGTGAACGCCTCGGTGCCGCTGCGTCGCTGGCGCAGTGGCACCGTCCTGGCCATGGCCGCGGTCGCTATCGTCGTACCGTCGGGGTTGGCCGCTGCCAGGGCCCCGCGCTGGTGGCTGTGGATCGCCTCCGAGTCGACCCCGATGACGTGGCTGCAGAGCGTGGTCCTGCTCGGGTGTGCCGGGCTGGCCTTGCTGCACGCCGCCCTGATCGATCTGCGTGGCCCGGTTGCCGAGGTGCGCGCCACCCCCGGCCGGCAGCGAGGTATCTGGCTGCTGGTCGCGGTGGGGTTCGGCGCACTTTCCCTGGACGAGCGCTTCGCCTTGCACGAACGGCTCCGAGACCGGGTCCTCGCCCCTCGTGGCATCCGAGTCCCGTTCGCCGATTGGATGGCACCGGGGGACTTCATCCTGCTTGCCGTCCTGGCAGGTGGGTTGTTCGCCTTACCCGCTCTCTACCGTCAATTACGTGGTGATCGAACGGCACTCGGGCTCTTCGGGTTGGGCCTATCGCTCACCCTGGCAGCGCTTCTCGCCGATTCTTTCGATCCGGCGCGGATGAGCCTCGCCGTGGAGCGCCTCGAGCAGACTCTCGAGGAATGCGTGGAACTCTGCGCCGCCCTCAGCTACCTCGCCGCGCTGCTGTTGCCACTGTTGACCCGGTTCGCCCAGCCGGACCCGTCGCTAGGTGAGGCGACGCTGGATCTGCGCGGCGATGGATCGGAGTAACCGGAGCGATCCAGTGCTTCCCGGATCAACCCGAGGCGATCGACACTCGGTTGCGGCCGTGCTGTTTGGCGAAATAGAGGTTCTCATCGGCCTGATGGATCAGTTCCTCGAACGTGCTCGATTCCGAAGGGGTGATGCTGGCGATCCCGACGCTGATCGTGACTATGCCGTGGAGAGACATTTCATGCGGTTGGCGGGTGGCGGCCAGGGCCGCGCGCACGCGCTCCGCGACGCGGCTGGCATCGGTCGAGGTGGCCCCTGGGAGGATAATGGTGAACTCCTCACCTCCGTAACGGGCAGCGAGGTCCATGTTCCGCACGTTCTCGTGGAGAACCGCGCCGATGACGCGCAGGCACTGGTCACCGGCAAGGTGTCCGTAGTGATCGTTGTACAGCTTGAACTGGTCGACGTCGATCATGGCGACTGCGATCGATTGCCCAGATCGGAGAGCCCGTTCCCATTCGACAGCCAGCCATTCCATGAGCTTGCGCCGGTTGGGTAGCCCGGTCAGGGCGTCGGTGACGCTCAGCTTCTCC
>JANNPJ010000266.1:0-9935 GCA_031400005.1 Kineosporiaceae bacterium | reverse complement strand
CGTGCCCGGTGGCATCGGGGCTGCCGAGGCAGCCCTGCTCGCCGGGCTCGTGGCCGTTGGCATCGACGCCCCGACCGCCTTGTCGGCAGCGCTGTTGTACCGGTTGGTCACCTTCTGGGCGCGAGTGCCGGTCGGCTGGGTCGCCCTGCTCCTGCTGCGCCGCCACGGCGAGGTCTGACCAGCAGCCATCGAACGTCCCCCGGTCACCCGCCGTTGCCGAGGATGTCGCAGGCCAGGCGGACCAGAGCCTGGTGCAGCGCCGGAGGATCATCTCGCCACCAGGCCAGCCACACCGGCATCGGCTGGGCATCGCGCACCGGCCGGTAGACGACGCCCGGGCGCGGGTACTGCGCGACCGTCGCCTCCGAGGTCAAACCGACGGCCTGGCCGGCGGCGATGAGGGTCAGCCACTCGTCGACGGACCCGGTCTCGCGGGCGGCAGCCGGTCCGGCACCAGGCTCCCAACGATCCAGCGTCGTCGTCCCCGATCGGCTGTCGATCCCCACCGTGCGACCGGCGAAATCCGCCATTCGCAGAAACCTGCGCTTGGCCCAGGGATCGTCCGCGGCGACGGCCGCGTACGGCGATTCGGTGGCGATCAATACCGTCTCAAAGCGCGCGTCAAGCGGTCGTCTGACCACCGAAATCTCGGACATTCCCTCGGCCAGTCCGGCCGTGAGCGTGTTGCACTGGACGAGAACCATTGGTGCCTGAGGGTGTTCGGCAACCCAGGCACGTTGCAAGGCGGTGGTTTGCCGCCCGAACGCCGCCCAGGCATAGCCGAGGCGGAATTCACCCCGGCCGTCCCCGACCACCCGTTCCAGCTCCGCGACCTCGGACAGAATCCGCCGGGCCCTGGCGATGACCCGGCCCCCGGCCACGGTCGGCGCGACGTTCCGGGTAGTACGGCGCAGCAGCCGGACGCCGAGGCCGGCCTCAAGGGCGGCGATCGTGCGGGATACCGCGGCTTGCGAGACACCGAGTTCGATCGCGGCGTCGGTGAACGTGCCATGGTCGGCTATCGCCACCAGTGCGCGGAGCTGGCGCAGCTCGATATTCATAACCACAGCGTATTACTGCTCTGGATCATGCATTTCTGGCATTGACTTCGGCCGTCCACTGTAAGGACATGAACGCGCGAACCCCCGTCTCGGTCCTGCCCAAAGCGGCACAGTTACCGCTCAACGCCGGAATCACCACATCCCAGGGTGTGAATCCGAGCCGGATCACGACGGGAAAGGCCGTGCTGACCATGCTCGGCACCGGCACGAGCAGCCAGGTCGGCGCCGCGCTCGGCGCCCACGCCTTCCCCACCATCGGCCCGGTCGGCGTGGTGGCCGTGCGGCAAGTGGTGGCTGCCCTGGTGCTGCTGCCGATCGCCCGCCCGCCGCTGCACCGGTTCACCTGGCGGCAGTGGTGGCCGACGCTACTGCTCGGCCTCGTCTTCGCCGTGATGAACCTCGGCCTGTACCTCGCCGTGGACCGGATCGGGCTCGGTCTGGCCGTGACCCTGGAGGTTCTCGGCCCACTCGCGGTCGCGCTCGCCGGATCGCGCACCCGGCTGGACGCGCTCTGCGCGGTCGGTGCTGGCGTCGGCGTTGTCGTCCTGGTGCTTCCAGGCCCGACCAGTGACTACCTCGGCGTCGGGTTCGGCCTCCTGGGTGCCGCCGGCTGGGCGGCGTACATCCTGCTGAACCGACTGGTCGGCACGCGCCTGCCGGGACTGCAGGCACCCGCGGCGGCGGCGTTCGTCTCCGTCCTGATGTTCCTGCCGGTGATCATCGTGATCGCCGTCCAGGGCAAGTTCACCGCCGCCGCTCTGGGCTACGCCACCTGTGCCGGAGTGCTGTGTTCGGTCGTTCCGTACGCCCTGGACCTCACGGTGCTGCGCCGCGTCCCGGCGGCGTTCTTCGGACTGTTCATGAGCGTGAACCCGGTGCTCGCCGCCCTGGCCGTGATCGTCCTGCTCGACCAGGTACTCAACCCGCGGGAATGGGCCGGGATCGGAATCGTGATCGGGGCGAACGCATTGGCGACCACCGCCGCCGCCAAGCTAAACCCACGGTGATCATCAATGCCGCTGAGCCAAGGCGCCTGACGAGAGCGACGCCGATGCTCCGCTCATGCTCAAGCCATGCTCCCGGTAGCCACCCGAACGAAGATCAATAAGGGTATCTGCGGTAGCTGGCGGGAGTATCGCCGGCGACCATCGTGTCGCGGGCACAACTGGCGATCAGCGCCCTGCAACCCTGCCGCGATCATGCACGGTTGCCCGCAACCCGGTCAGCGAAGCGAGAAAACGTGCATGATCGCGGCGCAGTTAGTGCTGGCGGCCTGGATCGATGGAGGGTGGCCCGGTTGACCGCGGGTAAAGCGCCGTTAGTCCTTGGTCAGGGCGAGTTCCCGGACGCGCGCCAGCACTGCGGGACCGGCCTTTTCGGGGCTACCCGCGTCGAACGGCGGCTGCGGATCGTACTCCAGCATCAGCTGCTGGGCCTTGGCCGTGACCTCGTCGGTCAGCAATTCGGCCAGCCGCAGGGCCATGTCGATGCCGGAGGAGACGCCGGCCGCGGTGACAATCCGCTGTTCCAGGTGCTCGACGACGCGGTCCGGCATCGGGATCGCGCCCAGCCCGGCCAGGGTGTCCCGGGCGCCCCAGTGCGTGGTCGCCGTCAATCCATCCAGCAGACCGGCCGCGGCCAGCAGCAGCGAGCCGGTACAGACCGAGGTGGTGAACCGGCTGGTGGTATGTGCCGTCCGTAGCCAGTTGAGCAGCGTTTCATCGGTGAGCAGCGCCCGGCTGCCGATCCCACCAGGAACCACGATGACGTCCGGATTGGTGACCTCGGCGAAGGTTTGATCGACGGTCAGGCCCAGGAAGCCATTCTCGGTGCGGATCTCCCCTCGTTCATGGCCGACGAAGGTGAGCGTGGTGTCGGGCAGGCGTTGCAGCATTTCGTACGGCCCGATCGCATCGAGCGCGGTGAGTCGGGGGAACAGGACGACGGCGATGATCAACGGTGATTCTCCAGCATGAGAGGGCGGAAACGGTCTCGGTAGGCATCCGGAGAGATGCCCAGATGTCGGTGGAAGGCTCGGCGCATCGCCTCGGCGGTGCCGAAACCACTGCGCCGGGCCGCGTCGGTGACGGTTGCTGGTTCCAGTTCCAGCACTCGGCAGGCCGCGTCGACCCGGACGCGGCTGATGTACCCGGCCGGTGGTTCGCCGAGTTCCTGGGTGAAGGTGCGCTGCAGGTGCCGCACACTCATCATCGCCCGCTCGGCCAGCACCGGCAGGCGCAGGTCAGCCGCCGGTTCAGCATGGATGTAACGAATCACATCGCGGAGCGCTTCACGTTCGGGTGGATCTCTCCAGACCTCACCGGCGAACTGCGACTGACCACCTGAACGCCGCAGGAACAGCACCAGCCAGCGAGCCACGGTCTGGGCGACGGCCGATCCCAGGTCGGCTTCCACCAGCGCCAGCGCCAGGTCAATGCCGGCGGTAACCCCCGCCGACGTCCACATCGGCCCGTCGTTGATGAACAGCGGGTCCGGGTCGACCTCGACGGCCGGATAATCGCGGGCTAGCTCCGCGGCGCTGGCCCAGTGCGTGGTCGCCCGGCGACCGTCGAGCAGACCCGCGGCGGCCAGGACAAAGGCACCCGTGCACACCGAGCAGGTGCGCCTGGCCTGCGGGGAGGCATGACGTAGCCAGTTCACCAGCGCCTCGTCGTTGCGGGCAGCCCGGCTACCGGTGCCACCGACGACCACGATCGTATCTACCGCAGTCGCGGGCAGCGGGTGCTCTGCCGTGATCGAGAGCCCGCTGCGCGAGCGCACGGCTCCAGGCGTGGCCGCGACGACCGCGAGCTCGTACGGCGGTGGCCGCCCCGAGGACTCCTCGTGCGCGTTGGCTCCCGCGAAGACCTCGTAGGGTCCGACCAGGTCAAGCGGATGCAACTGATCGAAGACGACCAGGACAACCTGGCGGGGTGAGGACACGACTCCATGCTGGTGACCAGCCGGAGCTGGCGTCAATGACCAACACCCCTCGGATTGCGCCATCCTCGAGGAGGACGATCAGGGCCGTCCTCGAGGACGTCGATCAGGCTCGCTTTGCGTGGCCGGTCGCCAGGTATCCGGTGCCGGCGGCGATCTCACGAACGCTCAGGTCCGGGACGAACGGCGTCAACCGCTGCCAGGGCATGTCGAAACCGCTGAAGTCGCGCACGAACGGCGCGTGCAGCGCGCCCACCCACAACCCGAGCGGCCACAACCAGGCAGAAGGCCACTTCCCGCCGCCCGCAGCTACCGATGCACCGTCACGCAGGTGGTCAAAGATGTTCTCCAGCGCTGGCATCGACTGAATGATGTCGTGGACCGCGCAGAAGATCGCGGCGTCCGCTTCCCTGTCCAGCGGCGCGTCATGCACCGGCGCAGCGATCAAATCCACGTTAGCCCAGCCATTTTCGTTGGCTCGGCGACGGGCCAGTGCGATCATCTCCGCCGATTCGTCGATTCCCACGACGGTGCCGGTGGAACCCACCTTCTCGCGAAGCTTGGACAGGCACAGACCGGTACCGCAACCGACATCGAAAACGGTATCACCCGGCCCAACCTCAAGTTCGTCGACGACGAGTTCGCGCCAGTGCTGGAAGGCGCTGGTACGAGCGTCGTACTTCTCCGCCTGACTGCGGTATGCCTCGAGAAAAGTTGTCATGGCGCCCACTTCGGTTGTGATGATGAAACGGCTGACGGAGTCGGCGCTGACTCACGAACAGACCGGCATCATCACATTTGTACCCGCAGCCCGGCTGACTACTCCCGCTCAATGAAAGTTCTTCGCGTCGAGCGGCTCCTCTAGCTGAGTTCTTAGTCTAGACTCAGGACTGTGGCTGACTGTGTAGCGGACGTTCTGGACGTGGTGGGCGATCGATGGGCACTGCTTGTCGTCCGCGAAGTAGCCCTCGGGCTGCGGCGTTTCGATGAGATCCTGACGGCGACCGGGATGCCACGCGGGGTGCTCTCGGATCGCCTCCAGCGCCTGACGACGGCGGGCATCCTCGCCACTCGCCCCTACCGGATTCCCGGAGCCCGGGCTCGGGTGGAGTACACGCTGACCGACGCCGGGTTCGATCTGCTTCCGGTGCTGTCGGCACTGTCGGACTGGGGCGAGCGCCATCTCGCCCCCAATCTGGTGCCCGAGATTGTCTATCGCCATAGCGGCTGCGGGGGCCGAGTCACGGTCAAGATGCTGTGCGAATGCGGCCAGCAGGCCGAGCCGCAGGGCCGGTTGATCGCCGAGGTCAACCGCTAACCGGCGTAGCCACAACCCCTATTCACGTCCTCACCTGGAGAAGGCATGTCTCTCAACCTGACCACTGATTCCACCTTCGGCACCGATGTCCTGGCCAGTTCCACGCCCGTCCTGGTGGATTTCACCGCCGACTGGTGCCCTCCCTGCAAGATGGTCGAGCCGGTTCTGGAGCAGATCGCCACCGAACAGGCCGGCCGGCTGAAAGTGGTGTCTCTCGATGTCGACGCCAACCCCGTCACGACGTTGAACTACGCGGTCCTGTCGATGCCGACGCTGGCCCTGTTCGTCGACGGCCAGATCGTCACCCAACTAGTCGGCGCCAAGCCGCGAGCCGTGATCATGCGCGCACTGGAGTCCCACCTGCAGCCGGTGGCTTGAGGCAACCCGCCTGGAGACGCGGGCAGCGAGGAGGTAGACATAGAACATGACAGACGCGAAATCGGCCTGGAACGAAACGGGCGAACAATTGACGGCACTGGGATCGAAACTCGGGTCCCACTTCGAGAAGCAGCGGGCGGCGGACGGCGAGCAGGCCCGCGCGCAGACTGAGGAAGCGATCAAGCGCCTGGGAAGCGCGATTCAGGACGCGTTCGACGCTGTCGGGACGGCGGCCAAGGATGAAGCCGTTCGGCAGGACGTCAAGCAGGTTGGGCGTTCGCTCATCACCGCCCTCGACGTCACGTTCCGGGAGGTCTCGGACGAGGTACGGAAAGCCTTCGACAAGTCGTCTCCGGATGTCCGGACCGAGAGCGGCAGCCAGCCGACCGGCAGCCCGACCGAGAGCGGCAGTCAGCCAGCAGAAGGTGAGGCCCAGCCGAACGTCCAGAAGGACCAGAAGGACCAGCAGAAGGACCAATAGGACGACGCTATCTCCATACCGCTAGGGGCATTTCGGTCCCGACTCGGTCGGCGAGCAACGGTTGGCCGAACAGCACGTCGATCTCGGCCGCGAACAGCGGAGCGGAGTACAGGAATCCCTGGCCGACCTGGCAGCCGGCAGCCAGCACCAGGTCGGCCTGGGCCGCTGATTCGATGCCTTCGGCGATCACGGTCAGGTCCAGGATCTGCGCAAGCGCGGTGACTGCGCCGAGGATCCGCCGGTCCTCGGCGCTCTCCGCGAGGTTCGAGATCAGGCTCTTGTCGATCTTCAGTACACCGATCGGGAGTCGGCGCAGGTGGGTCAGCGAGGTGTGCCCGGCACCGAAGTCATCGAGGGCGAGACGGACGCCGAGCGAACGTACGCGCTGAAGCTCGGCACTGGCGCCCTCGGCGTCCTCAATGATCGTCAGCTCGTTGATCTCCACGATCAGCAGGTGCGGTGCCAGGCCGCTCTGGTCTAGCGCGTCCACCACCTCGGTGCCGAGCGATCCACGGCCGGGGCGCATCATCTCGGCCGAGACGTTGACGTTGATCGGCATCGCGCGTCCGTCCAGCGCCCAGCGTTGGGCCTGCCGACAGGCCTCGACGAGGACCCAGCGGTCGAGGTCGATGGCCAGCCCGGCCTCCTCGGCAATCGGCAGAAACGCCGAGGGTTGCAGCACACCGTGTCGAGGATGCTGCCAGCGGACCAGCGCCTCCACCCCGCCCACCTCCTGCGTGCGCAGCTCTACCAGCGGCTGGAACTGCAAGAACAGCTCCTCTCGACGCAGGGCGTGCCACAGGTCGACGCCGAGTTCCCGGCGGCGAGCCGCTCCGGCGTCGATCACCAGGTCGCTGTGCTCGGTGCGGTTACGGCCGCGACCTTTCGCCCGGTACAGCGCGGCATCGGCCCGGCTGAACAGGTCCTCACTAGTGACGCCGTCGTCGGGCCACACCGCCACCCCGGCGCTCGCGGTAACGATCACCTCGTGCTCGCCGAGTTGCATCGGTTCGGCAAGGGTAGCCAGTATCCCCCGCCCCACCAGGGCGGCGCCCTCTCCCCCAAGGCCCGGCAAGACCAGCGCAAACTCGTCACCGCTGAGCCGAGCCGCAGTCCCACCGGCGGGTCGGCCCCAGTGCAACCGCTGCCCGACACACGCCAGCACCTGATCACCGATCGGATGCCCCAGGCTGTCGTTGATGACCTTGAACCGATCCAGATCGATGATCACCAAGGCGGTCCAGCCACCCTCGCGGCGCGCCTTGGCGATCGCTCGATCCAGCTGTTCGACCAGGTAACGGCGGTTTGGCAGGTGGGTGAGCTGGTCGAAGTCGGCCAGCCATCGCATCCGCCGCTCGGCCTGCTTTCGGGCGGTGATATCCCTCAGCTGCACGAGCTGGCCGGCCCGGCGTCCACGATGGTCATCGAGAGGTGACATCACAATCTCGAAGTCGAACGTGCCGGTCTCGGTCTCCAGCCTCAGCTCGGCACCCGATGCGGTCGCATCAAGCAACACGATGTGCTCTTTCAAGAGGTTCTGGATCAATGTCCCCACATAGGCACCGCTGCCGAGGACTCGGACTGCGGCCGGATTGCGGTCCACCACTCGGCCATAGGCGTCGACCACGAGGATCGGATCCAGGATCCAGTCGAAAGCCGCTCCTCGGGCCACCGGAATCAGATCCAGGAGCCGGTACCGGAAAGCACCCCAGACCAGGACCAACGCGCCCACGGAGACCGCGATCGGGGTGGGGTCGTACTTGTCTGCAAGCGGTAATTGCAGGCTTGAGGCGAGGTTGCCGAGCAGCGGAAAGATGACGGCGGCCAGCAGGATGAAGCTCTGTCGGCGGTAGAGCGAGGAGACCCGGAGCAGCCGGACGGTCAACAGCGCGGTACCAGCGATGACCAGCGCGTTGACGTAGGCGAAGTGCACCCAATAGAGCACCCCGACCTCGACCACCGGCACGGGGGCGACCGGTCCTGGCCCGAAGTGGCGGATCAGGTCGTGAGTTCGGGGATTCACCAGGACGGCGAACACGGCCAACGGCTCGATCGCCAGAGCGACGGCGAGCCAGCGAGTCAATCGATCCCGGCGGCCAAGGTATTCCAGGACGAACATCAGCCAGGCCGGCGCCAGGAGGGTCGTCCCGAGGAACTCGAGCGATCCCCAGAACTCACGGCTCGCCCGGCCCACCGTGATCAGTTCCATGGCGTAGGTGGCGCACCAGACGGCCGCGGCGAAGAGGAGCAGCGTGAGGCTGACCCTGCCGATCGCCAGCCGACGACGCCACACCCGGAATGCGGCGACGACATCGATCAGTGCACATAACGTCAGCACGCCAGCGACCAGAGAGAAGCGGAACGTCACTGAGGCCGCCCGTTCGATCGTCTGGACACCGTCACAACCCGAGCTCTCCCCACTGACGCGAGTCATGGACGGTGACCAATCTGTCACCGTTCACCCGACCTCGTGTGGGAATTGGGTCAGAAAGCGAAAGCCACTGTGCCGGAAGTGGTACGACTGGGAAAAGGGGTGTCTAATGGGTCAAATGTGAACATTGTGACGACGGCTGCGGTCAGCGATTGCGACGCAGCCCCATTGCACCGGTCAGCACGAACAGCACCAGGCCGATGATCGCGAGCCAGAACAAGCCCTTGATCAGGAAGCCGAGGACGGAGATGACCAGCCAAAGGACCAGGAGGAAAACGATGATCTGCATGGCCGCATCGTAGGCGCTGAGCCGGCGACCGAGTAGGCGACCGATGGTGACGTGAGTCAGAGTGAGATGGAGTCCCCCCGGCGCAGGTCGCCGAATTCCTGGACGCCGGAGGTGGGGGTTGCCGCGGTACCACTGTCACTCCTCGACGCCCTGGTTCCCCGCTCCCTCGGCCGGATGGTCAGGGTTGAGATCCTTTCCGCGCTGCTCCATCTGGGGTTCACCAAAGGCCTGATCGAGCAGGCCCTTGTCCTCTGTCGGGCCGTCCTCGGCGGCGATCTCGGGATGATGAAGATCGAAAGCTGGGCGCTCTGAACGGATTCGCGGCAGCGAGGCGAAATTGTGCCGCGGCGGTGGGCAGGACGTCGCCCATTCCAGCGAGGAACCGAAGCCCCACGGGTCATCGACTTCCACCACGGGCGCGGTCTTCCACGTCCGGTAGACGTTCCAGAGGAAGGGCAGGATCGAGATGCCGAGAATCAGCGCTCCGAACGAGGAGATGCGGTTATAGGTGGTGAAGCCATCCTCCGGCAGGTAATCGGCGTACCGGCGAGGCATCCCCTCGGCACCGAGCCAATGCTGAATCAAGAAGGTGGAGTGGAAGCCAATGAAAGTCAGCCAGAAATGCACTTTTCCCAGCCGGTCGTCAAGCATTCGGCCAGTCAGCTTCGGCCACCAGAAGTAGAAGCCCGCGTACATCGCGAACACCACGGTGCCGAAGACCACGTAGTGGAAATGCGCGACCACAAAATAGGAATCATGCAACTGGAAGTCCAGCGGTGGCGAGGAGAGGATGATCCCGGTCAGGCCACCGAACAGGAAGGTGACTAGGAAGCCGATCGACCACACCATCGGCGCCTCGAACGTCAGCGAACCCTTCCACATCGTGCCGATCCAGTTGAAGAACTTAATCCCGGTCGCGGCCGGCCGAGTGCCGCCCCACCGCAATGCTTCTTGATCCACTTGTCAGACTGCAGGCTCTGGGCGGCGAGTTGGTACGGCACGTTGCCCGTCGCGTAGGCCGCCCCCGAGGCTAGGCA
>JANNPJ010000186.1:0-5229 GCA_031400005.1 Kineosporiaceae bacterium | reverse complement strand
CCTCCAGCGGTAGTCCGGCCTGCTGGAAGTAGGTCGGGTGCTTGGTCTCCGGGTAGACCCCGAGCTCTCGGCCGAGCCGACGGGACAGATCCTTGCGCAGATCGAGCACCTGCTGCAGCGTCGGGATCGCGAACCGCCCGTCGTACAGGGTGTTCTCCTGCCGGATCGCGGGCAGCCGCTCGACCGCCCGGAGTGTGTTCAGCTCGGCCAGGGTGAAGTCCTCGGCCCACCAGCCGGTGACGGAAATCCCGTCCAGCATCTTGGTGACGCGCCGGGTTGCGAACTCCGGATGTGCGGCGACGTCCGTCGTCCCGCCGATCTCCGGCTCGTGACGGCAGACCAGCACACCGTCTTTGGTGATGACGACGTCCGGTTCCATGAAGTCCGCACCCATTCGAGCCGCCAGCTCATACGAGGCCAGGGTGTGCTCGGGCCGATACCCGCTGGCGCCGCGGTGACCGATCACCAGCGGCCCGGCCGGACCCGGCTTGGAACGCCGAACGCTGACGACGCCAGCCGCAGGTCGGCTCGCTGCCTGCGCCGGGACGGATGGGACGGTGGTCGCTATCGGGCTGAGGGCCAACCCCGTGATCACCGTTCGACGGTTCATGGAATCCTCCATTGCGCCGGTGGCGACCATCGCCGTCAGCGCCCGCAGACAGCCAACCGAGATCAACCGACCAACGGCACGACACGGCGTGACTAGCCGCCAACGACCAGATGAATGCTCAGGGGAGCCGATCGATGCTCAGCACAGCCGGTCGTAGGCGGCCAGGACTCGCTCGGCGGTGACGAAGCGGCCGGTCAGCTTCTCGTCCCGGATCCGCAGCGCCCCGAAGGTGGTCAGCAGGTGGTCCAGTTCGTCCCGGGTCAGGCCGAGCAGCACGGCGTGCGCGGCATCGAGTTCGGCGCGGGCCTGCGCGCGCAACAGCGGATCGTCGTCCTCAATCTCGGGCACCGGCACGCCGTCGCGACGCAGTTCGTCAGCCAGACCGCTGAGGCTAGGAGCCCAGACGACAGCCCGGGCGAACCGGGCCAGCACCCAGTCCGAGATCGTGCCTGGTCCCCAGGGCGACGGCCGGTCATAGTCGGCCGGCGGCGGCACCGGAACCTGCTCCAGCTTGAAGAAGTTGACGTTGGCCCCGGCATGCTTCTGCCGCACCAGATAGTCGATCGGCAACGTGGACAGCGCCGCCAGCAACAGCGGCAACCGGTCCGCCGAGATCAGCGGCAACGAGTTCCCCACTCCGGCCACCGGCAGCGGTGCCGGCAGCAAGGTGCGGGCCCCGGCAGTCGTCGAGACGTTCCGGTACCCGGCCAGCCAGCCACGCTCACACAGCGGTCCGTAGCGCTCGCGGACCAGGTCCTCGCGGATCCAGTACCGCGGCTGCGCCGTCCCACCACCGTACGGATCGAGCAGCCCGCAATGCTTGGCTTCCCAGAGCGGCAGCAACCCATAACCTGGCGCCAACCGGAACTGCGGCGCGTCCCGGGTCATGTGAAACGGCGTGATCAGCCGCAACTTCCAGGCGTCGTCCTGCACCACGGTAGAGATCGGGTCGCGGCGCAGCAGTACCGGCACCCGGCGGTGGACGGCGGTGACGATCCGGGCATCCGTCGCCGAGCCGAACAGCGGCGCGGTTCCGGTATTCGGGTTGAGTACCCGCAGCAGTCCCGCGGTCAACGCCCAGGCGCGTTCGCCGGGCGGATCGTTCGGCCCGGCCAACCCGACCGCCACCTCAGCGACCCGGACGAGCGGCTGATCGACCCGCACCTGTTCCCGCGCCTGTTCCCGCGTCTGGGGCCCGCCGACCAGTTCGACGACGGCGACGCCGATCCGACCGCTGACGCCGACGAAGATCGGCGCGACCGGATCGATCAAATGCATTCGATCAAGCGATCCGGCCCCGGTCAGCCCTTCCAGCAAGCGAGCGGCCGACCGGTCGGAGGCGATACCGGCCGGGACCAGCAACGCCGCCCGGCCGTCTGGAGCGAGCAACCGCCAGCAGGTCTCGACGAACGGCAGGTAGGCGTTCAGTTCCCCGGCACCGGTCAGCGGATGCCGCCCGACGTGCCGCAGACCCCGCGCCGCACTCGCCCGGCCGACCCGCAAACCCGGTGGCGGTGCGCCGTCCCAATCCCTGGCGTGCACCTTGAGCCGCTCCCAGGGTGGGTTCGCGACCACGGCGTCGAACCCGCCCTGCCAGCCCGTGACCGGCTCGATGGCGGCGCCGGGGCGGGCCAGAACCTCGGGGAACAGCTCGTGCCAGGTCACTCCCGGCCCGGCCGCCGGACGTAACGGAGTCGCGCCCAGCAGCGCGTCGCCGGCGACGATGCGGTCGGCCAACTGCTCCGGTCGACACGGATGACCGGCCAGGGTGAGGTCGGCGGCGAGTGCGGCCCGACAGAGCAGGACGGCAATCGGGTCGGCGTCCACCCCGTGCAGCGCCTCGACCACCCGGTCCCCCGGCAAACCGGTGGCCAGCAGATGAGCCAGGACCGCGCGTAGCAGCGCCCCCGCACCGCACGAGGGGTCGACCACGCTCGGAGTGCGGTCGGCGAGCCGATCGGCGTCCCACCCGCGAAGCGCCCGGGTGGCAAGTGCGGTGGCATAGACCGGAGGCGTGCTGAAGGCCCCCCGATGCCGGCGTTCGGCGTTGCCGACCGGGCGCAGCCGAAGCCGTCCGCCCTCGACGACGGGAGCCTGCAGCAGCAGCGCGTCGTACCCCGCGGCCAGCGCCCCGACCACGGTCAGGTCACCGGCTTCCCACGCCAGATTCACCGCATGCTCGACGGCGTCGTCCCGCCAGCGGTGCAGGTCATCGCTCGCGGGGACCTGCGCTGCCGCCGCGAGCAGCAGAGCCGCCGGCTGGTCGATCACCGTGCGGGGGCCGGCGTTCATTCGGTTGACTCTGCGGCTGGCTCTGACTCTGTGGCTGGCTCTGAGGCGCGGTGCGCGGTCCAGGTCGCGAACGATTCCCGGACGGCGGGGACGGTGTTGATCCGGTGCAGATCGCCGACCGGGATCCAGGCGGCCGCGTCGGTGGACCCGCCCACCTCGATCACCTGCGGTGGCACATCGACCGGCACCGTGCCGGCATAGACCAACCGCAGCCCGTGGAAATCCTCCAGCCGCCCGCTCGGGGCCCGACCGATGAAATGCCGGCTACCGATGTCCAGCAGCGGGCCGACCGTGTAAGGCAGACCGGTCTCTTCGTAGACCTCACGTTCCAGGGCGACCAGCGGGTGCTCGCCGTGGTCGATCCCACCCCCCGGCAACGTCCAGGTGCCCTTCCGGCTGGGCGTCCGACTCTCCGCGAGCCGGGTGAGCAGCATCCGCTTACCCCGCCGCGGGATGGGTGTCTCATCGATCAGGACGGCGTATGCGGCCGGTCGCTGAACCATGATCGGGACCTCGGCCTCGTTCGGCCGATCGAGGACCTCGACGTCGTTGGCCTTCAGTACCGGGTCCAGCAGGAGCACCGGGTCCACCGGTCGGGGTTCCGGTTCACCTTCCACCACGAAGGGTTCGGGCCGGTCCGGCGGTGCCGGCCGCAGCGGTTCCGGCTCCGGCAGCCCGAGTAGTTCGGCGACGAATGGCATCAGCGGCAATCCGGCGAGTTCGTCCCTGCCGACGAACCGGGCCAGATCGGTGGTGCCATTCAACTCCGAGCGCAGCCTCAGATCCGACCCGCTATCGGAAGAGCCCTCGGTGACCAGGTCGGCGAACCGGACGTCATAGATCAGCCGCAGGGTGTGCACGCTGACGCCGCGGTGCGGAAGATCGATGACGTCCGCAGTGGCTTCCCTGGGGGTGGCCGCAGTGGCGCGCAGTCCGGTTTCCTCAAGCAGTTCCCGCAGCGCGCCCACGCGGGGATGCTCACCGTGCCCCAGTCCACCGCCGGGCAGGTACCAGCGGCCGCGAACATCGGACCGCGCGGAGGCACGGACCAGCAGCACACCACCGTCGCAGTCGGTGACGATCACGTAGGCAGCCGTCCGCTGCACCGGGCGAAGCGAGCGCGCAGCAGGGTCCTGCGAATCGGATGGGGGCACCTACAGGACGGTAGCGGCCCGTCGCTTCCCGCGGTATTTCCCGAACTTTCCGTTACGGCATGAGCGCTGGTTATCGCTCATGCCGTACTCACACCTTGCGGTGGGAGGGTCCCGGTCTGACCCGCGGGTGCGGTGCCGGGTTGACGTTTCAGTGCCACCTGCCGGGCTGGCCCGGTCTTCTGGTCGGCTCCACGTCCGTTTTGGATCTCCGCCCCACTGGCGGCGATCTGCTGCTGGCCGTACGCGGCGAGGTTACGGGCGGCGTTGATGTCCCGGTCCAGGACCAGCCCGCATTTCTCGCAGTGGTAGGTGCGTTCGGACAGGGCCAGCTTGGCTTTCACTACCCCACATCCCGAACATTTCTTGCTGGAAGCAAACCAGCGGTCCGCGACGATCACGCGGCCACCGCGCCAGGTGGCCTTGTATTGCACCTGACGGCGGAATTCACCGAACGAGGCGTCGGCGAGGTGTCGGGCCAGGCGGTGGTTGGTGAGCATCCCGGCCACGTTCAGGTCCTCCACCACCACCACCGTCCCGAACCGGGCCGTCAAGTCGGTGGTCGCCTTGTGCAGGCCATCACGGCGCTGGTCAGCGACCCGGCCCTGGGCGCGGGCCAACCTCTGGGACGCACGGACCCACCGGTTCGACGGCACCGCCTTGGTCCGCCGGTCCGAGCCCCGCCGCCGCGACAGAACCAGCGACAGGCGCCGGACCTTCCGTAGCGCCCGGTTCAGGTGGCGGGGGTTGGGGATCTGCTCCCCGGTCGACAACACCGCCAGGGTGCTGATTCCCAGGTCGACCCCGACCACCGCGTCCGGCTCAGCCGCGGCGGGGCGGGTGATCTCAGCCTCGACGGTGAACGCGGCGAACCAGCGGCCCCGCTCGAACCGGACACTCACCCCCAGCACCCGGGCAGTCCCGGCGGCTACCAGATCAGCCAGACGTCCGCCGTCCTCATGGAGTTTGACCCGCCCGATCCGCGGCAGCACCGCATGCCGGGCCTCACACCGGATCGCCCCGGTCGTGAACCGGATCGACCGGCGGGCCTTCCCTTTCCGCTTGAACCGGGGAAACCCGACCGGTTTGCCTTTCCGCGTGCCCTTGCGGGAATCCCCCCAGTTCTTCAACCCCTGCGCGAGCTGGTCCAGGCCGGTGTTAAACGCCTCCTTACTG
>JANNPJ010000185.1:0-9460 GCA_031400005.1 Kineosporiaceae bacterium | reverse complement strand
CAGTAAGGAGGCGTTTAACACCGGCCTGGACCAGCTCGCGCAGGGGTTGAAGAACTGGGGGGATTCCCGCAAGGGCACGCGGAAAGGCAAACCGGTCGGGTTTCCCCGGTTCAAGCGGAAAGGGAAGGCCCGCCGGTCGATTCGGTTCACGACCGGGGCGATCCGGTGTGAGGCCCGGCATGCGGTGCTGCCGCGGATCGGGCGGGTCAAACTCTTCGAGGACGGCGCCCGCCTGGCTGATCTGGTGGCCGCCGGGACCGCGCGGGTGCTGGGGGTGAGTGTCCGGTTCGAGCGGGGCCGCTGGTTCGCCGCGTTCACCGTCGAGACCGGAATCACCCGCCCGGCCCCGACCGACCCGGACGCGGTGGTCGGGGTCGATCTGGGGATCACCACCCTGGCGGCCCTGTCGACTGGTGAGCAGACCGGGCCAGCGCGGCAGGTGGCTGTGAAACGTCAACCCGGCACCGCAGCTGCGGGTCAGACCGCGACCCTCCCACCGCAAGGTGAGAGTACGGCATGAGCGCTATCCAGCACTCAGCCCGCAACGGTGCACCGAAGGTGACGGGGACGCTGACGTGACGGGAACACAGCCGGATCGGATGGAAGAGCCGCTGACCAAGGTGCTGGGTCCGCGGACGGCGAAGAGCCTGCTGAGCGGTCTGAAGCTGGAAACCACCGGGGATCTGCTGCGGCATTACCCCCGCCGGTACCTGGAGCTCGGCGAGCTGACGGACATCTCGTCGCTGCCGATGGACGAGTCGGTCAGCCTGGTCGCCGAGGTGAAAACCGTACACGTACGGCAAATGGCCACCAAGCGCGCACAGATCATGAACGTCGTGGTGACGGACGGGCGCGGCGAGCTCGACCTGACCTTCTTCGCCAACATCTTCAAGACCAAGAAGGAGTTGACGCCGGGTACCCGGGCGCTGTTCAGCGGCAAGGTCTCCTCTTTCCGCAACAAGAAGCAGCTCACCCAACCGCGCTATGAACTGCTGAAGCGCGAAGCGACGGTCGACCCGGACGAGGTCGAGGAGGTGCTGGAGAGGCCTTACCCGGTCTACCCGGCCACCGCCAAGATCGACTCCACCATGATCCAGGACTCGATGAAGGTGGTGCTGGACACCCTCGGCGACGTCGTGGACCCGATCCCGAACAAGATCCGGCTGCGCAAAGGCCTGATCGATCTGCGCTCGGCGTTTGAGCAGATCCACCGCCCCGGTGACATGGAGCAGATGTACAAGGCGAAGCGCCGGCTGGTCTGGGAGGAGGCATTCGTCCTGCAAGCGGTACTGCTCTGGCGTCGGACCATGCATCACGATCAGCTTGCCACGCCGTACCCGGAAATTGACGGCGGGCTGGTGGACGCCCTCGACGCCCGGCTGCCGTTCACCCTGACCGCGGGGCAGAAGGAGGTCGGCGCCGAGATCGCCGACGACCTGGCGCAGCCGCATCCGATGCACCGGCTGCTGCAGGGCGAGGTCGGCTCCGGCAAGACGCTCGTGGCGTTGCGGGCGATGCTGACCGTGGTGGACGGCGGTGGGCAGGCCGCGCTGCTGGCGCCCACCGAGGTGCTGGCCGCCCAGCATCACCGCTCGATCACCGCGATGCTCGGGGACCTGGCCGCGGCCGGGATGCTCGGCGGTGACGCCCGCGGCACCCGGGTGGCGCTGCTGACCGGATCGATGTCGACCGCCGCCCGGCGCAAGGCCATGCTGGATGCCGCTTCCGGAGAGGCCGGGATCGTCGTCGGCACCCACGCCCTGCTCGAAGACAAGGTCCAGTTCGCCAATCTCGGGTTGATCGTCGTCGATGAGCAGCACCGATTTGGAGTCGAGCAACGAGATGCTTTGCGGGACAAGGGAATCCGAACACCGCATCTGCTGGTGATGACGGCGACGCCGATCCCCCGGACGGTGGCGATGACGGTCTTCGGCGACCTGGAGATCTCCACCCTGTCGGAGCTGCCGGCCGGGCGCACCGAGATCGCTACCCATGTGGTGAAGGCCCAAGACGCGCGCTGGATGGAACGCACCTGGCAGCGGATCGCCGAGGAAGCCGCCGCCGGGCACCAGACGTACGTGGTCTGTCCGCGGATCGGGGACAAGGACGAGGACCTGTCCAAGCCGGCCAAGGGCAGCAAGAACGGCAAGAACAACACGAAAGACGTGGACGTCGAGGACAACGGCGAGCTCTACCTCGAGTTCGAGGACGAGGGGGCCGGAACCAAGCGCCAGGCCGCCGCCGTGCTGGACGTCCTGGAAGCGCTGCGCGAGCTCCCGACGCTGAAAGGCCTGGTGATCGAGTGCCTGCACGGTCGGATGGCCACCGACGAGCGGGAGGACGTGATGCGCCGGTTCGCCGCCGGCGAGGTGAACGTGCTGGTCGCCACCACGGTGATCGAGGTCGGGGTCGACGTCCCCAATGCGACGGTGATGGCGATTCTGGACGCCGATCGGTTCGGCGTCTCCCAACTGCACCAACTGCGCGGTCGGGTTGGTCGAGGCCGCGCTCCCGGGCTGTGCCTGCTGGTCACCGAGGTTCTCGACGGCCTGACCGCGGAACGGTTGGCGTCGGTGGCGCAAACCCGGGACGGGTTCATCCTGGCGAAACTGGACCTGGATCAACGCCGGGAAGGTGATGTGCTCGGGACCAAGCAGTCCGGGGGCAAGTCCTCGCTGAAGCTCCTGCGGGTGCTGCGGGATGAGAAGGTGATCGCGGACGCGCGCGAGCAGGCCAAGGCGCTGATCAATGATGACCCGCGGGTGCGCCACTATCCGGCGCTGGCAGCGGCGATGAAATCCTGGTTGGACGACGACCAGATCAAGTTCCTGGACCGAGCGTGAACGAGACTGTTAAACCCTGACGAGCCACACGATCAAAAGGAGTGACCCGTGACCCGGATCGTGGCCGGTGACGCCGGCGGCCGCCGGCTCGTCGTCCCCAAGGGCGACCTGACTCGGCCGACCAGTGATCGGGTTCGCGAAGGGCTGTTCAACGCACTTGATGCGCGAGGGCTGATTCCCGGTGCCACGGTGCTCGACCTGTATTGCGGTTCCGGCGCGCTGGGGCTGGAGGCGGCCAGTCGAGGGGCCGCCTCGGTGGTGATGGTGGACGCCTCCCGGCTGGCGGTGGACGCGGCCCGGCAGAACGTCAGCTCGCTCGGATTTCCCCGGGTGACGGTGATTCTCTCCACCGTGCAGCGCTATCTCGCCCGGCCGGCCCGGCAGGCGTCGTCCCTCGTGTTCGCCGATCCGCCGTATGTGATGGCCCAGGATGAGGTGACCGAGATGCTCACCACTTTGATCGAGCGGCAGTGGCTGCAGCCGGCAGCGGTGATCCTGGTGGAGCGCAGTTCCCGGTCGCTGGAACCGCAGTGGCCGGCCGGGATGGTTCGGCAGGCGATCCGTCGTTACGGAGAGACCTCGATTTGGCAGGCGGAATGGAATCCGGGAAGTGTCGGAGGGGTCGGGTAACTTCAGACCCATGACCGCCTCCCGCTGCGTCTGCCCGGGCAGTTTCGATCCCGTGACGAATGGCCATGTCGATGTGATTCGCCGCGCCGGGGGACTGTTCGACGAGGTCGTCGTCGCGGTGCTGACCAACCCGTCGAAACAGTCGATGTTCACCCTCGACGACCGCTTGGAGATGCTGAACGAGGCGCTCGGTGACGTCGAAGGTGTCTTCGTCAATGCGGTGAAGGGCGGTCTGCTCGTTGACTTCTGCCGCGAGGTAGGTGCCGTTTCTGTGGTCAAGGGGTTACGCAGCGGCACAGACTTCGCCTACGAATTGCCGATGGCGTTGATGAATCGGCATCTGACCGGCCTGGAGACGGTGTTTCTGCCCGGCGAACCCCGGTATGAGCACGTTTCCAGCAGTCTGATCAAGGAAGTCGTCACGCACGGAGGGGACGTATCTGGACTTGTCCCGGACGGTGTTCTGGCGCGCCTCCTGGAACGAGTCGGACGGGTTCGCCACACTGAGACCGAAGAGACCCTTTAGTGGCTGGAGGTCGTGGGTGAGCCTGCGCCGTACATTGGACGTCATGGGTGCCACGGTCGAGCGGGCCTCATCTTTCCCGCTGTCGGCATCCTGCTTGGTTAACCGGGCCGAGATGCTCTCCCTCGTGGAGCGAGCCCGAGCCGAACTCCCGGTGGAGCTGGATGAGGCAGCTGCCCTGCTTGTCGCACATCAAGATGTGATTAACCGGGCCGAGGCCGAGGCCGAACAGGTGCTGGCCGCTGCCCGGGCCCGGGCCGACGAGATGATCAAGGACAGCGCTCTCGTCGCCACCGCGCGGGGCAGGTCGGAACAGATTTTGGACGCCGCCCGCACCGAAGCGGCCCGGCTGCTGCGTGAGGCGGACGACTACTGCGATCGCCGCCTGGCGATCTTCGAGGACGATCTGGAAAAAACCATGGCCCAGGTCCGGCGGGGCCGTGACCGGTTGCGCGAGCGAAGCGACCTGGCCTCGCTGGACACCCTGCAGGCGCATGGCACCGACGCCCATGGCGAGCTCGAGGAGCCGGGTGACGTCGAGTACGTCGACGCCGAAGGCCAGTACGCCGAGGACGGCCAGTACGCCGAAGGCGGCCCATACGCCGAAGGCCACTACGCCGAGGACAGCCAGTATGCCGAGGCGGGCGAGGCAGTTCAGTACGCGCAGGAGTATGTCGCCGAGTACGTCGAGGTCGAGGTGTACGACGGCCGGGTGGACGAGGCGAATGACCGTGGTGACTCCCAGTCTGGCGCGGAGGCCGACCAGGCCTGGGAATCGGCGCCTGAGCGTCAGCCGGTCGGCGTCGGTGCGCAGCGCGAGCGCCGTGTGGTCGATGTCGCCGCAATGGAGCGGGCCGAGGCCGAACGAGCCGGTTTGGGTCCACGAGTCAACCTGCAGTAACCTTGCCAGCTGGCACGTTGTCAGATCCGTCCTGGACTTGAGATCGTGCTGATCGATCACCTCGAACTGCGTCGCAAGGAGTGCACCATCCGTCTGGATCACCGGTCACCGTATGTCCTCGACACTCGAGACCTCGGTCGGCGGCCGGGAAGCATGCGGAAGGTCGCACGGACTGTGCCGGCGCCGAGCGAGATGGGTACGGAGATCATCAGTATCCCCGAAGGCGCCGATCTCGAGCTGAAGTTGCGGCTTGAAGCGGTGATGGAAGGGGTACTGGTCAGCGGCGCGGTCTCGGGTGTGGCCGTGGGTGAGTGCATCCGCTGCCTCGAAGAGGTCAGGCTGTCGCTGGAGACCTCGATCGCGGAGCTTTTCAGCTACCCAGAGAACCAGGTGGCTGAGGATGATGATGAAGACGTGCGCTTGGTCGAGGAAGATCTGATCAACCTTGAGCCTGCGTTGCGGGATGCGGTAGTGCTCGCACTGCCGTTCCAGCCGGTGTGCCGGGAGGACTGCCCGGGGTTGTGTTCCGAATGTGGGGCGCTGCTCGCGGACGACCCGGGTCATCAGCACGAGAACGCCGACCCTCGATGGTCGGCACTACAGGGCATCCTGGCCGATGGGGTGCCCGGCCCGGCCGCTGCTGACAGCGGTCGAGACGACGAGAAGGAGAAGTAGGCGTGGCTGTTCCGAAGCGGAAGATGTCCCGCAGCAACACGCGGTCCCGCCGGGCGCAGTGGAAGGCGACGCCTACGGCGCTCACCGCCACGGTGTCCGGTGGCGTTGTGACTTACTCGCGCCCTCACCAGGCCAAGGTCGTCACCGATTCCGCTGGCACCGCGCTTTACCTGGAGTACAAGGGGCGCAAGGTCAAAGACCTCTGACCGGGCAGGCAGCAGTGCAATCGTCCGGTCAGCCGCATTCGGAGAGCAAAGAGTGAACGATACCCCGAATGCGGCTGGCCCGGATCCGCTCGAGCTGATGAAGTCGCTCGAGGTGACGGTGGAGCCAGGGTTGCTGTTTCAGGCCCTGACACACCGTTCTTATGCGTACGAGAACGGTGGCCTGCCGACCAATGAGCGCCTGGAATTCCTTGGCGACTCGGTGCTTGGCCTCGTGGTCACGGTCGCGCTCTACCGCCGTCATCCCGGCCTGCCCGAGGGCCAACTGGCCAAACTTCGGGCCGCCGTGGTGAACATGCGCGCGCTGGCCAGCGTTGGCCGCACCCTTGAGCTGGGTCAATACCTGCTCCTTGGGCGAGGTGAGGAAGCCAGCGGAGGCCGGGACAAGTCCTCGATTCTGGCCGACACGGTTGAAGCGTTGATCGGAGCCGTGTATCTGGAGAGCGGTGTCGACGTCGCCACGGTGTTCGTCCACCGCTTGGTCGACCCCCTGCTCGCCTCCAGCGCCGAACTCGGTGCCGGACTCGACTGGAAGACCAGCCTGCAGGAACTCACCGCGCTCGCCGGGCTCGGTGTGCCGGAGTACTCGGTCGACGAAGAAGGACCCGACCACGCGAAGCTGTTCCACGCCGTCGCACTGGTCCAGGGCGTGGCTTACGGCGAGGGCAGCGGACGAAGCAAGAAGGAAGCCGAGCAGGCTGCCGCGGCAGCCGCATTCGGCCGGATCGAAGCCGAGCGAAATGCCGATCCGCCGCCGCTTCCGGAGAGCTAGCGGTCTGCCGGGGATATGCCTGAATTACCTGAGGTCGAGGTGGTCCGCAGTGGCTTGGCCCGGTGGATCATCGGTACCAGCATCAGTGCGGTCGAGGTGCGGCATCCGCGCCCGGTGCGCCGGCATGAGGCCGGCCCTGAGGATTTCGTCAGTCGGCTGATCGGCGTCACGATTGTGGACGTCGTCCGGCGTGGCAAGTTCCTCTGGCTCACCCTGGATTCTGGCGAGGCCCTGCTCGCGCACCTCGGAATGAGCGGCCAGTTGGTGCTCGAGCCTCCGGACGCCGTCACCGAAGCACATCTGCGGGTCCGGATCAGCCTGTCTGAACTGTCCGGCCCAGCTGACCAGGCTGGATTCGCTGACCTGTCCGGATTGGCTGGTCGGGAGCTGCGTTTTATCGATCAGCGAATGTTCGGTGGGCTGGCCGTCGTCCCGATGGTGGAGACCTCCGACGGCAGCCGCGGTGGCCTGGGCGGCCACCAGAGAACGGGTGGCCACCAGGGGACGGGCGGCGAGCAGGGGATAGGCGCTGCTGAGGCGGTGCTGCCGTTGCCGGTGGCGCATATCGCCCGGGACGCGCTCGACCCGGACCTCGACGTCGACCTGCTGGCGGCCAAGCTGCGCCGCCGCCGAACCGGGCTCAAGCGGGCCCTGCTCGATCAGACGCTGATCTCCGGGATCGGCAACATCTATGCCGACGAGGCACTTTGGCTGGCCAAGCTGCACTACGCCCGGCCGACCGAGACCCTGAACCGGCCCACCCTCAACCGGTTGCTCGACGCCACCGGGCAGGTGATGCGCTCGGCCCTGGCCGCCGGCGGGACCAGCTTCGACAGCCTGTACGTCGACGTCAACGGGCAGAGCGGCTACTTCGACCGTTCGCTCGACGTCTACGGTCGGACCGGGTTGCCGTGCCACCGTTGTGAGACGCCGATCCGCCGTGAGTCGTTCATGAACCGGTCGTCGCACCTCTGCCCGCGGTGCCAGCCCACGCCGCGCAACGCGCACTGGTGAGATCCGCGAGCCGCACCGATCGGCTCGACTCGACTCGGCTCGACACCGATCGCCACCGATCGACACCGATCGACTCAGGTCGACTCAGGTCGACTCAGGAAGATAACCGGGCAAAAGGGGAACAGGTAAGGCGACATGTTGGGTCATCCCCGTCATCTGCACTGCCAGGCGTGTGAGATGCTCCCGCCTGTCAAGTCTCCATGATCCGTTCAGGTTCTGTTCGGGGACCGCAGACAACGATGTCGTCAGTATCTAAGTACCCTCCCGCGAACACGATTTCGCGGGACTCGAATCTCGGAGGTTTCCGGTGCCCATTTCCCCTGTCAGCCGTCGTTCGCTGTTCGCCGCCGCTGCCGGCGCAGCGGTCGTCACGGCCGGCGCCACGTCCGCCGCCGCCGCGCCGGTGCGCGAGCCACTGGCCGCGCCAAAGACCCCGAAGGCCGCAATGGCCCGGCTTCTTTCCGGAAACCGGAGGTTCGTCGCGGGCAAGTCGCGGCATCCGCGACAGACGCCGCAGAGAGTTCGCGCGCTGGCGGCCGAGCAGCATCCCTTCGCGATTGTGCTCGGCTGCGCCGACTCCCGCGTTTCGGCGGAGGTCGTGTTCGACCAAGGACTGGGCGATCTGTTCGACAACCGGGTCGCCGGGAACATCGTTGACGATCTCCTCCTCGGCAGCATCGAATACGCGGTCGAGCATTTCTCCCCGCCGGTACTGGTGGTGCTCGGTCACGAACGGTGCGGCGCGGTGAAAGCCGCGATCGAGACGATCGAGAGCGGCGGCACGGCGCCGGGCCACATCGGCACGATCGTCGACGCGTTGCGCCCGATCCTGGAGCCGGTGATGCGCGGCTCCGGTGACCACGTCGAGAAGGGTGTGACAGCCAACATCCGGGCCCAGGCCGCGGCTCTGGTCAAGCACAGCGAGATCGTTCGCTCGCACGTCAAGTCCGGTGCGATGACCGTGGTTGGCGCCCGTTACGACCTGGACACGGGCAAGATCAGACTGCTCAACTGACGCGCCGGCCGCCCAGCCAGCGGTGGGCGGCCCGCTGGACAGTTTCGGAACGATCCCAGGGTTGGTGCCGTCTGGGCTGGCCGCCTGGTTGCGCTCGGGGACACTGATACCGCCCGCTCGTGCAAGAACCGATCTACCCACTGCTCCACCTTCGAGTGGAGCACCCGCTAGGCCAACTAGTAAGTTACTAGATAGGATTAGTCTAGAAGCCAACGCCCACGGAGGAAAAGCCGATGGCCCTTCCCGATTTCTTCCTGCTGGGTGCGCCCAAAGCGGGAACCACCGCACTGCACGCCGCGCTCGCGCAGCACCCGCAGCTCTATCTGTCGCGGGTCAAGGAACCCAAGTTCTACCTCTGTGATGAGCGCCCGCCGTCGAGGTCAGGGCAGCGTGGTCCCGGGGATGCGCACAGCGCTCTGGAGTGGGTCTGGCAGCGGTCGAAGTACGAGGCGTTGTTCGACCCGGCGCCGGCTGGTGCGCTGCGCGGTGAGAGCACGCCGTTCTATCTCTATGACCGCGCTGCTCACCGACGGATCCACGCCGATGTGCCGAACGCCAAGCTGGTGGTCGTGATTCGCGATCCGGTGGACCGGGCGTACTCGAACTGGATGCATCTGAGGTCGGACGGGCTGGAGCCGATCGGTGCCTTCGCGGACGCCTGGGCCGCCGAGGATGACCGGGTCGCGGCTGGCTGGGCGCCCTTCTGGCACTATCGCCGACTTGGCCTATATGGAAGCCAATTGCGTAATTTGACAACGCTTTTCGATGCTTCGCAGGTGCACGTCCTGCGCTATCGGGACCTGGTAGAAAGGCCGGGAGATGCGCTCGACGCGGTCTGCGAATTCCTCGGCGTCACCACCGGG
>JANNPJ010000120.1:0-15649 GCA_031400005.1 Kineosporiaceae bacterium | reverse complement strand
TGGACTGCGGGTCATGGTGGACGTCGCTAATTCACGCGTTGGTCGGCTAGGTCCAGCCAGTGCTCCACGTCGGCCGGGGTGAAATGCCTGATGGCCCAGTCGACCATGCGAAGACTCAGGTGAGCCCAGGCGGGCCGCAGGATGTCCGCGGGGAATAGGTCGAGGACGGCGTCGAGATGGTGTGTCACGCCCGAGTCGGTTTCCTTGGCATGGACGCCGAAGCGCAGGGTTACCAGGTCAAATCGGTGGTCGCCGCGGGCAGCGCCGTCCCAGTCGATGACTCCGGTGATCAAACCGCCGGTGGTCAGCATGTTGCCCGGGTGAAAGTCCATGTGCACGGCGTCATTCCCGACCATACGCGGGGGATGGTCGGCACCGACTGCGGTGACCCAGCGTTCGAGCTCGGCGCTGCGGCGGTTGAACTGACGCAGAGGTTCGTGCAGGCAGTAGCCAGGCCCGTCAGCACGCAAGTGCAGTTCCCCCGGCGGAATGTCGGGCCGATCGGCGAGCCGATTGGCCTGCAACTGGTTGAGTTCGAGAACCTGGTCAAGACTGTGCGCGTCGAGGTGGTCCATCGTCGTGCCGGGCAGTAGCTCTTGCACCATCACTGCCGCGTGGCCAACCTGAGCGATCAACTCGGTTGCCGGCGCCGGATAGCCTGCCAATCGCAGTATTTCGGCGACGGCGAGTGGTCCGGCCAGCATGTCAGCTGCAGTGCTCTGCGGTCGCCACTTGAGGACGGAGCGGTGATCGTCGGGCCAGCGAACATAGGCTGCGCCGACTTGCCCACCCGGGCAAGGGGCGTCCAGCGTCAATCGGACACCGGTCTGGGTGTGCAAGGCATCGACCAACCGGGCGGCATCGAGCCGCTCAGCACGGACCCAACTCTGCGGTGGAGAAGTCACTGGCCGATTATCGCTGCCGCTGCCGGGAACTACATCGGCATCATTGGGTGACTCTCGTGCGTGATGTGCGCACGGAAGTCCCCCAATCTGTACCTGGCACGGTCATTGTGATGGGCGCCCGCAGCGCTGGCTCAGCTGACCATGCGGATCTGGTCAGCTGAGCGGACCGGGACGTACTGCTCGGCCAGCGCGGTGACGTGTCCGTTCGGCCCGCCGTGGCGCAGCCAGACCAGCGGCGCCCGGTGCTCGGCTTCGAGACGGGCGGTGTTGCGGACGAATTGGGTGCGGGTCAGAGTCTGCCGGCTGACCCGCGGGCTGGGGTCGTTGCGCAAGCTCTCTTCGGCCTGCAGCGAGGCGTCGGGGTCCAGCACGAACGTCGACTCCTCGGCGTTGAACCGGAAGCCGCCGACGTGCAGGGTCACCACGTCGTCCTCGATCGTCACCCGAGTAAGGATGCCGAAGTCCAGGCCGTTCTCGGTCAGGCCCGGATTGGGCCGGATCGGGCGGTAGTCCGCCCCGAGGCTCAGCTCGGTGACCTCCGCCGTCCCCAGGGAAGCCGAACCGGCCGACGCGCCGCCGTTCGCCGAACCACGGCTATTCGTGGTGACCCGGCTGAGGACGGCGGTCGGAATGTCGAGCAGCGATTTGATCCGCACGGGGGTTCTCCTTGGGCGTTGTGGTTGAGAGCGAGCGGGAGACACCGGCCGTGAGGCATCACCGATCCGTTCGGACCGGTGGTTTCTCCTGTGGATCGACGCGTAACGCACACCCCGTATGACGCAGCTGGACCCCTTTAGGTGGCACTCGAACGTGGTCACATTTAGGTAACGATCTCTGCGGCCTCGCGGTTCGGCGGAAAAGTTTCTGGATTGACGTTGCACAAATGGCGCCGTCTCTACGTCATTCAGGGTGTGACATTCGAGCAGTTCGCTGCGACCCGACTGATCCATCTGCTCAGGTACGCGGTCGTACTCACCGGCGACCGGGAGCTGGCCCAGGACGTGGTCCAGGAGGTCTTGGCCCGTGCCCATGTCAAGTGGAAAAAGATCAGTCGTGCCCAATCGCCCGAAGCGTACGTCCGGCGCATGGTCCTCAACGAGTACCTCTCCTGGCGCCGCAGCTGGGCCGCGCGCAACGTCCACGCCGTCGGCGAACGCCTCGTCGAACTGCAGGATGCCCAGATCGGTCGACGCGATCACGCCACCGACATCGTCGAAGCCGACGACCTGTGGAACCGCCTAGCCACTCTCGGTCGTAAGCAACGCGCCGTCCTCGTTCTTCGCTACTACGAACAATGTGACGACGAGGCCATCGCCCTGCTGCTCGGCTGCAGCCCGGCGACCGTCCGCAGCCATGCCTCCAAAGCACTCAAAACCCTCCGGCTCGACTCCGACCGGAATTCGATCTCAGCCAGGGAGAACTCATGACTCAGCACGCCGACCGGATTCACGCCGCCCTGGCTGCCCATGAGCGCCTTGCACCGGACGCCACCGAGGTCTACGCACGCGCCGAGGAATTGGCCCGCACCTACCGCCGTCGCCGGATCGCCGCTCAAGGTGCCTGCGGTGCCGTGCTCGGTGTCGGCCTTGTCGCCGCCGGTCTCAACCTGCCTACTCTGCTCCAGGACGGACAGAGCCACGTCAAGATCCAGGCCGCTGCGGACGGCGGTAGCCCGGTGGCGACCACCGCGCCGCCGGTGGAACCTTCGCCGACGGCACCTTCGCTGACGGAACTGGAGCGTGATCTGAACGCCTACTTCACTGCGGGCTACGACCTCGCGAACGCCAAGGCGCTCGCGAAGATCTGGAACATGTCGAGCAAGTCCGGCGACCTGGAGGCGGTAAAGGCGGAGGCCGGAAGCCGGTTGCTGGCCGGCCAGAAACTTCCTGTCACACCGGAGGCGGCCGTTGAGGTCGACCCGAACGAAGCCGCTGCGATCAGCGAGTTCTTCGACGTGGGTTACAACTACGACGACGCCGTGAAGCTGGCGAAACTGTGGAAGACCGCTGACCCGTACGAGGCCAAGGTGCTCGCCGGGCAGAAGCTTCTGGACGGCGAGACGCTGCCGATCAAGCCGTGATTGAAAAACTGCACCGGCGGATCGGTTTCGAGATCGAGCTGCTGGCACCGCGCGGGCTCAGCCGGCGCACCCTGGCCCTCGATCTGGCCGACCGCTGTGACGGTCGGGTCCGGCCCGTCTGGCATCACGACAGCGAACCCGCCCTGGTTCCGGGCCTGGGCCGGTTCCTCCATCTCACTCAGGGATTCGAAGTCTGGAACGAGGCCGGCGGGCTGGTCTGCACCCTGGTCGATGACGTGACGCTGCTGGCCGACCTCGATCCGCGCGAGCGCCCGGTGCCGGGCTGGCATCGGGTGCTCACCGATGACCGGCGGCTGCTGCGTCTGCTGGCTCGACACAGCGATCCCGGAGGTGACGTGGCGACCGCTCTCGATGCCGCTGCGGCCCTGTGGGGGGCGGAGCTCGAACAGCACGGCGACGTGTTTCGCTTGGACGACGGCCGGGGTGCCACGATCGCGTTGGCCGCCCCGCAGGGCAGCGAGCGTGAACGCCCCTGCGAGATCGTCACTGCGCCACTGGCAGTTGGGCACCGCGCTGCCCTGGAGGCGCTCCTCGGTCCGGCCCGCGAGCTTGGATTCACCGTTCCGCAGGAGGCGGCGGTGCACCTGCATTTCGACGGTGCCCCGTTCCGGCAGGCAGCGAGCCTGGCCAACGTCGTCCGACTGTTCGCGCATTGGCGCGAGACGCTGCGAACCTTGCTGAACACCAACCCGGCCTGTCGTCGGCTGGCCCCGTTGCCGACCGAACTGGTCAACGCCACCAAGGGCACACCGTCCCTCGACGATCTGGCCCAGGCCGCGCAGGACGGTGGGTTGACCAAGTTCTTCGACGTCAATCTGACGCAGTTGTTCGCCGAGCAGCCGATCCGGGACACCATCGAGGTACGGATCTTGCCCGGGGCGGTGGCGGCCGACAGCATCCTGGACAAGGCCCTGCTGATCGAACGGCTCCTGGATCGCTGTGAGGAGCCCGAACCGCTCCAGCCGCCTCCGGCCGACCCGGCGACCGCCGAGCAGGAGCTACTGGCGATCTGTGGCCGCCCGAAGTCCCAGCCGAATCCGCCGCGCGAGGGCAGCGACTCCTGATCAGTGCCGATTCGCGCGGATCAGCACGGGCTGCTAGCCCCGGCAGATCAGGTTCGACGGTTTCCTCAGGGTGATCAGGGAAGAGTCGGTCTTCTGCTGGGCGCACAGGCGGAGGAGTGGTACGAGGTGTGCCCGTCACCGGGACCCCGCAGGGCGCAGGGCTGGTCATGACACCCATTTCGTCGTCGATTCGGGTAGAACCAACCAACTCGCAGCCGGGACTGCACGCCGAGAGGTGGGTATCCCGGTGAGTAGGGGGGCGGTTTACTGGTGTACGCCCCCCGTGCCAGCCGCGTCGTTCATCACGGGCGGCCGGAGCACTAGGCTCAACCCCGTGGCTGACGATCTTGTACCCATTCAACTTTCGCTGACCGCAGGTGAACTGGTTACGCTCTGGGCGCCGGCGTGGCACAAGGACGGCGAGACGTGGCAGGCCTTCCTCGGCAGCGGGGATGCCATCTACGTCTTCCCGGAGGTGGCGCAGCTTGCGGCGTTCGTCCGGACGGCAAAAGTCCACGACCTCGCAAACCACCCACGCTGGCCGAAGGTGACGACGGCGACGCCGGACGATCTGACGCCACGGCACAACCATTACTACAACATCACCGGCCTGCCCAATCTCGTGAACCGGCGGGCAGACGGCGCGCCGATCGCTGTGCTGGCCAGGATCGTCGAGATGGTGAAATCGTTCGCGGACGTCTGCGAACTCGGTTCGATTCGTGAAACGTTTGATACTGCACCAGGTTTCGATCTATTGGAACGAGGGGAGCAGGCCTTCGCCGGGCGTAGGGGGACGCGGGCCTGGGTGCAGATGGGGGACGTGGTCGCGGCGGAATGGGGTGCCGTGGTGGCCACCCTCGAGAGCGTGCTGGAGACCCCGGACGTCGACCCACTGGTGTGAGAGGCCCCGGAACAGCGCGATGGGGGATTTGTCGGCTCCGTCGTCGCTAGCAGGTGGGGTCGGCCGCCGCCGGTCGTACGGGGTAGCCCTCTAACCGGAACGTGTGCTGGTTACCGAGATCCTCGCTACATCTGCGACTGTGGCACGGGGGCTACCCAGGACTTGGCCGGCACGTAGAGCGCGATGTGGTCGGCGCGGCGCTGAACCGAGGCGATCTCCCGCACCGCTCGGGCGATGATGCTCCGCTCAATCGGTGAAAGGCGTTCCCTGGTAACTACATCGGTCGGGCGTTCGCCGTCGGACACTTGCCGGCCGTTGCGGCTCGCCGCAGCTGCTCGTTGAGCGCCACGCCGGAGGTGGTCGACGACACCACGAAGTCGCGTGGCACCACGACCCCACGTAGCTCACCGGCGCGGTCGGTCACCAGGACGCAGTCGGCATCCCCCTCCAGCAGCAGGATCACCGCCTCCGCCGCAGAGTCACCGAGCGTGACAATGGTCGGCGCTGGATCCATCAGGTCGGCCACCCTGGTGGTCACCCGGGATCACGCACATGCCGGAGGTGGTGATCGCCGGGCTCTGGTTGGTGCTCCACGTGCTTGAAGGCCGGGGTTACGAGTGGTTCCCGCTGGCGGCGGCTGCCGCGTGGGGCTCACATCTCCTGGCCGATGCCATATTCGGTCGGATCCCGCTCCTGATCCTCGGCGGGAGAAGGGTCGGGTTTACCTTCAAGACCGGTGGGCGTGTTGATGCGGCCGTGACGTGGGTGCTCAGCGTGGGCTGTCTGCCGCTGGCCTGGTGGGCGCTAGGGGGACCGGGTCTCTGAGGGCACCTGCGGTGAGCCCGAAATCACTTGTTCAGCAGTGCTTCGCGGTGGGTTTCGGTCGATGCTGCGCTCTATCGGCGACAGGCTGGTCCTTAGCCACCGCATCGGTCGGGTGTCCGCCGTCGGACACGTGCCGAAGCTGGTGTTGCAGCCGCAACGAGGACATGCTTGCGACCAATGACGAGGAAAATCTATTGCACGGTCGATGAAATCTGCTGCACAGCCGGATGTATCGACGGCGACGGGGCCCTCGTCCGACGGAGACCCGTCGTCCCCTCGTCGCAACGTTGGTCGCCGAGCTGCACGCGGCGCTGATGGGCGTGGCTGGCTTCACTCTCGATCTTTCCGAGTTGCTGATGTTCCTAGCCTAGCGGTGGATGTGCTCCTTCGGCCGGGTGCCGGTTGACCCGAAGCACGACGCGCCGAAAAGTAACGGAACGCGATTTAGATGTTACATAGAGCTACGGTTTGATGGTTATCTGGCCCTACCTAGGAGATGATCTTGAACGTTGTCACCTGCCGAGCCGTTGTCGCGCTCGGTGCCGCTTCTGCTTTGGTCGCTGCGCTTGCCGCGCCAGCCACCGCAGTTGCTCCTGGTGTCGAACCAGCGGTGGTGGCTCAAGCCGCCAACCCCGGCGCCACCATCGTGCTCGACAAGACCGTGCACACACCGCCCATTCCGCCCAAACCCGACGTCGTTCTGCTCGTGGACACCACCGGCTCCATGGGCGGTGCCATCGCCAACGTGAAGACCAACCTGCACGCGGTCATCACCAACGTGAAGGCCAGCCAACCTTCCGCCCAGTTCGCGGTGGCCTCCTATCGTGATGAGGGCGACGGCGCGGAGCTTTTCCAGGTCGCTCAGAATCTCACCGCCGATGAGCCTTCCGTGCAGGCTGGTGTGGATTCCCTCGCGGCCGGCGGTGGTGGTGACTTGCCCGAGGCATGGATCAACGGCCTGTTCCAGGTGAGCACCGGCGCGATCGCCTACCGGCCGGGCAGTAGCCGCATCGTGGTTCTGGTCGGCGACGCTCCCAGCCATGATCCGAGTGCTGGGCATTCACTGGCCGACGCCACTGCCGCCCTCGGCACTGCCTCTACCCGAGTGGTCGCGGTCGACATCGCTGCTCTCGACTCCACAGGTCAGGCGACCGCTGTAGTCACGGCGACAGGTGGCTCGTTGGTCCCGGTGGACGCCGACGGCGTGAGCGCGGCGATCCTTGCCGGTCTGCACGATCTCGATGTCACCGTCACTCACACCGCCACCTGTGACAGCGGGTTGACCGCGACGTTCAACCACGCCGACGTGACCGTGCCCAGTGGCAGCGACGCAGCTTTCATCGAGACGCTGCAGGTGGCCGCGGGGGCGGCGCAGGGCACGACGCTGCACTGCACCGTCGACTTCTTGCTCAACGGCGCACCGGCCGGGCCCGCGTTCACCCAGAACGTGTCCATCAAAGTGAACGACACGACTGCGCCCGTGGTCGTCGTCGATGACAAGACGGTCGAGGCCACCAGCCCGGCCGGCGCGGTCATTACCTACCCGGCCACCGCGGTGGACAACGTGGACGGGGCACTGACCCCGACCTGCGTCCCGCCGTCCGGCGGCATCTTCGCCCTCGGGGCCACCCCGGTCACCTGTACCGCCAAGGACGCCGCCGGCAACACTGGCAGCGACACAGCGACGATGCGGGTCGTGGACACCACTGCGCCCACGTCGACCTGCGTGCCCGGCCCCAACCCGGACGGTCGCATTCCGTCCTCGAACAACCCGGACGGGTTTTACACGATCGGTTCCACCGATCGGGTCGATACCGCCGTGGACCTCTATATCCGTGACACGGCCAGCACGGTGGTGTTCGGCCCATACCCGAGCACCACTAACATCAAGCTCACCCAGGCGCCGGGCGCGACACCCAATGTCAAGCCCGGTTCCGGTGCGGTGGACTACAAGGTCACCCTCAAGGGCGACGCCGTCATCACCGGCGTCGACAACGCGGACAACACCTCGGCCGGCGTGACCTGCCTGGTCCCCCCGGGACCGAAGAGCTAGGCACCGAATCGGGGTGCGGGGACGGCTTTAGCCAGGGTCGCCCTCGCACCCCGATTCCCTGTTTCCACCGTCAAACATGCTTTCGCGCAATGTAATTCACTCCCTCGTACTTTGCTTTCCCTGAACATGAACGCCTGCACTCTCGGCATTTCGTTCCACTGATCTGGCTGACTGCGCGATCGGTCCGTCGATGACCTCGGCCAGGAGCATGTCCAGAGTGCGGGTGCCGGTGGGGGAATCGACGTCCAGTTCCGGCAGGCGGTCACCGAGGATGCGTTTCAGGTCGAGCCAACCGAGGTAGCCGGAGTACGCCACGACGGCGGCGCGGCGCGCGTCGTCTTCCGGGAGTCCGCAAAGTCGGTATCCGTCGGCCAGCGCCTCGATCCGGGTGCGGGTCACCCGGCGTAGCACCGGTCCGATCGCTGGATGGTCGGCGCCCGCGGTGATCGCCGGTTCCAGGCCGGGTACCGGATCCACGGTGATGGCATACCGGATGAGATGCCGCAGCCTGCGCTGAGCGTCGGGTTCGGCAGCGACTTCCGCCAGGACTGCCGTGGTGGCGAGTCGTTCCCACAGCTCCATCGCCGCCGTGAGCAATGCGTCCCGATGGGCGAAGTGCCAGTAGAAGCTGCCTCTGGTCGCCGAGAGCTGCTTGCTGAGGGCCTCGATCGAGACCCCCGCAACACCACCGACCGCGAGGCTACGCAGAGCTGCATAGGCCCAATCGTCCGGGGCCAGCCGAGTCCGTGTCATCTCCGTACAGTACTGTATGGAAAACCATACAGACCTGTACGGTTCCAGTCCGGCCCGCCGGGCGGAGCCATGGGAGCGACAAATGATCACCAATTCCGACCTTGGCCCACGCGCACTCCTGGTGCCCTTGGGAACTGCGGGACTGCTCACCGCCACCGCAGGACTGCACGCGGTTTGGGCGGTATCGCCGTGGCCGTTCGCCACCCGTGCGGAGTTCGCCAAGACCGTCGTGGGCGTCAGCGAAGAGCAGTCGCCGGGTCCGGCGCCGTGCCTGCTGGTCGCAGGCGGCCTGGTGGTCGGCGCCGGAGCGGTGCTGGCCGGGGGTGGGCTACTGCGGATCCCGGTGCCGGAAAGATCTGTGCAGGTGAGCCTTTGGGCATTGACAGGCGTCCTCGGGTTGCGCGGGGTGGCCGGCCTGCTCATCTCGGCCGCGGATCTGGGGACGGCGCCGTGGGCCTATCGGCGGCTCGACCTGACGTTGTACTCCCCGCTGTGCCTGCTGTTGGCCGCCGGGGTAGCTCGCACCGTCCGCAGGATCACCCGCTGATGCGCGGGCAACTCCAGCTCAGGTCAACGGAGCTGAGGAGTGCACCAACGGCTCGCCGGTGGCCGTTGTGGACGGCGGGTGCGGTCGCCGTCGTCATCCTGATTGCACACGTTGCCGCCGGCCAACCGGAGAACCTCGACCCGCTGCTGGCCTCAGACCTTGACCCTCCGATAATGCAGTTGTTTCAGGTGTTATGGCACGTCAGCACCCTGCTTCTGGCGACGTTCCCGGTGGCGCTGGGCTGGGCTGCTCGGGCCGATCAGGCGGTGGCGCGCCCGGTTCTGGTCTACGTATGGGTGATGTGCGCCGGGTTCGCCGCCATCTTCTTCGCCGTCGACGTGGCGGCTTTCGGTTCGGCCGTGTTCACCCTGCCGCAGTGGACCCTTTTCCTGCCCATCCTCGGACTTGTCCCGATGGCCAGGTCCGCTGGCTAGATGACCTTGCGCGGCTCAGAGAGCGCTCGTCCGTCCAACGTCGTCGCTCGACCAGTACCACCGATCCAATGCCCGATCGAGGCTTAGGTTGCCTGGCTGGCGGCCGATTAGTGAGTTGTGGCTCCATCCCGATTCGCCCGCAGGGGTGGCAAGCCCTTATTTCTGATCTACGTGCTGGCCAGCCTGGTGCCGGTCGGGTTGCTGGGCGCCGTCCTGCTGCACGGGTACCGGCAGGAGGCGGTGGCCGACGGGCTGCGGCAGGGCACCTCGCAAGCAACCGTGATCAAGGAAATGGCGATCATTCCGGCGCTCCGTGAGGTGGAGCTGGACGAGGGCCTGTCCCCGGCCGAGCGGCAGCGGTTGCAGTCCGCCACCGAACTGGCCATTTTCAATGGGTCGGTGGTGCGGCTGCGGGTCTACCGGTTGGACGGCGGGATCACGTTCTCCGACGACGGCTCGACCGGGCAGGTATCCGCCCTCAACCGTGAAGCGATCCGGCGTGCGGCGGCGGGGGACGTCGAGGCGACGATCGTGGCGGATCCAGCCGGCGGCCCCGACCTGACGATCCATCTGTTGGAGCCGATCGTCGCGAACGCAAGCGGTCGGGCGACCGGCGTGCTCGAGCTGTATCTGCCCTATCGGGTGATCGCCGACGCGATACGGGAGCGGATCGAGCGGACGGTGCGACTCCTGGCCGTGTGTCTCGTCAGCCTGTACTCCGTGCTCGCACTGATCGCCTGGTTCACCACGCGGGCACTGCGCCTGCAGGCAGCACGCCAAGAATACGAGGCGCTGCACGACCCACTGACCGGGCTGGCCAACCGCAAGTTGTTTCGGGCCCGCGCAGCCGAGGCGGTCGGCCGGACCAGGCGCGGCGAATCCGGCGCGATCGTGCTGATCGACCTTGATCACTTCAAGGAGGTCAATGACACCCTCGGGCACCACGCAGGCGACGAGGTGCTGCGGGTGGTGGCGCAGCGCCTCACCGACGCGTTGCGTACCGACGACACCATCGCCCGGCTCGGTGGCGACGAGTTCGGCCTGGTGCTGCCCCAGATCGCCGACCCGGAGGTGGTGCGAGAACTACTGACGAACGTCTACGAGCGGCTCAATCAGGAGTTCATTCTCGGCCCTGCGCCGATTGCGGTCGAGGCGAGCTTCGGCGTGTCCCTGTACCCGGCCCACGGCAACGACGTAGAGAACCTGCTCCAGCACGCTGACGCGGCGATGTACCAGGCCAAGCGCGGCCGTTCCGGCATCGCGGTCTACGCGGCCGAAGACACTCCGCAAATCAGCCACCGGCTGGTGCTGCAGAGCGAACTCCGCCACGCGCTCGACCGCGACGAGTTGATCCTGCACTATCAGCCGAAGGTCGACCTGAGAGATGGCCGGGTCCGCGGTGTGGAGGCCCTGGTCCGGTGGGCGCATCCGACCCGCGGCCTGCTGGACCCCAGGCATTTCCTGCCGACCATCGAGCAGTCCGGGCTCATCGGCCCGCTCACCGATCGAGTGATGCGGCGGGCGCTCGCTGACTACGCGGCCTGGTCAGCGGTCGGCGTCACCTGGACCGTCGCGGTCAACGTGTCGGCCCGCAACCTCGAATCGCCCGGATTCCCGGACTCGGTCGCCATCCTGCTCGCCGAACACGACGTGCCGGCGAGCAGCCTGCACATCGAGATCACCGAGACCGCCGTGGCCGCCGACACCAACCTCGCGACGGAGACGATCCAGGCCTTGGCGACACTGGGAGTGGCCGTGTCGATCGACGACTTCGGCACCGGATACACCAGCATCTCCCAGCTACGGCACCTGCCGATCGCGGAAGTGAAGGTCGACCGCACCTTCATCAAGGACCTGGAACGCGACGGCAAGGACCGCGCCATTGTCCGCTCGATCATCGAACTCGCGCACGGAATCGGGGCGCAGGTCACGGCCGAGGGCGTGGAGACCGCCTTTGAGGCCGACTGGCTGACTAGGGCTGGCTGCGACCTGGCCCAGGGCTATCTGTTCGCCAAACCGGCACCGTGGACGCACCTGGTCGCCGCCCACACAAAAACCAATCTGGAGAAGATATGACCCGCCCTGTTCGCCGTCGGACCACCGCGGTGACCGCCGCGATCCTGCTGGCGCTGCTCGCTGCCGGATGCGCTAAAGCACCCGGCAGCCCTGCCGCCGCCCCGACGACGGTGCTCCCGGGCATCGACCAGTCGCTGTACGACCAGTTGCCACCAGACATCATCGCCGCCGGGGTCATCCGGGTGGCCGGCGGCGGCTCGACGTACCCACCGCTAACGGCCTTCGCCGAGGACGGGCAAACCCGGATCGGCCTCGAACCAGACCTCATCGCGGCCCTGTCTACCGTGCTCGGTGTTCGCTTCGAGACCGTCGGCGGCGAATTCACCGAACACCTCGACCGGGTGCGCAAGCACGACGTGGACCTCGCCGTCGACTCGCTCAGCGACACCGCGGAGCGGGAGAAGCAGGCCGACTTCGTCACGTACTTCTCGACCGGGACCTCAATCCTGGTGAAACGGGGCAACACAGAAGCGATCACGACACTGGATCACCTGTGCGGTAGGCGATTGGGCGTCGAGGATGGCGCGCTCCAGGAGGACCTCGCGATCCGCAGCCAAGCCCAGTGCGGCAAACGGCCGATCATCCTGCGCTCCTACGACGAGAACGCCGAGGCCGTGGTCCAGCTTCGCGCCGGTAGCCTGGACGCGATCCTGCTGGATTACCCCGTCGCGGTGGCCCTGTCGACCGAACCGAAGACGCGGACCTACTTCCAGCTGGCGTCCGACACCCAGTTCGAGCCTCTCCCCGGCGGCATCGTCGTGGCCAAGGACCGGACGCAGCTGCGCGATGTGATCTGTGCCGCCATGAACAGTCTGATCGAGTCCGGCGTCTATCGGCAGATCTTCGAGCGCTGGGGGATGTCCGAGGCGATGGTGAACAGGTCGGTCATCAACGCGGCCGGCGCGCCGGCGAACTGATCGGCCACAGCTTGCGAACTCTACTGCCAAATCACGCTGACTCAAGATCGATCTAGCTGGAAATCTTCTGCTGAGTGTGAATGCGTTGCGTGGCAATGACTTTGACACGTGCAGGTCTGCTGCCTTGGTCCGTTGGATGGCGCATCTCGCGTCGTTCGCCATGCGTCAACCGTGCTCAACATCTTGTCCGCCCAGGCAGCGATCCATGCATCAGGTAGGCGGGTCGAAGAGTAGTTGCTGGGCGAAAGCGTCGTGTGATTCGGGTTGCCATGGCATCCGGCCGGCGACGTCGGGCAGCACGAGTTGGCGTAGGTGTACGTCCTGGCCGTAGAGGAGTCGCGCGAGCCCGGCGGGAGCTTCCTTGGTCGTTGTGTGAAGTTCCAGCTTCACGGCACCCTCGGTGAGCTCTTGGATCGGGTCCCCATCCGCGAAGGTGCGACCGTCGACGAGTAGGACGGCGAGGTCGTTGACTAGATTGCCGCCGAGCGTTTCGTCGCAGCCGAACAGGATGAGTTCGGGAAGATCATGCTCGGTGAGTCCAACCGTGTAGTGGATTGCCGGATGATCGTCAGGGACGTAGATTACGGCCCAGCCATGTTCGGCGATGGTGGCTCTCAAGCCGGCACGGACTTCCTCGGCCGACCGGCGTCGGCTCCAGCTCCACATGCGGCGATGGTCGCATCTTTGAGCATCTGGGCGCGGCTTCGGATGTCAGTCGCCTTCGGCTCGTGACGACCAGCGGCGCTGTTCCTGCCGCTCGTGCTCGGCAAAGCGGCGTGCCCGTTCAGCGTGCTCCAAGACTTCGTGGGCGTCCATCGGATTGACGGGGCTACCGGCCAGATCCTCGTGGACTCGGGCGACCTCGTCCTCGGTTTCAGCGATCTTGCCAGCCATATGGCTGACGCTCCGCAGGAGTTCCGTCGTAAGGGATTCGAGTTCGGCGGCCTGCTCACGCAGTCGCTCACCCAGCTGATCGCGCTCGCCCGAATCAGACATATCTATTTATACGCTGTTGTGCGGATTGCGCATTGGCTGCTGGACGGCTGCGATGGTCAGCAGCCGGGTGGCACCCTCCTCATGTCCGCGCGCGGCGGTAGCGGAGGCGTCAGCAGCGTGTCCAGAAGCCAGTCATCGTCCGATCCGCCTGAACCAGAAGCCACGGTGAGTCGGAAATATGGTGATGAAAGTGGAAGACCTGCCCCACCCAGCGGACCGGTCAGCGATTCACTGTCTAATCGAGTCGGCGCACCGCCGGGGGCGCTCGGCCGGGATGGTCCAGATTCGGGCCTCTGTTTCGGCGCCGGCGCGCTGCCTTCAGCTGCTGCTGACCCGAGTCGATCCTCACCCACCGTCGCTCGCTCGAGATGCTGGTGCTGGCGCGGCTGAGCGCCGAGCGCGGGCCGCCAGGCGCAGTCTCGTCGAACAGGCGGAACTGGTTCTGAGTTCCCTGCGATGGGACCTGCGGCTGATTTGGCTGACTATTTGCTCGCTGAGAGGTGAGGATGACGGGACCGTCATCTGCCCGGGTCGCACAACCATACGGATGTCGAGAGCCTCCGTGAGGAGGTACCGACGGAACTCAGATGGACGAGGTCGGCGGTCGGCGTCCTGGAGTCGATGCAGTCCGTGTCCGGCTCCGATGCGATAGCCATGCGTAAACCATGCAAAAAATCAAGAGGCGGGCTCCCAGTACTTCGGAAACCCGCCTCTGACCTGGTACTTCGGTGCGCCGTCAGGGACATGAACCCCGAACCCGCTGAGTATTAGTTCTATTGAAGCCAAGTGGAGATCATTGGTTCCTAATAGCGCTTTTTGCTGGCAGTTTCCGCTCATTTTGTAGATCTCGACGGTACTTCTGAGGTCCATTGATTCCGTCCAATTATGGGGATAAAATGGGGATATGATCTTGATGAAGACGGCGTGCTGATGGTTCGTCCTGCGCTGTCGGTTGGCACTTACGGCAAGATTCGGCACCAACGCGTTCCTAAGGAGGGGCCGCTGCTGACCTATCGAGCGCGTACTCAGGTTCGTGACACCGATGGCCGGACCCGCCCCGTTGAACGCAGCGGCAGGACCAAGGCGTTGGCGGAGACCCGGCTCAAGGAGGCGATCCGGGACCGGATCGCCATCGATGCCGTCTCCGACGAGATCACCGGCGCGACGAAGGTCGAACGGCTTGCCGAAAAGTGGTTCGCCAATGGAGGGCCTTCAGGTAGGCCATGGGCGGCGACCACGGAGGAGCAGTACCGGCGTCAGTTGGACCGCAACATCTTGCCTCGGCTGGGTGGGCTGGAGACCCGGTCCTTGACGACGGGACGGTGCGATGTTTTCCTCGCGGCGATCGCCAAGGAACACGGTGCGTCGACTGCCAAGATGACGCGCAGCGTCCTGTCGGGCATGGCCAGCCTCGCATGCCGCCATGACGCGCTGCCGCATAACCCGGTTCGGGACGTTGACTTAGTCCGGGTGGAGACCAAACCAGCCAAGGCGTTCACTATCTCTGAGGCACGTCAGATCCTGGCGTTGGTGACGTACGACGACCAGGCGGTGGCGCGCGATTTGCCTGACCTGATCGCGTTCATGTTCGCTACCAGTTTGCGTCTCGGCGAAGCGATCGCGTTCGAGTGGGCCGACATCGATCTCGATGCCGCTCGATGCAGTGTTACGGCCAACACCCACCGGCTCAAGGGGAAGGGTTTGGTGCGCAACGTCTACCCGAACAGCAAGCTCAAGCACCGCACGCTGGGCCTACCGACGTGGGCTGTTGAGATGCTTCGACGGCGGAAGGAGGTCCGTGGTGGCAAGGGCTTGGTCTTTCCCGCGGTCCTCGGAGGGCTGCGCGATCCGAGCAACACGGGGGCTGATCTGCGTGACACGTTCGCCTTCATGGGCTTGGCCGGCGCCAAGAGCCACATGTTCCGCAAGACCGGTGCGACGTTGATGGACGACGATGGCCGCAGCCCTCGCAACATTGCTGATCAGCTTGGACACAACCAGGTCGTCATGAGCCAGAACAGGTACGTCAAGCGCGATGCTACGACCTCAGGCGCGGCAGCGGTCCTGGAAGCGCTGG
>JANNPJ010000117.1:0-7688 GCA_031400005.1 Kineosporiaceae bacterium | reverse complement strand
CTGTCGACGGACGAATATCCATTGACAGTAAATCTTTTCGCGACTCTTGCCGGCCCAGCTCAGCATCTCCTGGTTCCGGACCCGCCGTCCGCGGTCCAGGTGGATCTCCGGCTGGACGACCGGCCATGGCGGATCCTGGGCCAGTTCCTACCGGGTCGACGGCATAGCCGGATCACGCTGTCCCTTTCACCTCTGATGTCACCACCGGACGGCCCGGTGGTGACGGGACGATCGCCGGTACTGGCGAGCCTGATTCGGACCAATACGCCCGCGGTGGTCGAGGCCACGCGCGCAGCCGTCCTCGATCAGTGGGCGAAGACAGCTCAGGATCCGGTACTGCTGGCCCGGGCCCAGGCCGCATGGGCCCTCCTGCGCCCCGGCGGACTCGACGAGGTATGCCGGGCTTTGGCCGCCGTACCGACCGAGGCGGTGTTGGCGGTCCTGGAGCAGCTGTCCACACTGGTGGGAGACGAGCCACCGGCGGCAGCAGAGCCGGTGAGCGAGCCTGAACGCGAGCACCACCTGGTTCGATCGGAGACTACCCGTGTTTGAACCCCCGACCGAGACGGCCTTCTCGAGCCTGCTGGTTCTGGCGGCACCGGCGGCCCATCTTGGGACGGTGGCGCTGACGGCCTACCTGCCGGTCGGGCGCCGAGCCGAACCGGACGACGCCCGGGGCGCAGCCGATGTCCTCGCCGCCATGCTCGCGTCGACCCGCGCCTTCCGTCCGCCGCCGGGCGCACTCCGGGCCGGCCCGGAGCCGATCGTCACCGGCGACGACTTCACGGTCACGATCTCGCTCTCCGGCCCGGTCGACCAGACCGACGAGCTGATCCGGGAGCTGACGTGGATGCTGCAGGGCTTGCCCGGGGGTGATTCGTCAGAACCGGTGGACCGTTCCTGGTTCGAGGCTGCGCACCGTTCGGCGATGTCCCTGGCGGTTCAGGAATTCCGTTCACCCGACCGGCTCGCGTCAGCCGTCCTGCGGCACTGGTCGTATCGGCTGGACCCGTTCTACGGTCGGCCTTTTCAGGGGCGTCTAAAGGAGATCCAGCAGCTGACCCCGGAGTCCTTCACCCGATTTGTCACCGGGGTGGTCAGGTCGCGCCGTCTCGTTCTGGCGGTCTGCGCGGGCCGGGCGTTGTCTCGGGCCCCCCTGGACGATCTCGCCGGACAGTGGACCGGGATCCGTCAGGAGGAAGTGACCGGCCCGGTTCCGGCGGCCGACCACGACGGCCGCCAGTTCGGAGCCGGGGCGGCAGGCAAGGCGGGCGCCGTGCAGAGCATCGCCCTGAGCTGCCCGACCGTGGCCCGGCACGACCCCGGGTATCGGCCCGCCGCGCTGATCGCGGCCGTCCTTTCGGCCCCGGATGGCCCGCTGGTGCCCCGGCTCCGCCATGAACTCGGCCACCTCTACATGTTGCGGACCGAGGTCGTTCCCGGGTTGTCGTCCGGACGGGTCACCGCCGAGGCGCAGGTCCGCGCCGGCACGGGAGGCGAATGCCTGGCCACGATTCGCGGTGCGCTGAAGGATCTGGCGGTCCGGCCACTGTCCGAAACCTATCTCTCCGTGGTCAAAACCCGTCAGCTGATACGGATCCGCCGGGCGGTGGCGACCAACGCCGGTCGAGCGGCGGACGTCGTCTCCGCTCACTTCCACGGGTTGCCGAACGACCATCACCGGTCCATCGAACCCGGCATCGCCGCGGTCACGCCGGGCCGGTTACAGGAATTCGCCAACACCCTGGACCAGGGCCGCATCAGTACCGTCATAGTGTGAGAGGCCATGAATTACTGGCGAATACTCGGCGATCGGCGATTCCGTCTGCTCGCGATCGGCGCCCTCTTCTCCCGGTTCGGCGATGTTGTCGCCGGCCTGGGATTCCTTTACGCCAGTTACGAACTGACCGGATCGCGAACGCAGACCACGGCGGTGGCGGTGGCGGAGGTTCTGCCCTATCTCTTGTTCGGCCTGATTGGAGGCGCGCTCAGCGATCTGCTTCCCAAGATCAAAGTGATGATTGTCGTGGACGTCCTGCGGGCCGCCCTCCAGCTCGGAACGTTCCTGCTCTTTCAGAGCGGTCAGTTGTCCTTTCCGGCGCTGTTCGCGGTCGCTTTCGCGGTCCAGCTTGGAGGTTGCTTCTTCAACCCCAGCTCTCGGGCGGTGATCGTCGACGTAGTGGGCGACCAGCAGCGGGTTTCGGCGAACTCGGTCCTCTCCGTGATCGACAACCTGTCGACCATCGTCGGGCCGGTCGTCGCCGTCGGTCTCCTCTCGATCTTCGGGGTCTCGGCGTTCTTCGCCGTCGACGGCGTCACGTACGTGGTCAGTGCGGTGAGCCTGGTCGCCCTGCTGCGTTACGTTGGCCCGGACACTCGGGAGACACCAATCGGAGGGGTCCGGGCGACGCTCGCCCGAATCCCGGGCCGGATGGCCATGTTCTTCGGGCACGTTCGCCAGGACCGCACCCTGATCCTGTTGTTCGCCTCCACGGTGCTCACCATCATCTGCTCGACCTGGGCCTGGCAGATCGGGTTCTTCTTCCAGCTCGTACCGGATCCGGGCAGCGACAAGGCGTTCTTCTCACTGATGCTCTCCGTCTTCGCGATCACCGGGCTGGGCGTCAGCCTGCTGATTCCCATGCTCTTCGCGGAGTTCCGGATCGGGCACTACTGGTCGGCGGTGCTGGTCTGGTCGGCCGGGTTGCTGTGCCTGGGCGTCACCAATGGCCGGGTGCTCACCGTGGTTGGTGTGCTGTTGTTGGGGATCGGCATCACGACCGCGGCCCAGGCCCGGATGTTCATCCTGCAGACGCAATTGCCCCGGGCAGTGATGGGCCAGGGGTTCAGCAGCGCCGCGGTCCTGCTCTACTTCGGTGACACCGTGAGCCTGGTCGGGTTCGGCGCGTTCGCCGACCACGTGCCGGTAGGTGTCCTGATCACCGTGGCCGGTGCGGCCATGCTGGGCTCCGTGATGGTGCTGGGGCTCGTCGGGAGCCGTGGTCGTTCCCCGGTTCCGGTCGCCGACCGGTCCACCCGATGACCGCCCCCCGCGGCACGGCCGTGGTCGTGGGCGGTACCGGCATGCTCGATGGCTTCACTCGGGCCCTGATTCGTAATGGGCTGACGGTTCACCTGCCGGCCCGGCACCGACCCCACGGATCGGGCGGCGCCTGGATCGAGGCCGACTGGTCCGAGCCGTCCCGTTTCGTCGGCGCGGTGGAGCATGCGGTGACCGGGACGATCGACCTGCTGGTGCTGTGGTGTCATCATCCGTACAACGAGCCCGTCGCCCGCGGTCTGGTCGAGCTCCTGGAGCCGCTCCGGGTGATCGAAGTGGTCGGGTCACGCGCGCTCCGGGCACTCGCCGCCGGTGAGGACCCACGGTGCGTGACCGGATCGTTCCTGGTGGTGCTGGGCGCTCACCGGTCTCCCGGTGGAGGCACTCGATGGCTGACCGACGAGGAGATCAGTGCGGGGGTGACGACCGCGTGCCAGCAGGCAGGTACGGCCGGTTCCGGTGGGCGGTACATCGTTGGGGAACTCACCTGATGGATGATCAGCCCCGCATGCATGGGAAGCGCAGAACCTGCACTTCGAGTTACCGCAAGGACGTACTGTCCGTCACCTGAGACCAGTCGGGCCCCGACGCCGAGAGCCTGGCCGCCGGAGAGAGTCGTCGGCTCCGACGGCGACACCAGTGACGGCGTCCAGCGCCTGCACCTAGCGGCGCCGACGACGGTTCGCTGGTCTGCGCGATAGGTCCGCATGTCCGACACTTGCGTGTCCGCATGCATCCGATCGGTTACGATCTGAGTGAATTGTCCTCACCAGGAGGCGGGAGCAGCGGTCAGGGCAATGGTCGCAATGGTCTGACAAAAGAGCGTCGCTGGCCCTCGTGAAACACGGCACCGGACTGGAGAACCGTGACGGATGGCTGATCACGTCAGTGTTGAGATCTCCCTGCTGGAGGACACCGCTGTCCGGTTGGGCATGGTCGTTGAGGCGATCTCCGCTGTCACACCGCCGCCGGCCGATGCGAGCTCCGTCGGTGAGAGCGGGCTGGTCGATGCGCTGTCAGGGTTCGTCGGTTCCTGGCGCCAGGAGCGGGAGCGGTTGACGACCGCGATCACGCATTCTCAGCGGGTGGTGTCGACCGCGGCCCAGGCGTACCGGCTCCTGGATGACGCCATGGCGCGCGAAGCGGACACCGTCGGGGGCCCGGAGGCGGTGCGGTGAGTCGCCCGGTGGACTGGCAGCCGCTCGCCGGTTCCGACCCGGTGCCCGGTGATCCGTTCACTATCCAGACCACGGCCCAGCGGTATCGCTCTTTGGCCGAAGAGTTCGGCGCCCAGGTCACTGTGCTGCAACAGATCCTGCACGGTGACCGCTGGGACTCTGACGCGGGCCGGCTGTTCGCCGCCCAGGTCCGCAGCTACTGTGCTGACCTGAATCGCGCTCGCACCCGGTTCGACGCAGTCGCAGGGGCTTTGACCGGTTACGCGCCCCGCCTGGCCGAGGCCCAGCAGGACGCCGACGCCGCTCTGCGGCAGGCCCGCGCGGCGGAGACCGTGATCCGCTCCGCCCCACCGGTCACCGGTGCGCCCCCGGTGCAGGGGCCTGAACTGGATGCCGCTCAACTCAATATCTCCGCTGCTGGCCGGCGACTTCAGCAAGCGGTGCAGAGCCGGGACGCCGCCGCCCTGCAGGCCACCGTGACGATCCAGGCCCAACTCGATCCCGCCCAGGCGGACGGAGGTTCGCGCGGCACCGGAATCACGCCGCCAGGCGAGGGACGATCGGCGCCCAGCGGCGTCCCTGGCTGGTTACCCGGCGTGATGCGTGACCTTGGGTTCCTTCCTTCAGAGGACCGCGACCAAGTAAACGATCTCCTGTGGGCTGCGGCTCTGACCGGGACCGGTGTAGGCATGGCCACCGACTGGATGTCGAAGGCCGTGCTCGGCATCTTCCAGGTCCGTCTCAAAGGCAGGTTCGGTTTTGGGCCGGCCCGCCTCACTCCCTGGCAGCGGTTCACGTATTCCTTCGAAGAAGGGTCTTGGCATGCTCGCCGTAACCGGTCTCGGATCCGTGGGCGCTGGATCTCCGCCGGTCAGTGGGTCGGGCGCGCCGGGGTCGGGTTGTCCTTCGCCGCCGCGGCCATGGGTCAGTGGTCGGCCGACAGCAAGGACCCGTCCATCGACACGGGCGCGCAGGTCGCCCGCACAGCGGCGGTAGGGGCATCTACCGCGGCAGGGGCCTGGGCGGGTGCCCAGGGCGGTGCCGCGCTCGGTGGCGCGATCGGTACGGCGCTCGCTCCCGGGCCCGGCACGGTGGTCGGCGCGGCCGTCGGCGGCATCGTCGGCGGGTTCGCCGGAACCGTGGCCGGCGGCTGGGTCGGACACGAGATCAAGGGCGAAGTCGGGGACGCCGTCGACTGGGGCGAGAACGCCGTCGGTAATGCCACGGACTGGAGCCAGTCGGCGGCCTCGAGGGTGGGAAACGTCTTTGGACTCTGACGTGATCAAAACCCCTACTGTCGGACGCGTTACGCACCAAGCCAGCGGCATCTCGGTCATGCTTCCAACGTCATGGCAGGTGTTTTTCGACCCCACCCCCGACGTCGCCCTCGTCGCCCTGGAGCCTGCCTCTGGGCCGGAGGGGTTCCGGGCCAACCTCGTGCTCACCCTCGGGCCGGTCGGTGGCCGTTGGCTCGGGCAATGGCAAACCACCTCCGAAGCCGCACTCGCCACCGCGCTCACCGACTACCACCTGATCGATCTGGAACGCCTGGATGTCGCCGGCCATCCCGGCGGCCGACGGCTCGCCCATCACCTGGCGCCCGGAGGAATCCCCGTCACCCTGGAGCAGTGGTTCACCATCGCCTCCGACACCGGGTGCACGCTGACCGCCACGGTGAGCACCACCCGGTACTGTGTCGCTGCGCTCGTGTTCCCCGAACTCGCACGGACGCTGAGAATCGGCGCCCACGATGGCTGACCGGACACCGCCCAGCTGGGGACCCTCGACCGGAACCCTGCGCTGCGACCGCGCCGAGCTGAACTCGCTCATCGCCCATACCCGCCCGCCCGGGACCGCGTCAACCCCACCGGACGAAACCCGCGCCCTGCTCGACCATCCCGCGACCGGCGACGCCGTCCGGGTCCTCCTACAACCCGTCCACGAATCCACAAGCCAGGTGAACTGCGCCCTCGCCACCCCCGACCAACTCACCCTCCGCCGAGCCTGGATCACGCCCGAGAACACCACCCTGCTCTGCCCCGTCGACGACGTCGACGCCCAACTGACCTTGATCACCACCAGTCTCCTACCGATCACCCTGACCACATGGGTCGACCTTCGCCCCGCGCCCGTCCGCCCCGACGAGCACGATAACGACCCCGGTGGCGACCGTAAAATAGCGTCGGGCGTCGGCGAGGACCTCCTGAGCATGGACGCCGCCCGCCGCATGCAGGCATTCGCCGTCACCGGCGCTGAGTGTGCCTGGGACCTGGAACTCACCACCGCGGGAGCCCACCTAGCGATGACCATCCTCAACACCCCCCGCGGCCACCGCGAAATCCTCACCACCGCAGGCCGAACCGCGCTCCACCCAATCACAGCCACCACCCTCTTCCGGCGATTCGCCGACATCCTCGCCGGTCTACCACGTCCCGAGGCCGCAGCAGCCTCCAACCACGCGGAGGCAGAAGCATGACCACAGACCCGGTGTGGCACCCCCTGCGCGAACAGATCGTCACCGAACTCCAGGTGCTCGTCCGCAACGAACATGCCGCGGTCATCGTGTCGGAGCAGGAAACCGAGACGACAACCATGACGTACGACCGCACCCGGAGGGTCGGGCCGTGGTGGACACTCGCACGCCGCCTCGGACTCGTCCACATCGAGTGGTTTCCCAACCTGCGATTTGTCCAATTCACCACCAGCAAACGTGAGGACACCGTCTACGCCGAATGTGTCGGCTCCACCGCCTGGGACGGCTTCATCGACATCACCCCCGAAACCGACCGCCGCCTCCGGGACCTCGGCTGGCTCAGCCCTGACGATCCGCACTACTTCGACTACTCGTTCGGGCGCGGCGCGCCCATGTACCGGATCGATGCGCCCAAGACCGAGATCGACTATCTGGCCGACCTCGCGATCAATTCACTCGCCCTACTCGGCCTGACCCCACAGTCCCCCATCGCCGTCGAGACCACCCAATAACCGCACTCCGCACCGCCAGTTACGGTCAGATGCACCACCCTGCCCTGGAGGATCGGCGGAGCGCGACCTTCCAGCAGGCGGTATAGTTCAGACCGAATACGACCGCATGCCAGCGGTTTCAGGACACCAGCCCAGCTGATCACCCAGACGGTTGTTGACAGATACCGCCTGACCACCGCCAGTTTCGCTGGGCGCACGAACGATCAGGGCTAGCGTTTGAATGGTGGTCCCGCCATGGCGACTCGTGCCGTGCCTGTTGGCGATCGCGGTCTGCGCGCTCGCGCTCCTCACGACGCGAACACGGCCCGCGCCACCAGCTGCGTGGAGAAGACGCGACGAGCACAGCTGCGGCAGTACGTCGCCCCGGCCGCGTTGCTCTTCGTCACGGCCCCGGACACCGGCGCTGACGAGACCACGTTCACTCTGTCCGACGAGAACACCACCCGGATCGTGGCGGTGACCGG
>JANNPJ010000043.1:0-5339 GCA_031400005.1 Kineosporiaceae bacterium | reverse complement strand
CCTGACGGTCGTCCCCGCTGCCGGAGACGACTCACCACGCCCGACCACCGACCTGCCGGCCCAGTTCGTGCCGGCGGTCGTAGAGGGCCCGCTCTACGCGCGGTGGGTCGAACGCGGCTACTTCGAGGCGCACCCGGACTCCGGCAAGGAGCCGTTCGCGGTCGTCATCCCACCGCCGAATGTCACCGGCAACCTGCACCTCGGTCACGCCTTCGAGCACACCCTGATCGATGCGTTGGTGCGTCGCAGGCGGATGCAGGGGTATGACGCGGTCTGGATCCCTGGCATGGACCACGCCGGTATCGCCACCCAGAACGTCGTCGAGAAGCAGCTGCGCGCGCAGGGCAAGACCCGGCATGACCTGGGTCGCGAGGCGTTCGTGGCGAAGGTCTGGGAGTGGAAGGACGAGTCCGGGGGCGCGATCCTCGGCCAGATGCGTCGCCTCGGCGATGGCGTCGACTGGAGCCGCGAGCGGTTCACCATGGACGCCGGGCTGTCCCAGGCGGTCCAGACAATCTTCAAGCGGCTCTACGACGACGGCTTGATCTACCGCGCCGAGCGGATCATCAACTGGTGTCCGCGCTGCCTCACCGCGCTCAGCGACATCGAGGTGGAGCACCAGGACGACGACGGCGAACTGGTCGAGCTGATTTACGGCGGCGGCCCGAACGGTGACGGTGACGACCGGATCGTGGTCGCCACCACCCGGGTGGAGACAATGCTCGGTGACACCGGGATCGCCGTCCACCCGGGCGACGAGCGTTACCAGCACCTGATCGGCCGACAGATCGAGTTACCGCTGACCGGGCGGATGATTCCGGTGGTGGCGGACGAGCACGTCGATCCGGAATTCGGTACCGGAGCGGTCAAGGTGACCCCGGCGCACGATCCCAACGACTTCGAGATCGGCCGCCGGCACGACCTGGCGACGATCACGATCATGACGCCGGAAGCCACCATCACCGGTACCGGCACCCGGTTCGACGGGATGGACCGGTTCGAGGCCCGGGTCGCGGTCCGGGAAGCGCTCGCGGCCGAAGGTCGGGTCGGTGCCCAGAAGCGGCCGTACCTGCACTCGGTCGGGCACTGCTCCCGCAGTGGTGACGTCGTCGAGCCCCGGCTCAGCCTGCAATGGTTCGTCAACGTTGACCCGCTGGCGAAGGCGTCTGGGGACGCCGTCCGGGATGGCCGGGTGCAGATCCACCCCAAGGAGCTGGAGCCACGCTGGTTCGCCTGGGTGGACAACATGCACGACTGGTGCATTTCCCGGCAGCTGTGGTGGGGGCACCGGATCCCGGTCTGGTACGGACCGGAAGGCGAAACTCTCTGCGTCGGCCCGGACGACGAACTGCCTGGCGAGGGTTGGACGCAGGACGAGGACGTGCTCGACACCTGGTTCTCCAGCGCGCTGTGGCCGTTCTCCACCCTGGGCTGGCCGGAGCAGACCACCGATCTGGGCCGCTACTACCCGAACGGTGTGCTGGTCACCGGGTACGACATCCTCTTCTTCTGGGTCGCCCGGATGATGATGTTCGGCACTTACGCGAACGCGGGGAAGCCACCGTTCCCGGTGATCGCGCTGCACGGGATGGTGCGGGACCAGAACGGCAAGAAGATGTCGAAGTCGTTCGGCAACGTCGTCGACCCGATGGACTGGCTCGACGCCTACGGCGCGGACGCGCTCAGATTCACGCTTGCCAGAGGCGCCAACCCAGGGACCGACGTCCCGATCGGCGAGGAGTGGGTGCAGGCCAGCCGGAACTTCTGTACCAAGCTCTGGAACGCCACCCGGTTCGCGTTGATCAACGGGGCCACCGTGGAAGGGCCGCTGCCGGCCGGTGACGAACTCTCCGTCGCCGACCGCTGGATCCTGTCCCGGTTGCGGACGGTCACCGAGCAGGTGGACGCCGGGTACGAGGACTACCAGTTCGCCAAGACCACCGAAGCGCTGTACCACTTCGTCTGGGACGAGGTTTGCGACTGGTATCTGGAACTGGCAAAGCTGCCGTTGTTCGAGGGCGGGCGCGGGGCTGAGGTCACCCGCCGGGTCCTCGGCGAGGTGCTTGACGTCGTCCTTCGACTGCTGCACCCGGTGGCACCCTTTGTCACCGAGTCGCTCTGGTTGTCGCTGACCGAATCCGCTCGCACAACCGGCTCGCAGCAGCCGGAATCACTGGTGATCGCCGCCTGGCCGGCCGGTGACCCGAACCGCGCGGTGCTGACCGTCGACCCGGCCGCCGAGGCCGAGGTGTTCGCCCTGCAACGGCTGATTACCGAAATCCGCCGATTCCGCGCCGAACAAGGAGTTCGGCCCTCGCTGCGGGTGCCGGCCCGGCTGGCCGGCCTGGACCGTGCCGGTCTGCTTGGGCAGGAAGCGACGCTTCGAACGCTGGCCCGATTGGACGACGCCGGAACAGATTTCGCGCCGTCGGTCACCGTGGTTCTCGGTGAGACAACGGTCGAGCTGGACCTGTCTGGAACGATCGACGTCGCCGCCGAGCGCAAGCGGCTGCAGAAGGATCTCGCGGCCGCCGTCAAGGAACGTGATCAGGCCGGCGCCAAGCTGGGCAATGAGCAGTTCATCGGCAAGGCCCCAGAGCCGGTGGTGGCGAAGATCCGCGGCCGGTTCGTCGAGGCCGAGGCCGACATCGTCCGGCTGGAGGCCCAATTGGCGGGACTGCCGACCGGCTGACGCCAAAGCCGACATCGATTCGGGCAAGATCGCGACCAGAACCCTGGTTCCGATCTTGCCCGACGTGTTTGTCCGTGGCACACGCCACGCCAATGCCGGAGAGATGATCGATTTTGTGTGCTGTTGGCGCAGATCATGAGGTTTTGTGGGTTTATAACGGGAAATGCTTGGAAGACGGTGTGATATCCCATATCTTTCGGTGTCCCTGCTTGGGGACTGTCGGAGGTCGGCCTGAGGCCAGAACTCCCGGCATGAAGTCAACCGGAGGATTCTTTGCGCAACGTGATGGCAGCTGTGTTGTCGCTGGCGGTGGCATCGGGGATTGGGATGGCCCTACCCTCTGCCGCGGTGGCCTCGGCGCCAGTGGGAGAAACGCCGAAAGCGGTGGCCGCTGGCCCCGACGAGCTCCCCAGCCCACTTGAAGAAAAGCGTCGTGCGCTCCGCCAGGAAGCCCTGACTCAGGTGCTCAACGGCGAGGCGACAGTGATCACGAAGGGTGGCAGTTCGGTCGTCAAGCTCAAGGGCAACGGGCGTCATGGCAAGCAGGACCGCTACGTCGAGCTCGGCCGGGAGAAGACGGACAAGATCTTCGTCGTGCTGGCCGAGTTCGGCAGCCAGCGTGACCCTGCATACCCCGACCGGGACACCGACCCGGACACTCCTGGGCCGTCCACCTTCGAAGGCCCACTGCACAACGCGATTCCGGATCCCGATCGGACCGTTGACAATTCGACGGTCTGGCGTGCCGACTACACCCCGGAATACTTCCGCAATCTCTACTTCGGTACCGGCGAGGGCGTCGAATCGCTGAAGACCTACTACGAGACTCAGTCCTCGGGCCGGTACAGCGTCGACGGCCAGGTGACGGACTGGGTGAAAGTGCCCTACAACGAGGCCCGTTACGGCCGTTCCGACGGGTTCCCCTGCCCGGACACCAACTGCTCGAACGTCTGGGATCTGCTCCGCGACGCGATGAACCAGTGGGTTGCCGACCAGAAGGCCGCCGGCCAGACCGATGCACAGATCAAGGCCGGCCTCGCCTCCTTCGACGTGTGGGACCGCTACGACTACGACGTTGACGGCGACTTCAACGAGTCGGACGGCTACCTGGATCACTTCCAGGTCGTGCACGCCGGCGGGGACCAGGCCGACGGCGACCCGCAGCAAGGTGAGGACGCGATCTGGAGCCATCGCTGGAATGCCTACCTGGACCACTCCGAGGGTGACGGACCGGCCAACCTCCCGATGGGCGGGCTCCAGATCGGTAACACCGGTCTGTGGATCAGCGACTACACAATCCAGCCGGAGAACGGTGGACTGTCGGTCTTCGCTCACGAGTACGGCCACGACCTCGGCCTGCCGGACGACTACGACACCGCCGGCGGACCGAGCAACAACAACGAGTGGTGGACGCTGATGTCGCAGAGTCGGCTCGGCGGCGAGGGCGACGCGCTCGGCGAGAAGCCCGGTGACCTCGGTGCCTGGCAGAAGCTCCAGCTCGGTTGGCTCGACTACGAGACGGTCATCGCCGGGCAGAAGCGTTCGCTCACTCTCGGCCCGGAGGAGTACAACACCGCAAACCCCCAGGCGGCAGTGGTGGTGCTGCCGAAGAAGACCACGACCACGAGTTTGCCGACCCCGACCAGTGGTGAGTTCCAGTTCTCCAGCGGCGCCGGGGACAACCTCCGGAACTCGCTTACTCGGCAGGTCACGCTACCGGCCGGAGCGGCGAGCCTCACGTTCCAGGCGAACTACAACATCGAGGACTGCGGAACCACACCCTGCGACTACGCCTACGTCGAGGTCAACGCCGGTGGCGACACCTGGACGGCGATTCCCGGCTCGATTACGCAGCCGGGCGAGGGCAATGGGATCGACGGACTCAGCGCCAGCTGGGTGCCGGCCACGTTCGACCTGTCGGCGTACGCCGGCTCGACGATCAAGTTCCGGTTGGCGTACGTCACCGACGGTGCCGCTCAGGGCGCCGACCCCAGCAAACCCTCGGGGCTTTTCGTCGATGACATCGCCGTCACCGCCGGTGGCAACACGCTGTTCACCGACACCGTCGAGGCACTTGACCCGGCCTGGACGGCGGCCGGGTTCACCCGAACCAAGGGCACGGTGACGGAGGAGTTCGACAACTTCTACATCGCCGGTTACCGCTCGTACGCGGCCAACGACACGTATCTGGAAACCGGACCGTACAACTTCGGGTTCACGCCCACGAAGCCGGACTTCGTCGAGCACTTCTCCTATCAGGAAGGGCTGGCGATCTCGTACTGGGACACCTCACAGACCGACAACAACGTGAGCGCGCACCCGGGCGAAGGGCTGAGCCTGTACGTGGACAGTCATCCGGAACCGCTTCGGCGCGCTGACGGCACGGTGTGGCGTAACCGGGTCCAGATGTACGACGCGCCATTCAGCATCCGGCGGGGCGACTCGTTCAACTTGCATGTGAACGGAACTCGGCACCGGATCGTCGGGCTGCCGGGCCAGCCACTGTTCGACGACACGAAGAACTACTTCGATCCCTCCGCGCCGGGAGCTGGTGTCAAGCTGCCCGCCGCCGGGGTCACGATCAAGGTCGACTCCGCGAAGAAGGCCTCAATGAAGATCACGGTCGGGACGTCCCCCTCCTGATCTC
>JANNPJ010000028.1:0-5300 GCA_031400005.1 Kineosporiaceae bacterium | reverse complement strand
CCTTTCCATTCCAGCCATCCGTCGAAGTTGTCCAGCCCGAGATCGTTCAACAGGGCATCGTGAATGGGGAACGCCCGCGCCGGCCTGACCGATCGGACGAAGTCAATGGCCTCGCTGAGTTTCAGCCAGGGGCCGGACGCCGGAACCAGCAACGTGTCGACCGCCTCGGCGGGGACGAAGAACGAGTCACCCGGATGGTAAATGCCGTCGACGATGAAACCGAGGTTGGGACACCCGGGCAGACCATCGAAGGTCTCGGCATGTTCACCACCGACGGCGCGCACGGTGAATCCGGCGGCAGTGAAAGCGTCTCCCGCGGCGACGCCTGTCACACCCGCACCGAGGGTCTCAGCGAGCGCGGTATGGGTGTGAACGGTCAGTGCGGGGTTGCTGTCCCGGGCAGCCTTGAGTTTGTCGACGTCGATGTGGTCAGCGTGCTCGTGGGTGAGGAGCACAGCGGTGACACCGATCAGCGACTCCGGTTCAGAGAACGTGCCCGGGTCGATCACGAGCACCCGGTCATCGGATTCGAGACGGACGCAGGCGTGGCCGTATTTTGTCAGACGCATCCACTAACCCTATCGATGAGCTCGACAGGGAGCGCATGATCACGCGCGGGTCTGTGCCGAGCCGCATTGGCCAGTCAGGTCAAGTCACGGGATATCGACCTCCGCAATGATTTTCGAGCGGCATGGCCAACTGCCAGCGAGCGCAGATCCTCGGGCTCAGTGTCGGTGCTTCGTCGGCCGCCGACGTCGTCGGGTCACCGCGACCGCTCCCCCGGTGCCGGCCAGCGCGAGCAGGCCCACCCCGGCAAGCGCCGGGATCAGGAGCGAGTTGTCCCCGGCCACCTCGGTGCTGAGTTTCTTGGCCGCCAGGCTGACCTCGGCGGTGGTGCTGGGGGTTCCGGTGGGGGTGACCTCGATGGTCGCGCTCGGGGTGGGTGCACTGGTCGGATTTTGTCCGGCGGCACTGGCGGCGGCCTTGGCCAGCTTGGCGGCCTTGGCTGGCTTAGCCGTCGTCGCCGGCTTGGCGGCCTTGGTCAGCGCGGCGGCGGGCTTCTTGGTCGAACCGGCAGGCTTGGCGAAGACGACGTCCGAGCAGGAGTAGTAGGTGTCTGATGTGCTGGAGTTCTGCCAGATCGTGTAGAGAACGTGGCGCCCGACCTTGCCGCTGGGCAGCGTGCCTTTGAACGAGTAGGAACCGCCGGTAAAGCTCGGGTCCGTGGCGCTGAGGAACGGTTTCGACTCGAGGTCAGCCCAGCGCAGCGGTTGCTTCGGGTCGTAGCCGGCCTTGGTGACGTACATCCGGAACGTGCCCTGGTGCGGAATGGTCGCCCGATAGCTGACGGTGATCGCCTTCCCGGCCCGTACCTGGGCGCTGGGCCAGTCCGATCGGTTCAGGTCCAGACCGCGGAAGGTGTCGAGGCCGCCACTGCAGAGTTTGCCGTCCGGGATGGTCTCCCGGTCGCGACCGTTCACGTCGGCGATGCGAAGGTTGTCCCACTGATCGAACCACTGCCCCTGGGCCCGCGCGGCCTGGCAGGCAGCGGTCTGGGTGAATTTGCCCTCGGAACCACAGGCCGCCGAGCGGCTCACCGGATCGGTCGGCGCACCGTGTGCGGCCGCCGCTCCAGCTACGGCAACGGTCAGCAGCGGTGCAGCAATCCCGGCGCACACCAGGTGAGCGAGACGGGAACGGACCAGCATGCGACGTCCTTCATTGACCAAATGACCGAAATGTGAGCCCTGGTGGGGCACCTTTGCGGTGGCCGCAAAAGTGCCCCACCTACAGATACGGAGCACCCCACTCAATAGTTCATCCTGTTGATGAAGGACGTCGATGGCAGGCGTCGGCACTGAGCCGACGCTGCGGACGAGTGCTTACTTGTCCAGGAAGGCGATCAAGGTGTCGTTGAACTCCTGGACGTGGCTGGCGTTGATGCCGTGCGGGCCGCCCTTGATGAGATGAAGCGTGCTGCCGGGGATGGCTTCGGCCGAGCGCCGACCACTGACCTCGAACGGCACGATGGCATCGCTGTCGCCGTGGATGATCAAGGTCGGCATCGTCAACTTGGTGATGTCGTCGCGAAAGTCCGTGCGTCCGAAGGCGGCAATACAGTCCAGGGTGCCCTTCGGCGACGCGAAAGCGGCAATGTCGAGAGCAAAGTCCTTCTGCGGCTGGCTGACCAGATCGGTCCGGTCTCCGGCGGCGAAGAACCCCTCCACGAAACCGTTGAGGAAGGCCAGCCGATCGGTCTTCACGCCGTCCTCAAATCCGGCGATCGTGGCGTCGTCCAAACCGCCGTCCGGGTTGTCGTCACTCTTGTAGAGGTAGGGCGGAACCGCGGCGGCGAGCACTGCTCGAGAGACCCGCGACGTCCCGTACCTTCCGATGTACCGGACCACTTCCCCACCACCCATGGAAAATCCAACCAGGGCAACATCATTCAGGTCCAGGAACTGCATGAGGAGATCCAGGTCGGCGGCGAAGGTGTCGTAGTCGTAGCCGGTCCATGGCTGGGAGGACTCCCCAAAACCGCGGCGGTCGTACGTCACCACCCGGTAGCCGGCCGCCACCAGGGCCGGAACCTGGTGCTCCCAGGAGCGCCCAGACAGCGGCCATCCGTGCACGAGGACCACCGGACGACCGGAACCCTGATCGGTGTAGTGCAACTCGACTGATTCATTCCCAGCGGTACCGACGACGAGCTTGGGCATGAGACTCTCCAGACCGATCGGGGAAAGCTGACCCCCGAACAGTAGCGTGCCATTTAGTCGTGCACGACCTAAAGCTCGAGGGGTTCCTCCAACCGGATGGCGAGAAGACGCAGTTCCCCGACCAGCGCGGCCAGCTCGGCCAGCCCCAGACCGCTGGCCGCACAGATTTCGTTCGGCACCTCGGCCGCTCGATCCCGCAGGGCGATCCCTTCCGGGGTGAGTGCCACCAGCACCGACCGCTCGTCATGCTGGTTTCGGGCGCGGGTGAGCAACCCCATCGCTTCGAGGCGCTTCAGCAGCGGCGACAGCGTGCTGGATTCCAGGTTCAGCCGCTGCCCGATCCGCCGAACCGTGCAGTCGCCGTCCTCCCACAGCACCACCATCACCAGGTACTGCGGATACGTCAGCCCCCACTCGGACAGCAGCGGGCGGTAGCGCGCCGTCATTGCCCGGGAGGCGGTATACAGCGCGAGACAAAGCCGCTCGTCCAGGAGGACTTGCGACTCGTCCAAGGATCCACTCATACGCCGAGGATAAGCCGCACGCGATCAAGTCGCGCCCTACTCACCCGAATGCGCTACCGGGCCGACATACGTGACGGAGAAGGCACCGAGGGTTACATGGATCCGGCCGAAGGGCCTGCCGGACCGAGCGGAACGGCGTGCGTGACCCAGCCACCGAGAGTGGAAAGGTGCAGCAGGAAGCCTGGCGGGTCACCGGCGTAAGAAATCGGCCGGTCCGGGTTCAGAACGAGTTCGCCCTGGCGGTATGTGCTCGGTGCGACCGAGAGCTGGGTGCCGGCAAAGGGTGCGCTGACGTTCCGGTGCAGATGCCCGGTCAGCACCCGCTCGACGTTCGGATGCCGGGCGATCACCTCGGCCATCGCCTCGCCGTCCGTCAGCCCGATCGCATCGAAGGCCGGCATCCCGACCGGAATCGGCGGGTGGTGCAGGCAGACGAACGCCGGGACGTCGGGACGTCGAGTGAGGACGTCGTCCAGCCACGCCAGTTGATCGACGCCGAGGGTTCCGGCCGCCGTCCCTTCCTGCCGGGAGTCCAGCACCACGATCGTTGCTGCCTCGTAGTCGACGCTGTAGTGCGTCTGCGCGGCGTCACCGAGATACGGGCTGCCGGCGAACGCGTCCAGGAACGCCTCGGGGTCGTCGTGATTGCCCATCACCAGGTGCAACGGCAGCGGGAACCGGTCGATCACCTCGGCCAACATCTCGTACTCGTCCGCCCGCCCGTGATCAGCCAGGTCACCAGTGATCACCGTGCAATCCGGCTGCGGATCCAGGGTCAGCACCCGCCCGAGCGCTCGGTACAAACCGAATGCCGGTTCGGCCGACAGCGCACCTGAGCTCAGGTGCGGGTCACTCAAATGTGCGATCAGCACGACGTGCCTCCATCCCCCGACATCGACCCGACGACCCTACCTCGGGGCCGACGGTGGCCGAGGACAAGACCCCCTCTCCACCCGGTTGACAGGCAGGCAGGGCGGATCGACGTCGAAGGCTGACAGTCTGCGGGTTTTGGCCGCTACCTCATCCCATCGCCCAACCAGATCCCCGAAGAGTTCACGAGCAAAACCGCTTAGCCGGACAAGGAGGTCGTTGCTACGATATTGCCCGTGATGATGCTCTTCTGACCGATCTGACGCCCGGTCGACACTCCTACGAAGTGCCGACCGCAGCTTTGACGTGCTCGCACGCCGGCCACCGTCAGATCGACACCACAGAAGAGAGCCACCCGATGAGCATCACCATTCGTGCATACACGGAATCAGACTGGGACACCGTCGCACGCATCCACGACTCCGCTCGCCTCGATGAACTGCGGTTGTCCGTGGGCGTCGAGGCGTTCCTCGACCTGGCCGCCACCTACGACAGCGAGGGACTGTTCGACGGCGACGTCTGGGTCGCCGAACTCGACGGCGAGGTTGCCGGGTTCATCGCGTTCAGCGACGACGAGATCACCTGGACCTACGTCCATCCAGTCGCCTACCGCCGCGGCGTCGGGCGCATGCTGCTGCGCCACATCCTCGCACGGGGCCACCGCCGCGGTCGAGCTGACGGTGTTGGACGGGAACTCCCCCGCGCGGAACCTGTACGAGAGCGAGGGATTCGTCCTGCAGGAAACCAAGACCGGATCCCTGGTCGGCAACGAATCGTTCACCGCGACCGGACACATCCTGATGTTCACCCTACGCTCGACTGATCCACCGCAGACTGAGTACCGCCTAGAACCACGAAAGATCCGGGATCTACCCGGGATCCACGGTCTCGGGCGTGGTCTGGGTCCGGCGCTGGGAGCGGAATTGCTGCACGCGTGACACCGCTGCCGTGCCCAGTTCACCGGGCCGTGGCAGCCGGCTCATGACTTGGGTGAAGACACTGCTGGTCAGCACCCGCCCGGGGTACGAGCCATGCACGCGTCCGGTGCCCACCATCGGCGTATCCAAGTTGTCTCGGCCGTCATCGGGCCGGTCCGTCGTCAGCGAGCCGGCACCCACTCGCGGGATCGACATCACCGCGTCGGTCAGGGCAGGGGCCAGCCGCTGACCGAGGTACACCCCGATCG
>JANNPJ010000013.1:0-3865 GCA_031400005.1 Kineosporiaceae bacterium | reverse complement strand
GCACACGATCGATCTCGCCAAACACCAGATCACCTCCGCCGACTCTTCGCTACCACCGGTCCATCTGACCCGCACCGAATGGCAACTCCTCGCCGCCGTCGTCAGCGAACCCGGCAAACTGGTCGGCCAGAAATATCTCCTGGCGAAGGTCTGGGGACCCACCTACCAGACGGAAACCCAATACGTACGGCAATACATGGCACAGCTGCGCCGGAAACTCGAGACCGACCCGGCCCGGCCACGGCACCTGCTTACCGAACCTGGTATGGGCTACCGCTTCCAACCATGACCAGCGGATTGTCCGATGGACAGTCCCACGGACCCGGTTTATCCGCCGACGTGGATGCCGGGACGGCGGTCGAGGTCGGGTTCGCTCTTTCGGATGATCTCGCGGGTGACGGGTGCGGTGTCGCCGCGTCCGAGGAGGAGGTAGCGGAACATGTGGATCAGAGGGCTGCCTTCACTCCAGGCGAAGTAGCAGTGCGGGCGGACGCCGGTGGCATCGCGCAGGGCAAGCAGGATGGCCGCGATGGCGTTCGGGGCGGCCGGTGCGTTCGCCCGCAGAATCCGGAAGCCGTCGATCTCGACCCCGCGCACGACAAGGACGTCGCTGAAGGTGGAGGGGTCGACAACGTCGATCTCCAGGATCAGCACGTCGGCGGTGCCCGGAACGGGGTTGCTGGCGCGTTGTTCGCGTTCCTTGTCGGCGTATTCGGCCAGGTCACCGGCTTGGCGGCGGTTGGCGATGATGTTCAGCGCGCTGTCGTGGGTGAGGGAATCGGTGATGAACTGGCGGGCGGCGGGGTCGAACTCGATCCGGTCCGCGCGTAACTCGGTGGTGCGCGAGACCCGCGAGATCAGCGAGACAGTTATGATGCCGGCGATAAACAGGCCGGAAATGGCGATCCCGTCAGGCTTTTCGATGATGTTCTCGGCCAGAGCGTAGAACAGGATCGCGGTCAGCAGCCCGAAGCCGACACTGGCCGGACGCCGGCGGCGGCGGATAGTCGAGACGGTCACCGCGAAGGCGCCCGAGACCATCATCGCGAGGATTCCGGTGGCGTAGGCACCGGCCTGGGCGTTGACGTCGGCGCCGAAGGCGATGGTGATCAGCACGCAGATCACGGTGTAGACGATCACGACCGGGCGCACCGCACGCCCCCACTCGGGGGCCATCCCGTAACCGGGCAGGTAGCGCGGGACGATGTTGACCAGCCCGGCCATCGCCGACGCCCCGGCGAACCAGAGGATGAGGATGGTGCTCAGGTCGTAGGCGCTGCCGAACGCCTCGCCCAGCTGTTCGTGGGCCAGCCAGGCCAGGGCCCGTCCATTGGCCTCACCACCGGGCTCGAACTCTTCGGCCGGGATCAGGACCGTGGTGACGAAGCTGGCCGACAACAGGTACACACTCATGATCAGCGCAGCGGAGGTGAGCAATTTGCGGGCGTTACGGATCCGCGCCGCCAACCGTTGCTGCTCGTCGGCGCCCTCGGCGGCGATCAGCGGCATCATGCTGACCCCGGTCTCGAATCCGGACAGACCCAGCACCAGCAGCGGAAAGGCCACCAGCGCCGGGATGAGCAACCCATCAATAGTGCCCCCGCTGTCATCGAGCGCGCTGGTCCAGGCGGAGAACGCGCCCGGGGTGGTGACGACGTCCACCAGCCCGGTCACGATGATGACGGCGTTGAGCACCAGGAACACCGCGACCAAGGGGATCGCCACGGTGACCGCTTCGCTGAAGCCGAGCAGGAACACCCCGCCCAGGACCAGCAGCAGCACCACCGTGATGGCGACTTCCTGGCCGTGCAGGGCATCGGGCAGGTAGGGGTTCTCCATCAGGTGCACGGACGCGTCCGCCGCCGACAGGGTGATCGTGATGATCCAGGAAGTGGCGACGAAACCGAGCAGGACCAGGACGAACAGCTTGCCCCGCCAGAACGGCAGCAAATTCTCCAGCATCGAGACCGACCCGGCACCATGCGGGCTCTCGTGCGCCACCCGCCGGTACATCGGCAGCATCCCGAACAACGTCAGCGCCACGATCAGTAGCGTCGCTATCGGCGAGACCGCCCCCGCCGCCAGCGCGGCGATCGCCGGGACGTAGGCCAGGCTGGAGAAGTAGTCCACCCCCGTCAGGCACATCACCTTCCACCACGCATGAGGCTCGGCGTGCGCCTCACCAGCGGCCGGGCCGACTGGCTGCACCCGGTGCCGCAGCAACCACCCCGCCAGCCCCCGAGCAGGCGGCGGTCGCTGCCCCGGACAATCCACCACCGCAGGCACCGCAAGGTCATCGATGGCGTCCATCAGTCCTCTTCCCACTACAGCAACCCACAGACCACAGACAACGGCCACCACGCTACGGCCCACCCCACCCCACTGGTACGCCGGGTCGAGAACACGACCGGTGGCGGTGCTGATCGAGCTGCCCGGAATGACCGGATCAGATCCATTCTCGCCGTTTGAACACGGTGTAAAGGACCGCGCTGACCAGAGCCATGAGCGAGACGGCGAACGGGTACCCGGCTTTCCAATGCAGTTCGGGCATCACATCGAAGTTCATCCCGTAGACAGTCCCGACCAGGGTCGGGGCGAACAGGATCGCCGCCCACGCCGAGATCTTCTTGACTTCCTCGTTCTGGGTGTAACTAGCCTCGGTCAGCGCTCTCATCTCCTCGTTCTGGCGTTCGGCAACGAGCGTGGCATTGACGGTGAGGATGTCGCGCAGCATGAGCCTGAACCCGTCGACACGTTCGATGATCGAGGTGACGTGGTCGGCGACATCACGCAGGTAACGTTGTAGTTCCTCGTCGACGCCGTATTTGGTGAATCCGGCGGCCAGAGCGGTGAGCATCCCGGCCAGCGGGTGCACCGCGCGCTGGAAGTCGATGACTTCGCGGGAGAGTTTGTAGATCCGCCGCGACACGTCGGGATCCCCGCGGAACACCTCGGTCTCGATCTCGTCGATGTCGTTCTCCAGACCGAACACCACAGGAACGTACCCGTCGACGACGGCGTCGAGGATCGCGTACAGGACCGCCTCCGTACCCCGAGCGAGCAACTCGGGGTCCGCTTCCAGACGCCGGCGGACCGCTGACAGGTCCGGGGACTCGCTGTGACGCACGCTGAGAACGAAGTCCGAGCCAATGAACAGGTGCAGTTCACCGAACTCGACCTCCTCCACCGAGTCCAGGTACCGCGCGGCGCGAAGCACCACGAACAGAGTGTCTCCGTAGCGTTCAAGTTTCGGCCGCTGATGAGCTTGAATAGCGTCCTCGATCGCCAACTCGTGAAGGTCGAACTCCTGCGCCAGAGAAACGAGTTCACTCTCGTCAGGCCGGTACAGCCCGATCCACGCCATCCCCCCGTCCTGCTCGTCCAGGAAGCGGTAGGTGTCGGGAAGCGTCAGCGGAGAGGCCACCCGGTGGCCACGGGCGTAGATCGCGCTGTCGACAAGACTGCGATGGGTCAGGTCGGGTGCCTCACTCTTTCCAGCAACCGTGCCACCGGCCATAGGCGACGGGTGCGGTCCGCGCCAGGAACGGTTGGTGATCGTGCGGATGGTGGGCAGGGGACGACGCTCGGACATAAGAACTCCAGGGACGGCACGGGCGGCAGGCAGGCAGACAGCCACCCAGCGCAGTCCCGATGAGCTGGCGTTGCTCGATCGCGGAGGCGAGGGCGGCTAAGGCCACGGACTAGGAGGTTCGCTCCTCATCAGCGACGCCACCTCCTCCAACTGTCAGCCGGCCACACAGCCCGAGATCCTCTCAGGTGCCAGGTCGATAATATCTCCCCACCGCCTGGGGTCTCCGCGAGCGCAGCGCCAATCTCAACTCCTTGCCCCGTGCTGCACCGCAGC
>JANNPJ010000011.1:0-5818 GCA_031400005.1 Kineosporiaceae bacterium | reverse complement strand
CCGGTCACTGCGCGCGGCGTGCTCTGCCAACCGGGGAAACGCGCTGGTCGCCAAAGGGACCGCGAGAACGGCGTAGGGCAGCAGGTAGACCGCCTGCACGTACTGGAACAACGGCAGCGCGCCGGTGTCGCCGCTGTGGTTGGACAGCGCGACCACCACCAGCACCGAGGCCTGCTGCGCCAGCAACGCACCGATCCCGGCCGTGGCGAGCGCAGCACCACGCCGGGCCACCCCCGGCGGGAACCGCAGGGTCGGGCGCAGCCTGACCCCGAGCCGAGCGACCGGGATCAGCAACGGCAACGTCATCACCGCGACTCCCCCGGTGGTACCCCAGGCCAACCAGGCCTCGGCTGCGCCCGGCAACCGGTCTGCGGCATTCTGCGTGCCGCCCGCGGTGGCCCCGAACATCAGGTACGCGCCGATCACCACCAGGCTGGACAGCAGCGGCGCGACGGCCGGCCAGAAGAACCGACGATGCGCAACCAGCACTCCGCTGAGCACCACGCCGATTCCGTAGAGCACCATCTGCGGAGCGAACACCACCAAGAATCGGGCGACCAGGGCCTGTTCCCCGCCGCACCTCTCGTCGATCAGCAGCCTGGACAGCGGCCCGGCCAGGGCGGCCAGCAGCACCGTCGCCGGCAGCAGCACCAGCAGCACCCAGCCGATCAGGGCCGAGACGATCCGGTCGATCTCGGCCTTGCTGTTGTCGTTGGTCTCACTCGACAATGCTCGGGAAATCGGCCCGGCCAGCAGCGGGACCACGGCCCCGGCCAGCGCTCCCCCGGCGGCCACCTCGAACAGCACGTTCGGCAGCACATTCGCGGTGGCATACGCCGACCCGACGCAGGTCGCGCTCACATTCTCGGAGAACGCCACCCAGCGACCGAAGCCGACCACCCGCGCGACCGCCGTGATCACACCGATCAGCACAGCCGACGCCAGCAACCCGGTGCCAACGGCCCGAGCCCCACCCGCGGAGGTCACTGGGGTGGTTCCGGGGGCCTTCGGCTGTGTTCCGGAGGCCTTCGGCCCAAGGCATCGAACTCGCGCAACACCGGCGTCCGGGCGATCACCTTGGTGAAACTGACCCGCTCACTGGCCAGTGTCAATCCGGCCAGGGCCAGCAGCGTGAGAACCCGGCCGCGACGTCCCAGCCCGGCCACCGCGGCCGTGCCCAGCAGCGCGCCTGCGGCGTTCGCCCCGGTGTCACCAAGCATCGACTGCTCCGCCAGATCCGGCCGCAGCAGCCCGGCTGCTGTCCCGCACGCCACCGAGACCAGTCGGCCCGCCGGAGACCGGCCGGCCAGCGGGGCGGTCAGCAGCACCACCTTCAGGGCCCGCCCCGGACGCAGGTCGAACAGGTTGACGAGGTTCGCGCTCCCGGCGATCACCGCGCCGTTCACCAGCAGATCGACCAACCCACCGGCACCCGCCTGCGGCTGCGCCGATCCAGGCCCTCGCGGCGGGGTGGCCAGGGCAGCGGCGAGCAGGCCAGTGCCGCCGATCCCGAGCACCTTCAGCCCACCGGTGGTCACCCGCCCCTGCGCCAGCTCGCCGAGGTGTCCGCGCAGCCCCTTGCTCTTGCCGGATTCATGCAGGTCATCGACGGCTCCGAAGAGCCCCCCGCCCAGCGTTGCCAGCACCGCCGCCGTCTTCAACCGGGGCGAGACCCCGGGCGCGAGCACCAGCGCACAGGCCGCCCCGAGCGCGTACGCCGGCCCTTCGAGCAGGGTCACCGTCTCTGCCCGGTGGTTGACCCGGTCCCAGCGCTGCGCCCCACCTGGCGGCCGGGATCGCAGCGCCGTCCAGGCACCGCGAGCGGTCAGCCCGGCGACAGCCACCGTGACCACGACACCGGCCAGCCTGGACCGACAGCTCACTTCTTCGTCGCCGACGGCGAGGGGGTCGGCGCGGATACTGCCGCGACCTGCTTGGGCATCAGCTCCTCGGCGCCGTTACCGAACCCGTAGGCACCAGTCGACCCGCCGGTCAACTGATCGCGCATCGCCAGGATCGCGGTGATGACGCCCATCGGGGTCAGGCCGCTGTCCACCGTCGACACCGCGGCCCTGACCTTCTCGTCGTTCCGAATCGCGGTCACCACCCCACCATCGGTGGCCGAGGACGCCGGGCCGGACACCACGGCCCCACCGCTTGCGGTGTCGAAGGCGGCGGCGAGCGAGACGTACGAGGCCAGCGCCTCCTTCGTCGGCGCTACCTCGCCGGCCGCGGTGTCCACCGCATTCGCCGGGGCCATCACCATCGCCCCACCGGCCAGACCGGCGATGCTGCCCTTGATCTCGATCAGATCGGCCGCCCGAAGCCGGTCAAGCACGGTCGAACTCGTCTTGGGGCGCTCGCCGACCAGACCGGCCCCGGTGCCGACGAGGGCACCGGCCAGCAGGTTCGCCAGCCGGACGTCGGTTTCCTCGGTCGTGGGCGCGTCCCCGGTGGGCAGCGCGGACGCCAGGTCGGTGACGACCTTGGTGCGGACCTCGGCCTTGGCCGGGTCGGTCCAGGCACTTGTCACGCCGACTCGGCCGGTGAGGGCCCCACCCGCATTGATGATCGCATCGGCCAGCGGGTCGACGTCGTCCTCCACCACTCCAGGCAGGCTCAGGAGCACCACCGCGCGACTGGTCAGCTGGCCGACGACCAGGCTCGGCGTCACTGCATCGATGAAGTCGTCACGGTGCTGCAGCGCGGTGTTGGCGGTATTCAACTCCTCGTTCAGCTGATTCTTCTGCTGCCGGAGCGAATCGATGCTCTTGTTCAGCTCGGTGCCGATCGAGTCCTTGAGCGGACCGGCCCCGAGCACGATCCCGACGGCCAGGGCGAGGAACACCGAGACCAGCGAAACCAGGTGGTATCTGAAGTCGATCATGTTCTGCTGAATCCTTGCCAATAGGTCGAGAGGGCCTCGGGCTTGGCGTCGACGAACCAGCCCTTCACCCAGGAGACGAGATCATCAATCCGGGCGCCGAGCAGGGAGTACACGGCCTGACCGCCCTCGGTAGCGGCGAGCGCCACTCCGAGCGCGAACAACCCGGCCACGGCGAGCAGGATCAGCTGCCAGTTGCTGATCCGCTGCCGGTACAGCCGGGAAACGCCCTTGGCATCCACCAGCTTGTCACCCACCCGGAGCCGAGTGAGGAAGGTGCTGGCCATCCCGGAGCGGCCCTTGTCCAGGAACTCGATCAGAGTCTTGTGGGTGCCGACCGCGACGATCAGCGACGCCCCTTTGTCGTCGGCCAGCAGCATCGCGACGTCCTCGCTGGTACCGGTCGCCGGGAACACCACCGGCTCGACGCCGAGTGCCTGCACGCGTTCGAGGCCGGGCGCATTGCCGTCCCGGTAGGCATGGACGACGATCTCGGCACCGCAGGTCAAGGCACGGTCGGAGACCGAGTCCATGTCGCCGACGATCATGTCCGGGGTGTAGCCGCCCTCGAGGATCGCGTCGGCACCGCCGTCCACCCCGACCAGCACCGGCCGGTACTCCCGGATGTAGGGCCGCAGCGTGGCCAGGTCGTCCTTGTAGTGATAGCCGCGGACCACGATCAGCGCTTGCCTGCCCTCGAACGAGGTCGTGCAGTCGGGCACGCCTACGCCGTCCAGCAGCAGGTCGCGTTCTTTCTTCAGGTATTCCATGGTGTTCGCGGCGAACGACTCCAGCTGGACGTTCAGCCCGGCCCGAGCGCTGTCCATCGCCTTGGACACCGAACCGTCGTCCTGTTGGATGCCGTGCGCCGCCAGTTCCTCGCCGACCCAGATCTCACCCTCGTGGACCCGAACCCGGACGCCTTCCTGGATGGCGGTCAGCACCTCCGGACCCACCTCGTCCACCAGCACGATGCCCGCAGCCAGCAGGATCTCGGGCCCGAGGTTCGGGTATCGACCGGAGATGCTGGCCGCCGCGTTGATCACTGCCACCGGTCGGCAGCCGACCAGTGCGTCGGCGGCCACCTTGTCGATGTCGAGGTGGTTGATGACGGCGACATCGCCCGGCTGGAGCCGCTTGGTCAGGTTCTTGGTTCTGCTGTCCACCCGGGCCGTGCCCTGGACGCCTGGGCCAACCAGCGGCTCGGGCCGACCGCGCGACAGGGAGGGCATCTTCACGCCCCGATCGTCCCATGTCCGACGGGTTCGAATCGCCGCTGCCCACCCTTGTGCCGACGCAAACCAGCTTTTGGTTGCTGTGCCCCCTCAAAACCGGTGATCGGGGGCAGATCGAGCCCGTTGCACCGGTTTTTCAGGGGCACAGCAACCAGCAAGCCCCTGCCTGGTGCACCAGGCAACAGGGGTCAGGCCGGGGCTCGGTCTGACTCGGCGAGGTGCAGCAGTTCCTCGGCATGCGCCTGGGCGGAGTCGGATTCGGCCACCCCACCGAGCATGCGGGCCAACTCGCGGATCCGGCCCTCGGTGTCCAGAGCATGCACCCCGCTACTAGTGATCTGCCCCTTGCCACTCTTGCGGACCAGCAGGTGGTGGTCGGCGAACGCGGCCACCTGCGGCAAATGGGTGACGACGAGAACCTGGGAGGTGCGGGCCAGCCGGGCCAGCCGACGGCCGATCCCGAGCGCCGCCTGGCCTCCGACACCGGCGTCCACCTCGTCGAAAACAAAGGTCGGGACCGGGTCGACGGCGCCGAGCACCACTTCCAGGCCGAGCATCACCCGGGACAGTTCACCGCCGGAGGCGCCCTTGCTGAGCGGCCGGGCGGGAGCACCGGGGTGTGGCGCAAGCAACATCTCGACGTCGTCCACCCCCTCCACACCGTACGCCACCGACCGAACCCCACCGCCGACCCCGAAGTCGACCGGCAGACCGGCCGGATCATCCCGGTGGCGGACCTCGATACTCAGCTTGGCCCCGACCATCGACAGTTCCTGCAGTTCGGCGGTGACCGCCTTCGACAGCTTGGCCGCCGCGGTCTCTCGGGCCTGACTCAGTTTGGCCGCCTGCTGACCGAGGGTGCGGCGCAACGAGTCCCGTTCGGCGGCGAGGTCATCGAGCGCCCCACCGTCACCATCCAGTTCGTACAGCCGGATCGAGGCCCGCTGGGCCCATTCCAGGGCCTCGTCGACGTCCTGACCGTATCCGCGCACCAACTGGGTGAGCGCGGCACGGCGTTCCTCCACCACGCTCAACCGGGCCGGGTCCGACTCCACGTTCGCTGCGTACGAGGCGCACTCAGTGGCTAGGTCGTCCACCAGGTAGCCGATTTCGGCGGCTCGGGCGGCCAGCTGGACGAGCACCGGGTCATGCTCGCCGGCCCCTTCCAGCGCCCGCCTGGCCTGACCCACCAGTCCGACGACGTCCGCACCGCCACGGCCCTCGGAGTCGCCGCTGAGCAGCAGATTCGCCGTCGCCGCGGCCTGCTGCAGGCTCTCGGCGTGGGAGAGCCGCTGGGACTCGGCACGCAGGGCGTGATCTTCCCCTGGCTCGGGCGCGAGCTTCTCGATCGCAGCCAGCCCGGTGCGCAGGCCCTCCGCTTCCGCAGCCCGCTCCCGGGAGCGCTCGGTGATCTCGGTCAGCTGAGCCTGCACGGCGCGCAGCCGGTCGAACGTCTTGCGGTACGCGGTCGCCGCCTTCACCACCGGGGCGCCGGCGAACCGGTCCAGCGACTCGCGCTGGCGGGCGGTGGACTGCAACCGGATCTGGTCACTCTGACCGTGCACCGCCACCAGATCACCGGCCAGCACGATCAAGGTGCCGACCGGGACCCCGACGCCACCCAGGTGCGCCCGGCTGCGCCCCTCGGCGGACACCGAGCGGGAGATCACCAGCACGTCGCCGTCGTCCAGCTCGGCCC
>JANNPJ010000828.1:0-2519 GCA_031400005.1 Kineosporiaceae bacterium | reverse complement strand
GCATCTCCGTTGCCTGTGCCTGCCCGGTTGGTGCCGTCGTCCCGGTGGTGGGTGCCTGTGCTGGATCAACTCGAGACATCGAATCCCTCCCCGGTCAGCGCCACGAAAACGTCTTCCAGGTCGGCTTCTTCGACGGTGAATCCACGGATCGGCACGCCGGCCCGGACCAGCTGGACGACGAGTTCCTCGGGTATCGCCGAACCCAGCGCTGCCTCGGCGCGGTCGACGTGGACCACGACGTCGGACAGGCCATGCGCCCGAAGCGCTGCCGCCGCGTCCTGCGGTGCACTGGTGGCAATCGACACCCGGGGGGCGATTCCGGCCCGGAGTTCGTGCAGCGGGGCCTGCGCGACCAGGCTCCCGGCATGCATGACGCCGACATGGGTGCAGATCTGCTCGACCTCCCTGAGCAGGTGCGTGGACAGCAGGACGGTGACACCCGTGGCGGCCAGGTCGGTGATCAGGGATCGCACCTCGCGGGTGCCTTGCGGGTCCAGGCCGTTCGTCGGCTCGTCCAGGATCAGCAGTTCGCGCGGGCGCAGCAGGCAGGCCGCCAGCGCCAGTCGCTGGCGCATCCCCAAGGAGTAGAAGCGGTACCGCTTGCCGGCGGCTGACAGCAGGCCGACACGCTCAAAGGCGTCGTCAATTCGCTGTTTTGAGGTCCTCGATTCCACGGTGCGGTCAGCCGCGTCGAGGCGGCTCAGGTTCGCCCGACCGGACAGATACGGGTGGAAGGCCGGCCCCTCCACCAAGGCACCGACCGGCGGAAGGGCCAGCGCGGCGGCGTCGGGCATCCGGTGCCCGAGTAACTCGGCGTGCCCGGAGGTGGGCTGGATCAGCCCGAGCAGCATCCGGATCGTGGTGGTCTTCCCGGATCCGTTGGGCCCCAGGAAGCCGAACACCGAGCCGGTCGGAACGGCTAGGTCGATGGCATTGACGGCGATCTGCCCGGAGTGGAAACGCTTGGTCAAACCCTCGGTTCGGACGGCGAATGCAGCATCGTTGAGCGGGATTTCGGCACTGGTCCGGCCGCGATCGACCCCCGCCGCCGGGTGCACCCGGTCGGCGGGGGTCTCGATCGCGGCGGAGGTCTGGCTCACTTGGCCACAGTGGTGGTCGGCAGCGGCTGGCCGGCGAGCTGGTAGAGCCGCTCCGGCGAGACGGCGCCAATCAACACCCGGCCGTTATCGGTGACCAGCACGTTGAACAGGCTGGAATGCAGCAACCGGCCCGAACCCCAGCTTCCCGATTGGCGCGGCAGCGATCGCAGCAGCTGCGCGGCCTCACCCCCGGACTCGCTCCCAGGCTTGGCCTCGCTGGGCAGCTCAGCCTGCAGCACCGCCGTCCAGCCGGTTCCGCTCACCCTGGGTGTCGTCGCGTCCTGAACCTCCTTGGCCCCTGACTTGGCCGCGTCCGAGTCCGGCAGCGACGTCGTCTCCTCGGTGATCTTCGCTCCTGGCGGCGGGGTGAAGCGGAACTGCGAATCGCTCGGGGTGGCGAAGCTGATCTGGGTGAAGCCCACCTCGAACGCGGCCGTGGGCGCGTTCTTGGCGAAGACCTGAACCCGAAGCGGCACGTATTTCTCGCCGTCCACCGCGATCCGGATCTGCCCGATCAGGGACGACGTGTCCTTCGGGGAGAGCACCAGTTCGTAGGCGGCGCGTCCGGCCACCTTGGCCGTGCCGTCAGTCCGAACGATGGTCGTCGGATCGATAGCGGCCAGCGTCTTCTCGGCGACCTGCTGCGGGGTCAGCGCACCGACCTCGGCGAGGTCGGTGGCGGCGTCGCGGGCGGTCTTGTCCGCGACGTTCGCCGGCAGCCGATGGTGCGTCGCCGCGTTGGTGTCGCTGGACCAGACCCAGACATCCCGGCCGTTGCGGATGATGTCGGACTCACCCAGCGTGCCTAGCAGAGCCACCCGGGCCTTCGTCTCACCGTTGTACCAAACCCGAAGCGTGTGGTTGCCGGAGATCAACGAGGACAAGTCCGAACTACCGGCCCCACCCCTCGTCGGCAACTGAGGCAGACCCAGCTCTGCCTTCTGCACCACCGTGCCGGACCCGGTGCTTGCGCTCGCCGCCTGCAAGTCGACCAGCAACTGGGCGGCGCTTCGGGGCGGGAGCTTTACGGCGGCATCGGCCGAGGTCTGACTGATCAGGGCGGTGCCGCCGACAGCGACCGCGGCCGCGGCGGCCGGGACCACCCATCGGGTCCACGGGTGCCGGGCGAGCTGCCGAGAGATGATCATATTAAACCTGTCCTTAATGGCGTACAGATGCGGGTGATCCAGCGGCTGCTTCGAGCCAACTGGACGTTAGCTTCGCAAGCCTTCCTAAGAGCGGCCTGAGAGCAACCATTTGCGGACGTGGGTGAGTGGCGTGGGGCCACTCAGGCACGCAGTCCTGGGCGCCCCTCTGGTGGGGCGGCCCGTTCCGGGCTGAAAATGGGGTTCCGGGTGCCCGTTGACGTCGTTGATCTTTGGTCGTAGGAGGCCGTCACGCAGTCGGGCGCTGGGAGCC
>JANNPJ010000717.1:0-13085 GCA_031400005.1 Kineosporiaceae bacterium | reverse complement strand
GCCCGGCGGTGGCCCGGCTTCGGGACGTTCAAGGCGTCCACGAGGTCGTCGAGCTCGGGTTGCCAGCTCAGGTTCACCCGGCGAAGAGTAACCGGTCCGGAATCGCCCGGTGCAGCGTGAGCGACAGGTCAGGCGGCGCGTGAGGAGGCGAGTCAGGCGGCGACCATGACCGAGCTGAACGAGCCGACGGATGAGCCGCCGAGGCTCACCGAACCCTGCAGCGCATGATCGTCGTCACCGGACCAGGATTCGGTCAGCACCGACGTAGCGCTGGTCACCGGGCGGCCGTTGCCAGGATGGCCGTTGACCGAGCGGCCGTTGACCGGATGGCCGTTGACCGACCGGCTGGTCAGCCCCAGCGTGGCCAGTCGGTTGCGGGCGATCTCATAGCGGACCTCGTTGAGGAGGTCGGTCAACTCCAAGTCCAGGGAGTTGCAGATCGCCGCGAGTAGTTCGGACGACGGTTCCTTGCGCCCCCGCTCGACCTCGGAGAGGTACGGCACGGAAACCCGGGCAACCTCAGCGACGTCTCGCAGGGTGCGGTTCTGGCCGAGCCGAATTCGACGCAGCACCATGCCAATCAGGTCTCGCAGCAGCATCGCGGTCCCCTCCTCCAGTGAGGTTCCAGACTAAAGGTGCCCGATCTGTCTCGGCCACCTTCGCGGGCTCATCGGCTCTGCCCAGAGCAGATCTCCCGCGAGCCGAAATGCTGGTAATGGGCGGGTCGGGCCGCCGAGGCTGAAGCCATGGATGCCTTCGGAACCCCCAATCGGATCACCGCTTCGCAGCAGCCGGAGCAATCGCCGTCCACAATCAACCCGGTTTTCACCCGGCTTCTCGGCGAGCGGATCATCCTGCTCGGCTCTGAGGTTCGCGATGACAACGCGAACGAGATCTGCGCCGGGCTGCTGCTGTTAGCAGCCCAGTCCCCGGACAAGGACATCTCGCTGTACATCAACTCACCCGGCGGATCGGTCACGGCCGGAATGGCCATCTACGACACGATGCAATTCATCACCTGCGACATCTCCACGGTGGCGATGGGGATGGCCGCGTCGATGGGCCAGTTCCTGCTTTCCGCGGGTACCCGCGGAAAGCGGTATGCCCTGCCGCATTCGCGGATCATGATGCATCAGCCGTCCGGCGGGATGGGCGGCTCGGCGTCCGACATCAGGATCCAAGCCGAGCAGATGCTGCTGATGAAGAGGCAGTTGGCCGAATTGACCGCCCAACACACCGGTCAGTCGGTGGAGCAGATCACGACGGACTCGGACCGGGACCGCTGGTTCACCGCCGAGCAGGCTCAGCACTACGGACTCATTGATCGAGTGATGTCCCGGTCCGAACTCCCCGCGCTGTCCAGCCACTGACCCGCGGGGATATTCCGGAAGGAGCGCCAGGCCTCGCGATAGCATTGGGTCCAATGGCCCGCAGTAGAGTGGCCAATCTAGGCGAGATGGGATGCCAATCATGGCGCTAGCTCCCTTGATGGGCAATTGGACGGCGGGAGTTGGGCCGTTGTACCGGCAACTGGCCGATCGGATCGTCGAGTTGGTTCGTGACGGTGATCTTCGGCCGGGCGACCGGTTGCCCCCGGAGCGCGCGCTGGCCGAGGAGTTGGCCGTCTCCCGCAGCACCACGGTGGCGGCTTACGCCCTGCTCCAGGAGCGTGGCGTGGTGGTCCGGCGTCAGGGCAGCGGAACCCGGATCGCCGCGGAAGGTCTGGTCGCCCCGGGTGCCCGACTGGACGCCGGTGCGGTGAACGAACTGTTTCGACCGATGCTTTCGGATGACAAGGACGTCATCGACCTGGCCTCGGCCACCGTGGTTCGGTCGGAGTCCGTTCGCCGGGCGTTCGACTCGCTGGCCGGCCCGGAGCTGAGTGCCCTGCTGGACACCACCGGTTACGCCCCGGCCGGCTTGAGTGCCCTGCGTCGCCGGCTCGCCGAGCACTACGTCGGTGAGGGTGTGCCCACCGAGTCCGGCCACATCCTGGTCACGACAGGTGCCCAGCAGGCAATCTCGCTGGTCACCTCGTTGCTGGTCAATCCCGGCGACGCGGTGGTCACCGAGGAGGCCACCTACGGCGGCGCGCTTGATATCTTCCGCTCCGCCGGGGCTCGGTTGTATTCGGCCCGCAGTGACGGCGACGGGGTGATGGTCAGCGACCTGCAACAGGTGGTGGCCAGGGTTCGGCCGGCGCTGATCTACCTGGTGCCGACATACAACAATCCGACCGGCACCGTGCTGACCGAGCGTCGGCGTCAGGGCGTCGTCGACCTCGCTCGCCGATTTCACCTACCGGTGATCGAGGACCAGGTGCTCTCACATCTGCACCTGGACGGCGCACCGACCCCGCCGTCGCTGGCCCACTACGCCGAGACCGGCCCGGCCGACCGGCGTACCGACCTGGTGATCACCGTTGACTCGCTCGACAAGATCTTTTGGGGTGGACTGCGGATCGGTTGGCTGCGCGCCTCGCCGGGCCTGGTGAACCGGCTGGCCCGAGCCAAGACGATCATGGACCTCGGCAGCTCCCCAGTCCTGCAACTGATCGGAACCCGGTTGCTCGACGTGATGGCCGAGACGATCCGGGAACGAACGATCGAACTGCAGGATGGGCTGAAACGCACCACCGCCCTGCTGGACCGGCTGCTGCCCGACTGGGAGTACCAGATTCCTCGCGGCGGGCAGGTGCTGTGGATCCGATTGCCGCGTGGAAGCGCCCGAGGGCTCGCCGCAATCGCGGTCCGGCACGGCGTCCGGATAGCCACCGGCCCAGCGCTGTCACCGGGGGAGACGTTCGACGACTACATCCGGGTGCCCTACACGCTGCCGGAACCGATGCTGGTCGAAGGGTTCTGCCGGCTCGCCGCGGCCTGGAACAGCTACGACCCGGAGCAGCACTTCGATCGGGCCTCAACGGCCCCGCTGCTCTGATCAAAGAGTTGACCCGTCCGCGCCGATGCTTTGGTGACGTGGGACACCTACTATCGAGTCATGGTCGCGAGGAACCCCGGCCGCAAGCTCGCCGCCGTGCACGAGCGTTTCCTCGCCGAGCCCACAACACCCCTGCCTGAACTGGTCAGACCGGTGGTGGCGGACAGTTGGCGGCGCTCGCTGGCACTCGGCTTCGACCCGTCGTCGTCCGCCACAATGGACCTTACCGAGGCCGAGCTGGCCGAATACCGGGCGCAGCACCCGCTGGCGCCGCTGATGCCGTTGATCCGGCGGCTACTCACCGACGACGCGGACGAGGCTGGTCACATCGTAGCGATCGGCGACGCCCGCGGCCGGCTGCTCTGGGTCGAGGGGCATCACCGCCTCCGCGCCCAAGCCGAGCGGATGTGTTTCGTTGAAGGTGCGCTGTGGAGCGAAAGCGGGGCCGGAACCAATGCGCCGGGGACTGCCCTGGCGCTGGACGCCCCGGTCCAGATCCGGGCCGGGGAGCACTTCGGGCTCGGCGTTCAGGAGTGGAGTTGCGTCGCTGCTCCGGTGCACGATCCGCTCAATGGCCAGCTGCTCGGCGTCATTGATCTGACCGGTGGTCCGGATGTGGCCGGGCCGCGGACCCTTGCGCTGGTTCGGGCCTGCGCCGCGGCGGTAGAGGCTGGCCTGGCGTTGCAGGTACCCGGGATTGGATTCGGGGCGCCTCAGGTCTACCAGCGGCGGGCGGAGCTGACCACCCAGCTGCGAGTGCTCGGACCAGCCGCCGGCCAGCTGATGATCGAAGGTCGACGGCTGAACCTCAGCCGTCGACACACCGAGCTGATGTGGTTGCTGGCCAGTTCACCGCACGGGCTCTCCGCGCAGGCTCTGGACGTGGCTCTGCATCCCGATGGTGAGCATTTGATCACCGTGCGCGCGGAGATCAACCGATTGCGCCGGGTCATCGGGGCACATCTGCTGGCCTCCCGCCCCTACCGGCTCACCGCCACGGTGACCACGGATGTCGACGTCGTTCGCACCGCCCTGGCCGAGGGGCGGTTGACGGCGGCGCTGGCCGCCTTCACCGGTGCGCCGCTACCCGGATCCGATGCCCCGGGCGTTCGCTCCTTGAGTGACGAGTTCACCGTCGAACTGCGCCAGGCCGTGCTCGATTCGGGCGCCGCGGAGGTGCTCGAGCGGTGGACGTCGCTACCGGAGGGCCACGATGACGCCGCCGCCTGGCAAGCGCTGGAGCGAGTCCTGCCGGCCACCTCGCCGCGTCGCGCGCTGGTCCGGGCACACCTGCACCGGCTGGCATCGCTCTCGGCGTGACCGTGCAACGTTGCTGCAACCTCTGGCTACCTACAGTCGGAGGTAGCTCTCGGCCCAATGGCGGGCCGGGTGAATGTCGGAGGTTTCACATGGCCGTGTTCGCAGCGCCCGGACAGCCGGGCAGTCCCACCACGTTCGCGTCGCGTTATGACCACTGGATCGGTGGCCGTCGGGTCGCCCCGGTCAAGGGCGAGTACTTCGAGAACCCCAGCCCGGTGAACGGCAAGATCTTCTGTGAGATCGCTCGGGGCACTGCCGCAGACATCGAAGCCGCGCTGGACGCGGCACATTCGGCCGCCCCGGCCTGGGGTCGCACGTCGCCCGGCGAACGATCAGTCATCCTGAACAAGATCGCCGACCGGATGGAGCAGAACCTCGAGCTCCTCGCTGTCGCCGAGACCTGGGACAACGGCAAGCCGATTCGGGAATCGATGGCAGCCGACATCCCGCTGGCGATCGACCACTTCCGCTACTTCGCCGGTGCTATCCGGGCCCAGGAGGGCTCGATCAGTCAGGTGGACGAGGACACCGTCGCCTACCATTTCCACGAGCCGCTGGGCGTCGTCGGTCAGATCATCCCGTGGAACTTCCCGCTGCTGATGGCGGTCTGGAAGCTGGCCCCGGCGCTGGCCGCGGGCAACGCCATCGTGCTGAAGCCGGCCGAGCAGACTCCTGCCTCGATCATGGTCTGGATCGACCTGGTCGGCGATCTGCTTCCGGATGGCGTGCTGAACATCGTGAACGGGTTCGGCGTCGAGGCCGGCAAGCCGCTCGCGTCGTCCAGTCGGATTCGAAAGATCGCCTTCACCGGCGAGACCACCACTGGCCGGCTGATCATGCAGTACGCCAGCCAGAACATCATTCCGGTGAGTCTGGAACTCGGCGGCAAGAGCCCGAACATCTTCTTCGAGGACGTCGCGGCGCAGAACGACGCGTTCTACGACAAGGCACTCGAAGGCTTCACGATGTTCGCGCTGAACAACGGCGAGGTGTGCACCTGTCCGTCCCGGGCGCTGATCCAGTCCTCGATCTACGACTCGTTCCTCAGCGATGCCAAGGTCAGGACCGAGGCGATCGTGGCCGGAAACCCGCTCGACACCGACACCATGATCGGCGCCCAGGCCAGCAACGATCAGCTGGAGAAGATCCTCTCCTACTTCGACATCGGGGTGGCCGAGGGCGCGAAGCTGCTGACCGGCGGCGAGCGGGTCGACCTGGGCGGTGACCTGACCGACGGTTACTACATCAAGCCGACCATCTTCGAGGGTGACAACTCGATGCGGATCTTCCAGGAGGAGATCTTCGGGCCGGTCGTGTCGGTGACCAGGTTCGAGGGCCCGGACGAGGCGATGAAGATCGCCAACGACACGCTGTACGGACTGGGTGCCGGAGTCTGGTCGCGGGACATCAACACCGCGTACCGGTTCGGCCGCGGTGTCGAGGCCGGCCGGGTGTGGACGAACTGTTACCACGCCTACCCAGCGCATGCCGCGTTCGGTGGATACAAGGGATCGGGCATCGGCCGGGAAAACCACAAGATGATGCTCGACCACTACCAGCAGACGAAGAACATGCTGGTCAGCTACAGCCCGAATAAGCTCGGATTCTTCTGATGGTTGCTCGTGTGGACCTCACCCAGAAGGCGACGGAACTGCTCCGTCGGATTAGGGCGGACCATGGCGAGCTGATGTTCCATCAGTCGGGCGGTTGTTGCGACGGCAGTTCACCGATGTGCTACCCGGCGGGAGATTTCCTCACTGGCGACAGCGACGTCCATCTGGCTGATCTTCCCCTGGACGACGTCACGGTTCCGGTCTGGATGTCACGCGCTCAGTTCGAGTACTGGAAACACACCCACCTGACGATCGATGTGGTGCCCGGTCGCGGGGCCGGCTTCTCCCTCGAGGCGCCGTATGGGGTGCGCTTCCTGATCCGGTCACGGTTGCTGACCACCGAGGAACTGGAGGGACTGGGCGATATTCCTGCCGCTTCTGTCTGAGTAGCGAGGTCCTGCCGGGTTTGACGTCGGGATCTGCTGTTTCCTCGGCCAGACACGCCCGATCTCAGGCGGCCTGGTGTCGGCCCGCAGTCGACATGATGGTCATCAGAGGTCGGGTGCTGTCTGTTCGGGGGTGAACGGTGACCGTAGAGCTGCGAAGGATTCGGGTCGGCATCGTCGACGACCACCGGCTGGTGCTTGACAGCCTGACCACCTGGCTCGATGCCGAGGCGGACGACGTGGACGTGATGATCGCTGTCACCGGGTTCGGGGAATTGCTGCGACATCCGGATTTCCCGGTGCACGTGGTCCTGCTCGACCTCGATCTCGGTGACGACATCGCGACCAGCGCCAAGATTGTTGAACTGGCGGCGGCCGGCGTTGCGGTGGTCGTCGTCAGCGCGTTCGCCGATCCACGGCGCGTCCGGGAGAGCATCGCGGCTGGTGCTCTCGGCTACGTGCCGAAGAGCGAGAATGCGGCCGAGATTGTTCGCGCGGTCCGGGCCGCAGCGCGGGGTGAAGGGCATGTCACGCCGGCCCTCGCCGCCATGCTCGTCGCCGATGACCCGGACGACAACATGCCCGCGTTGAGCCCGCAGGAACGTCGGGCACTTGTTCTCTACGCCTCCGGCCTGCCGTTGAAAAGCGTTGCCCGCCAGCTCGATATCTCAGTCGAGACGGCTAAGACCTACCTGACCAGGGTGCGGGAGAAGTACGCGACCGCCGGGCGGGAAGCCCGGACCAAGATCGCCCTACACCGGCGTGCTGTCGAAGACGGGCTGCTGCACGACAGCGACCGGCTGGTTCAGCCGATGCGAGTTCATCCCTAGGCAGCGCGCATTTGCCCCCCGAAGTTGGGGCAAGTCAACGCGCATCCCGAGCCTCTAGGTTGGATCAACCGGGACGTCGCGGGGGACATCCGGTGAGGTCAGGAACGGACTCTGCGGATCCTGTCCGCTCCTGACATCCTGGGCGCCGGGCGACGCTTGACCTGGAAGTCGCGTCGCCCGGCGTCTGCAGTCACTCTTCGCGTGACCAGAATTCGGCCTCGACGCCGATCTCGGCCAGCCATCTCGATTCCCCGAATCGCACCAGTTCGGGTCCGGCGCTCTCCAGCACGTCGAGAACGTCCGCGTCCGGTTCGGCTCGCAGTGCGGCCAACACGATCGGGATGTCCGCCTTCGCCACCGAGAACCCGTACTCGTACTCAGTGACCTCGCTGCCGAAGGGGCTCGATTTCAGGTCCTGGCCGCTGATCACGAGGTTGTCGTCGATACCCCGTCGTGCCGTGACGGTCAGCCCGTTTGCCGACCACAGAGTCACGGTCCGCTGTTCATCCACCTGTCCTCCTCAGGTAAGGCCGGTTGCCGGCCGGTGGTGACGACGTCACGCTAGCCCGAGCCCTGACCGCCCGCTCCGGTCATCCACAGGCAGGAGAAGATGTGGATATGCGGATGGTGGCATGTGATTTGGACGGGACGATCGTTTGCTCGGACGGCACAATTTCGACGCGAACCTTGGCCGCACTCGCCGAATGCGAGCGGCTCGGGATCCACGTCGTCTTCGTGACCGGCCGACCGCCGCGATGGATGTCCTCGATCGTGGAGATGACTGGTCATCAAGGTCTGGCCCTGTGCGGAAATGGTGCAGTGGTGCTGAACCTGGCGACCAGCGAGGTGGTCAGTTCGCGCGGGTTGACCGCTGAGGCGGTGCTGGAGACCGCGACCCGGTTACGTCGGCAGATCCCTGGGATCGCCTTCGCCCTGGAAACCCTGAACGGTTATCGCCGGGAGGTGGAATACCTGCCGGTGCACAAGGTCGCGATGGACGCGGCGACCGGCACCCTTGATGAGCTCCTGACCGATCGGCCGATCGTGATCAAGTTGCTCTGCCGACAGGGGCAGTCGCACTACGGTTCGCTCAACTCCGATGCCCTGCTCGCGATTGCCCGCCGGGAGTTGACCGGGCTGGTGGAAGTGGTGCATTCGGACCCGATGAATTTCATGCTGGAGATCTCCGCGCCGGGGGTCACCAAGGCGTCCGCGCTGGCCTGGCTGGCGGATCAGCTTGGCATCCAGGCGGCCGATGTGGTCGCTTTCGGGGACATGCCCAACGACGTCCCTATGCTCACCTGGGCCGGTGCCGGCTATGCGATGGCCGATGGGCACGCCGAAGCGATCGCTGCGGCAAAGTTTCAGGCCCCACCGTGCGCCGAGGACGGCGTGGCGCAGATCCTGGAGCGACTGTTGAGGCAATGACAGGTCACTAGAGGAGGGCGCCGTCTACCATTTCGCGGACCTGTTTGGCGGTTCGCCGCGCGGCATCGATGTGATCACGGACGCCCTCGACGTCTTTCATTCGAACCGCGACCCGCGCCATCATCGCCGATTCGGAGGCACGGGCACAGAGCGTGGCCGCTCGGGCCAGCCGGCGATGAACGTCAAGGTAGATGTCACCCGGGCCGACCGGCACGTCCGAGCCTTCGCTGGGCGCAGCTGCCTGCGCTCGCTGGCAGGCATCCCGAACGATCTCCAGGGCCGCGTCGAGGTCGTCGGCGATCTCCAGCAGTTCAACGCGAACCGGACGAGAGGGAACGACGTCGATCACCGCGCGATAGCGGCGAACCGCGCGGGCGAACCTATCGTGAACGCGACGCCACACTCCGCTACCAAGCGGGCCCGCCCCGATCATGGGTGTCCGAATCCAGTCGAGTATTCCCATGGTCGGCCACCCCCGCCCTACAGGTACTGACCGGTGCCGGTGCCGTGACCGGCATGGCCACCCGGGCGGCCTTCGGGTTGGCCGGTGGTCGGCGGGCCGCCGGGAAGCGCGCGGCGCATCTGCTCGAGCTGGGTTCGGGCGGCCATCTGCTGAGCGAACAGCACGGTCTGGATGCCGTGGAACAGGCCTTCCAGCCAACCGACCAACTGGGCCTGAGCGATCCGCAGTTCCGAATCGGACGGCGTCTTCGAGTCGTCAAAGGGCAACGTAATCGCCCGGAGCTCCTCAACCAGTTCGGGCGCGAGGCCGTCTTCCAGTTCTTTGACGGAGCGCTCGTGGATCGCAGCGAGCCGGACTCGGCCTGCCTCATCGAGCGGTGCGCTGCGCACCTCTTCCAGCAGCTGTTTGATCATGCTGCCGATGCGCATCACCTTGGCCGGCTGTTCGATCTGATTGGCTGGGTTCGTCTCAACGTTGCTCGGTCCGGTAACCGCCATCCCGTCGGACGTCACGACGACAACACGTTCCTGCTCATCGGGTGTCGGGCGGTTGGCACCGGACGAGCTGGAGTTGGCCATTGAGGCAAACTCTGGCTCCGACTCGGTTGTCATGTGTCCATCGTGCCTTGGACGAAGGCATGACGCGACAGATTCACCACCCCCGATCGGGCAGATCAGCCATAGATCGGCCACACGGGGCGAAGGCAATCGGCCGCTCGGCCGATGAGGTGTGCAGGTCGGAAGCCGCAATCAGGCTTAGTCATATCATGGAGTGGCCGCTCGGCAACACGCCGTAACTGGCATGTGTGTCTGGATAGTGGCATACGCCGGAAAATTCCTGTCAGCAGGTGAGCAAAATCTTCCCGATGTGTTGCGAGTCCGCCATCATCCGGTGTCCGTCTGCGGCTCGCTCCAGCGGCAGTCGAGCGTGGATCACCGGCTGCACCTGGCCGGAATTCAGCAGCGGCCAGACGTGCTCGCGGACGCTGGTCACGATGACCGCCTTCTCCTGCGCTGGCCGGGCTCGCAGCGAGGTGGCGATCACCGCAGACCGGCGGGACATCAACTTCCCCAGATCGAGTTCGGCCCGAACCCCACCCTGCATCCCGATCACGACCAAGCGACCGTTGTAGGCCAGCACATCGACGTTGCGGGCCAGGTAAGCCGCACCCATGTTGTCCAGGATGACGTCGGCACCATGGCCATCAGTGGCCTCGCGGACGGCGGCGACAAAATCCTGCTCGCGGTAGTTCACGGTGATCTCGGCGCCGAGGGCGCGGCAGCGGTCCAGCTTTTCCGCACTCCCTGCGGTCACGGCGACCCGGGCTCCGACGTGGGTGGCGAGCTGAATGGCCATCGTGCCGATCCCACTCGAACCGCCGTGCACCAGAAAGATCTCGCCGGGGCGTAGGCCCGCTGCCAGGAAGACGTTGCTCCAGACCGTGGCTGTCGTCTCGGGCAGCGCCGCGGCGTCGACCAGATCGACTCCGGTCGGGATCGGCATCAGCTGGCCGGCGGCGACGACCACCCGCTCGGCGTAGCCACCGCCGGAGAGCAAGGCGCAGACCTGATCACCCAGACTCCAGTCCAGCACGTCGGCCCCGATGGCGCTGATCGTGCCGCTGCACTCCAGCCCGGGCCAGTCCGGTGCGCCGGCCGGTGGCGGGTAGTGCCCCGCGCGTTGCAGCAGATCGGCCCGATTGACGGCGGTGGCCGCGACGTCGATGACTACCTCACCGGGGCCTGCTACCGGATCTGGGACGTCGCGCAGCTGCAGAACGTCGGGTCCGCCGAACTCAGTGATCACTACGGCCTTCATGGCACCCGACCCTAAGCCTCGTCCCACAGATCTGGGCCGCCGAGTGAGCTAAATATTCGGTCCCCCGCGACCGACAACTGACTTCGACGCGCTCGTGCCCTGCTAGCGCCGTTGTTAATCGACCGGCGACTTCGCGAGTGGAAGGTCCAGATGCTGCGCAACCTCGGTATCCGGTGGCAGATCCTGTCGGCTCTAGCCCTACCGGTACTTGTGCTCGGTCTGATCTCCTCCCAGGTGACATACCAGGCCCTTCTCGACATGCGTCAGGCGAGCGAATCCCGCGAACTGGCGCAATCGGCCGGTGACTTCGCTGACCTTGTCGGTGGCCTGCAGGCCGAACGGGCGCTCTCGGTGGCCGTGATCCGCGGTCAGGATGGAGCGGCCTAGCAACTCAAGGCCGTTCGTGCCGCCGTGGATCAAGGGCTGGCCTTGGTCCGGGAACGGATCTACAACGGTTCCAGCACAGATCCGGTCGTGCGGATCCTGGTCCGCTCGGCCGGTGGTCACAACACGTTGACCGCTCTGCGGGCCGACGTGGATGCCGGCAAGGTGGAGGCTCGAGCCATCATCGCGGGCTACTCCACAGTGATCTCCGCCGACGTTGAGGTCCCGTCTGACCTCGCCAGCACGTTACGCAGTCCGGAAACCGCCGCCAGCTTCCAGCAATTCGCGCTGGTTAGCCGCGCAGGTGAGGCTCTGGCTCGGGAACAGCTGGTCGGTGCCGCCGCGATCCTCAACGGCAAGGCGGACACCCTCGAGCAGCGCGAACTGGGTGCTCAGGAGGCTGCCGGTGAACTCGCGCTCAGTGCCTTCCGGCGCTCCGCCCACAGCGAGCAGCTGGCGGCTCTGAAAACGGCTCTGGCAGCACCGGCCGCTCGCAGCGCCGGCCTGAAGAGCGCCAGAAAGGCCTTTCAGGTCGCTGGCACCACCAACCGCCCGGACGTGACCCTGGCGGACTGGACCGCGGTCACCACCGGCCAGATCACCGCCCTGCGCGGTGCACTCGACGCCCTGAACGTGAACGGCATCCAGCTCTCCACCGAGGACCACGACGCGGCCAAGGAGAAGCTCGAACTCACCCTGGGTGGCTCGATCGCGATCACGCTGCTCACCTTGCTGCTGGCTCTGGGGCTGAGCCGGCGGATCTCTGCTCCGCTGCGCCGGCTCACGTTGGCGGCTACGCAGATCCGGGACGAACTCCCGAAAATCGTTGAATCCGTCCAAGCGGACGCGAACTACGAACTGGATCTGCCGGTCGTCCAGATCATCGGTCGGAACGAGGTCAGCCGGCTCGCCGCCGCCTTCGTCGACGTCAATGCGGTCACCGTGGCGATCGCCCATGAGCAGGCCCGGCTGCGGGCCGCTGTCGCCGACATGTTCGTCAACGTGGCCCGACGCAACCAAGTGCTGCTCTCCCGTCAGTTGTCGCTGATCGACCAGTTGGAACGCAACGAGGTCAACCCGGATGCCCTCGAGGAGTTGTTCCGGCTCGACCACCTCGCCACCCGGATGCGCCGCAACGCCGAATCGCTGCTGGTTCTGGCCGGGATCGAGTCCGGCCGCCGGCTGCGCGAGCCGATGCCGTTGTCGGACGTCGTCCGGACCGCGACCAGCGAGATCGAGCACTACTCCCGAGTGTCCCTGTCACTTGACGTCGACCCGCCGGTGTTCGCCCACCTCGCCCTGCCGATCGCCCACCTCCTCGCGGAACTGCTGGAGAACGCGACGAACTTCTCCGACCCAGGCAGCACCGTGGTGGTGATGGCCACGGCCACCAGTCAGGGCATCCGGATGACGGTCGCCGACGACGGGCTCGGCATCCCGGCTTCGGAGATCCTCGAGATCAACGCCCGGATCGACCAGCCGCCGACCGCGGAGGCGCTCAGTTCTCAGCGGCTCGGGTTCTTCGTCGTCGGCCGGCTGGCCCAGCGGCTGGATGCGAAGGTCACGCTGACCTCCGGCCGGGCCGGTGGCACCGCCGTCCTGATCGATCTGCCAGCGTCGCTCTTCGTGCCCGGTTCCGTCGGCGGATCGACGCCAGACCGCCAGCCGGTCAGCGTCGAGGACCAGCCGGGTGGGGCACCCGCCCGGACCCCGGAGCCCGTCGGTGCCCTGACCAGCGGTGCTTCGTTCGGCGCCGCATTCCCGACACCACCAGACACCATGGCGGTCGACGAAGTACCTGCGCTGCTTGATCACTCCCGGCCCATGCCGATCGCGTTCAATGCCGCCGCGTTCGCGGCCGAGAACGCCCTCGAGCCGGTCTGGACGCCGCAGCCGGACCACC
>JANNPJ010000744.1:0-2691 GCA_031400005.1 Kineosporiaceae bacterium | reverse complement strand
TGTGGAAGTCTGCCTTCGACGGCACCACCTGGACGCCCAACATCCGCATCGCCGAGGAAATGAGCAAGGCCGCGCCCGCGCTGGCGACCTTCGTCGGGCGCGTCCACATGGTGCATTTGGGTGATTCGTCCAACGACCTGTGGCATTCGCGCATCGACGCTGGCGCCGCCAACCTAGCCACCCAGGTTGTCCACGAGATCGGTCACGCCGCCGGGCTGATCCACGAGCAGTCCCGCGAGGATCGGGACCTGTTCGTCACCATCAACGAGCAGGAGATCCAGGCTGGCAAGGAGCACAACTACGAGAAGCGGACCGACAACGCCGACGACAGTGGCCTGTACGACTACGACTCGCTGATGCATTACGGGTCGTTCTTCTTTGCCAAGGGCATTACCCCAGTGATTACCCAGGGCTCTGCGACCAGCGGGTTCCTCGGGGCGTTCCCTAACATCGGGAACGCCCCCGGACTTTCCCCCGGCGATATCGAGACCCTACACGCCTTCTACCCAGCATGGACCCCGAACACCCTGATTTCCGGGCAGGAGAGCCGCGCGACCCCCTCCCTCGCCGAGTTCGGCGGCCTGCTGCACCGCGTCCATCTCGGACGGTCGTCGAATGACCTGTGGCACTCGACCTTCGACGGGTCGCGTTGGTCGGCGAACGTGCGCATCCCCCGCCAGGCCAGTAAGGAGACGCCGGCGCTCGCGGCGCTCGCTGGCCTGCTGCACATCGTTCACTTGGGCGATTCGTCTAACGACATCTGGCACTCGACCTTCGACGGGTCGGCCTGGTCGCCCAACGTGAGGATCAAGAACCAGTTTAGCCACGCCGCACCCGCGCTAGCGGCCTATCAGGGACGCCTGCAGCTCGTCCACCTAGGCAACAGCTCGAACCAGTTGTGGCACTCGATCTTCGACGGCACCTGGCGGCCGAACGTCCAGATCGAGAACCAGTCCAGTTCCGTCGGCGCAGGGATCGCCGCCTACCAGAACCAGCTGGTCATGGTGCATGTCGGGAATGGCTCGACATCCCTCTGGCACAGCGTCCACACCCGCTGAACCCGCGGTCGGGTCGGGGTGACGTGATTGCGCCCGTTGCCTCCGGGTCGGCGGCGGCCGTCACCAGCGCCCGGCCTGTATGATCGCGGTTAGCTCGTGGGGCCATGCCAACGAGCAAACAATGGGGACAGGTCTCAATACTGTTCATAGAGTCGGCGTGAAGCAAGCAAGCCAAAACGAACAGTATCGGGACAGGTTGAGGTGGCCCGGATTTGACAGACACCTTTGAACGGGGACAGCATGTCCCGAGGAGGTGTCCAATGGATTCACGCAAGCAGTTCACGCCGGAATTTAAACGCGAGGCCATCCAGTTGTTAGCGAGCGGGAGTCGCCCGGCCTCGGAGCTGGCCCGCGAGCTAGGCATTCGGCGCAATCAACTCTATAAATGGCAGCGAGAATGTCAGTCCCGAGGCGCGGGGGCATTCCCCGGCTCCGGAGCGCGAAAAGAACGCACCACCGAGGTTGCGCGGCTGAAACGCGAGCTGGCGCGCGTCACTGAGGAGCGAGATATTTTAAAAAAAGCGACGGCGTACTTTGCCAGGGAGTCGCGGTGAAGTACGCGTTCATGCAGGCCCATCAGCCGGAGTTTCGACTCGCACCGATGTGCCGTGTCCTGCAGGTGAGTCGAAGTGGCTTTTATGCCTGGCAGCGGCGGAAGCCCAGCATGCGGACGCAGGTCAACCAGCGGCTCGTTGAGCGGATGCGCGTCCTGCACCCGCAGATGCGCGAGGCCTACGGGGCGCGGCGAATGTGGTGGTTACTCATCCGCCTCGGTGAACGCTGTGGTCGGCATCGGGTGGCATGGCTCCGGCGGCGGCGGTATGTCCGCACCGTGCAGGTGCGCCAGCAGGTGCTGCCCGCGATTCCCAATCGCCTCAATCAACAGTTTGCTGTGCCAGCCAAGAATCGCGTGTGGGCCGGCGATCTGACGTTCGTGCCGACGCGGACCGGCTGGCTGACCGTGGCCGTGTTGCTCGATCTGTATTCGCGCCGTGTGGTGGGCTGGGCCATGAGTACGCGGCAAACGCTGGCCGTCGTGGTCGAGGCCTGGTGGATGGCCTGGCAGCGGCGGCGTCCAGCCCCAGGGCTGGTGCATCATAGCGATCAAGGCAATCAGTATCGGGCCACCCTCTATCAGACCATCTTGGCGCGTCGCGGGGTGGTGCCCAGCATGAGTCGCAAAGGCAATTGCTACGACAATGCCCCGGTCGAGAGCTTCTTTAGTTCGCTCAAGAATGAGGTGGTGCACCATCGCCAATTTCAGAATCAGGCGGAAGCGCGGTATGCCATTGCGGAATATATTGAGGTGTTCTACAACCGCCAGCGCCTGCATCAGGCGCTCGGCTATCGGAGTCCGGAGGAGTTCGAGCGACAGGAGCGTGGTGCTTAATTCACGTGTCTGTTATTCCGGGGCCACCTCAGGTCTTGCAATAACACAAGCCCGCCCAATAATGCACTCAACCGGACGCGCAGAGAGCGCGCGCCGGTTAGCTTGGTCGTTGGGTGTTGTTCTCACGCGACGATAGTTTTATTGTTATTTTCGGAAGCTAAATCAACCGGCATTCGAGGTACTTCCTGCGGTCATCCGCAGGGCGCCGGACGTTCTGTCTACGCTGACGGTGACTGCCCCATC
>JANNPJ010000737.1:0-10772 GCA_031400005.1 Kineosporiaceae bacterium | reverse complement strand
GCCCTCGCGCGCGAAGTGCGCGACGGAGTGCGGGATCGGTTCGGGATCTCGCTGCACCCCGAGCCGGTGTTCGTGGGTATTGGGCTGGACTGAGCGGCGAAGTCATTCAGGTGGGGGGCCGGCGCAGTTGCGCGGCGTCGGCCCCCGGCACCGCTCGGGCCAGGTTCGCTTCCAGCCGGAGGACGCCCTTGCCGTGTCGCCACCAGACGATGTCAGCGATCAGGGTGAACAAGGGATAGGCGATCGCTTCGGGGAGCGCGCTGACGATTCGCCAGCCCAGCGTGTACGCCAGGACGACCAGGCGCTCAGGCATCTCGGCTGCCCACCGGATGGTCGGACGGGTTTTGCGGTGTGCTGCCCTGCTTGTCCGCCGCCAGGTGGGCATCGCGGGTGCTGACCCCGTCGACCCGGCCGGGCGCCAGCGCCTGCTTGCGCACGTAGAGGATCCGCTGCAGGACGGTGATCAGGCTGGCCACGGCGAGCAGGGCGAGCACGACGAGCAGGACGATCGAGGGTAGGAACCAGCCGACGAATCCGGTGGCGAGCAGGACGGCGACCAGCCGCTCGGACCGCTCGGCGATCCCCACGTCGGCCCGCATACCGAGGCCTTCGGCACGGGCCCGGGCGTAGGAGACCACGCTGCCGAGGACCAGGCAGGCCAGCGCCAGGCTGGCCATCACCTCGTTGTCACCGGGGCCGGCGTAGTAGAGCACCAGGCCACCGAAGACGGCGGCGTCCGCGATCCGGTCCAGGGTGGAGTCCAGGTAGGCACCCCAGTCCGAGGACCGGCCGGACAGCCTGGCCATGATCCCGTCGAGCATGTCCGAGAACACGAAGGCGGTGATCACCAGGGTGCCGACGACGAACTCTCCCTGCGGGTAGAAGATCAGTGCTCCGGCGCTGACCCCGAGCGTTCCGACCAGGGTGACGACGTCCGGACTGATCCCCCAGCGCAGCAGAATCCGCGCGACCGGTGTGAACAGGCGCGTGAACAGGGCTCGTGCGAATCGGTTGAGCATGGCTACGCCACTCTACCGAGGCGTATCACCGGGCAGGAGACCGCAGGGCCTGACTGCTGGACAAGCGATGGTGATCATCGTCATGGCGTGATTGTGGCGGCCCAGGCCTCGGCCACGCGGCTGCGGGTGTCGGCCAGCAATTCCGGCAGCACCTTGGTCTGACCGATCACCGGCATGAAGTTGGCATCCCCACCCCACCGAGGGACGACGTGCTGGTGCAGGTGGGCCGCAATCCCGGCGCCGGCCACGGAGCCCTGGTTGATCCCCAGGTTGAACCCGTGCGGGACGGCCACCGAGGTGAGCACCCGCATCGCCTGCTGGCTCAGCTCGGCGATCTCCAGGGTCTCGGCCGGCGTCAGGTCCGGGTACCCGGCGATGTGCCGGTAGGGGCAGATCAACAGGTGTCCGGGGTTGTACGGGAACAAGTTGAGGATGGCGAACGCCGTCTCGCCGCGAGCGACGATGAGGGCGTCTTCGTCGCTGAGCAGCGGAGCCCGGCAGAACGGACAATCCGCTCCGGCGTCCGAGCTGTGTGGCTTCTCCTCCCCCTTGATGTAGACCATCCGGTGGGGGGTCCACAGCCGCTCGAAGCCGTCCGGCTCCCCGGCCATGCTCTCAGCCGTTCCGAAGCCATCCATCACGCCGTGATTCTAGGAGGCCGAGGTCAGCGGCCACGATTCCGGGGTGTCTGCGCCGGTATCGTTCCGACCGTGGAGACCTCTGGGGCGGTGGCCGAGCGCGACGTTCCGCCCAACGACGTGATCCGGCTGCCCCGGGTCGGGCGGGCCTGGCGGGCGCTCCTGCTTCTCGTGCTGACCGCCCTGTTCCTGGGCGGGACGGCGGTAGGGCAGGACGACTGGTGGCCGTTCGCCCCCTGGCGGATGTTCTCCACCTCCACCCCGCCGTCCGGTTCGGTCACCTCGCTGCGGATCGAGGCGCAGGTCGGCGACGACGCCACCTGGCAGCTGGCTCCCCTGGTACCCAGCGCCGTCGGGCTGAACCGGGCCGAGGTCGAGGGCCGGATTCCGCAGATCACCGCCCGCCCGGAGATCCTCGGCACGCTGGCCCGCAGCCATGCCCGGCTGCGGCCGGAGGAACCACCGTGGCGCGCCGTCCGGGTGGTCCGCCATGAGGTTCTGCTGAAGGACGGCGCTCCCACCGGTGCGATCCGCGATACCCCGCTGGCCCAGTGGAGAGCGCCGTGATGGGCTGGTTGTTCGCCCCGGTGCCGCTGGCCAGGGTGGCCCTGTTGCGGCGCGCGGTCTATCTCTTCGTGATCATTGATGTGCTGTTTCTGCACACCTCGGGTTACTACCACGGTTGGGCCGACCCGGTCTGGTACCAGCCGCTGTGGATGGGCAAGCTGCTGCACCTGCCCGCCGCCTCCGTCCCCCTGGTTGAGCTCCTGCGCTGGGGATCAGTGCTGGCGGCCGCGCTCGCCCTGATCGGCCGGTTTCCCCGGCTGACCGGCTGGGCGGTGGCGATCGCCTGGATCTGGTACCAGTACGTCGCCTTCTCCTACGGAAAGGTCGATCACGACCGCGGCGATTTCGTCATCGCCTTGCTGATGCTGCCGATGGTCGGTGCGGCCACCGTGAGCGATCGACGGCTGAGCGAGGCCGGCGGTTTCGCCTTTCGGGCCATCCAGTTGACGGCGATCGCCACCTACTTCCTGTCCGCGATGGCGAAGTTCCGTTTCGGCGGTCCGGAATGGGTGAACTCCGCGACCATGCTGCGCGCCGTCGTTCGCCGCGGCAGTTGGTTCGGCGAGCAGCTGCTGCATGTGCCGTGGACCCTGCACTGGTTCCAGTGGGTGCTGGTCGGCCTGGAACTGCTGTCTCCGGTGATCTTCATTGTCGGGGAGCGCTGGCGTCGCCGGATGGTCGGCGGCTGGTACTTCTTCCATCTCCTCACCTACATGATGATCACCATCGCATTCTGGCCGCACCTGGTGATGATGCTGGCCTTCCTCCCGCTGGAGCAGTACTACGACCGCTGGCGAGCCCGCCGGGCCACGAAGACCGCCGGCGGGAAGCCTCCACCAGGGAAAGCTCAGTCGATCGACGGCGACCGGGGTGGGACGGCACAAGCAGGCGTGCCGCCGGGCAGGCGGCTGCGATTGCGGGCCACCCAGCGATAGACGAACCCGGCTATCCAGCGGATGCCGGGCAGGCCGATCACGATCCCGGCGGGGCGAGCCCAGGGTCGCGATGCGCGCAGCAGCCGGGAGACGGCGAGCTCCGCCGCGTAGACCCGACCATCGGCGTCCACGTATTGCAGGGCCTCGACGCAGTCGAGCTCGGTCAACCCGTAGGCGGCCAGATCCAAGCGCTGCCACGGCTGGACGGCGGCCGGCGGGCGCAACCGGCGCTCGATCACTCCCGCGAGGGTGGTGCAAATACCGCAGTCACCGTCGAAAATGACGACAGGAAGGGGGGCACGGAATGGGGATGTCGTCACAACGGCTTAGATTACGCGGCGTGGATTCGAACAAACCCACCGCCGACCCCCCACCGGTCCAGACCTTGGGGCGGACGTCGGTCGCCTGGCGGGTGGCCGCGCTCCTGCTCGGCACCGTGCTGATCGTGCGGGGTTCGGCGATCGGCAACGACATCGACTGGCCATTCACGCCGATGTCCCAGTTCGCCTTCCGGGTCGGGCAAGATGATGCGATCCGCGCCACCTTCCTCCAGGCTCGTACCGCCGACGGCGAGGTAAAGGTGCTGCCGATCACCTTGCCCAACTTCGGCCTCGCTCGCGCGGAGATCGAGGGTCAGCAGCCGAGATTCATTCGCGACCCGAGCATGCTGGCAGACCTCGCAGCGTCCTATGCGCGGTTGCATCCGGGGCAACCGGGACTGACCCAGATCTGGCTGAACGAACGGGTCACCCTGCTGCGCAACGGCCGGGCCGCAGGTGAGCAGGTGCAGACCCTGGTCGGCTGGCCGGTCAACGACACCGCCCCGGAGCTGCCTCGATGACCTCGACGATGACCAGTACGGCGGGCGACAGCGCTCCGGTTCCGGCGTCTACCTGGGCCGCCCGGAGCCGGGCGTGGTGCTTCGAAGCCACGCCGCTGTCCCGGATTGCCCTGCTCCGGGTGGCGATCTACCTCTTCGTCATCGACGACCTGTTCTTCGTCGTGAACGACGTGTTCGCGCACGCCGACAGCTCACCGGTGCTGTATCGATCGATGCGGCTGCGCGATTGGCTCCACCTGCCGGTACCCCAGCACGACTACGTCCACGTCCTGCGCTGGGTGATCATCATCGGCTGCCTGCTCTGCGCCAGTGGCCGGTTGCCGCGTCGACTCGGCATCCTGACCGGGTTCGTGGTGGCCGCCGGATTCACCGACTGGGTGTCGATCGGCATGTCGTACAGCAAGGTCGACCATGATCATTTCGCCCTGATCGTCGCCGTCTGGGTGCTGCCGACGATCGGGGTCGCCCGCTTTCGCGATCGCACCCGCTCGGAGGCTGCCGGCTGGGCGCTGCTCTGCATCCAGGTCGCCTGCGTGGCGGTGTACTTCCTGTCCGCGATCTCGAAGTTCCGCTTCGGCGGGCTGGACTGGCCGACCGGCTCAACCTTCGCCTGGGCGATCACCCGGCGCGGTACCAGCCTGGGCGATCTCCTGCTCGACCCACCGTGGATCCTTACCGTCAGCCAGTTCCTGATCATCACACTGGAGTTGCTCACGCCGCTGCTTCTCGTCCTGCGGGGCCGACCGCGCTACCTGTTCGTGATCGTGTTGTTCGGGTTCCACCTCAGCACCTACCTGGCCCTGAAGATCCACTTCTTGCCGCTGGTGGTCTGCCTGCTGGCGTTCCTGCCGCTGGAACGCATCGTGGCTCAGATCCGGGCCCGGTCGACCCATCCGGCTCAGCTCAACCCGCCGCGATCCCCGCAAATAGGTGACCTCTAGCGCTCAAGGGCGGTCAGCGCTGGTACACCGGGCGACACCTCGATGTGTGCGCAGTTTGACCCAGCCGCTGGGTCAAACTGCGCGCACACATCCTCTGGCTCAGACCGGACAGCTCAAACCTGGGCCTTTGTCTGGATCGCCTCGACGATCCGAGTGACGGCGTCGTCCACCGCGATGCCGTTGTCCTGACTGCCGTCCCGGAACCGGAACGACACAGCACCTTTGGTGACGTCGTCGTCGCCAACGATCAGCATGAAGGGCACCTTCTGCTTGGTGTGGGTGCGGATCTTCTTCGGCATCCGGTCGTCGGACGAGTCGACCTCGACCCGGACACCGTGCTCGCGCAACCGGGCGGCGACCTCGTCCAGGTAGGGCACGTGATCGTCGGTCACCGGGATGCCGACGACCTGGACCGGCGCCAGCCAGGGCGGGAACGCGCCGGCGTAGTGCTCGACCAGGACGCCGAGGAACCGCTCGATGGAACCGAACTTGGCCGAGTGGATCATGACCGGCTGCTGCCGGGTGCCGTCGGCGGCGGAGTACTCCAGGCCGAAGCGGGCCGGCTGATTGAAGTCGTACTGGATGGTCGACATCTGCCAGGTCCGGCCGATCGCGTCCCGGGTCTGCACCGAGACCTTCGGTCCGTAGAACGCCGCACCACCGGGATCGGCCACCAGGGTGAGGCCGGTCTCGGTCGCGGCGTCCTCAAGGACGGCGGTGGCCGCGGCCCAGTCCTCGTCCGACCCGATGAACTTGTCCGAGTCGCCGCGAGTGGACAGCTCCAGGTAGAAGTCGTCGAGCCCGAAGTCGCGCAGCAGGCTGAGGACGAAGCCGAGCAGTTTCTTGATCTCGGCCGGCGCCTGCTCGGGGGTGACGTAGCTGTGCGAGTCGTCCTGAGTCATTCCCCGCACCCGGGTCAACCCGTGCACCACGCCGGACTTCTCGAACCGGTACACCGAGCCGAACTCGAACAACCGCATCGGCAGCTCGCGGTACGACCGCCCGCGCGACCTGAAGATCAGGTTGTGCATCGGGCAGTTCATCGCCTTCAGGTAGTACTGGCTGTTCTCCATCTCCATCGGCGGGAACATGGTGTCCGCGTAGTACGGCAGGTGACCGGAGGTCTCGAAGAGGTGCTGCTTGGAGATGTGCGGCGTCCCGACGTACTGGAAGCCCTCTTCGATGTGCCGACGGCGGACGTAGTCCTCCATCTCCCGCTTGATCACGCCACCCTTAGGGTGGAAGACCGGCAGGCCGGAGCCGATCTCATCGGGGAAGCTGAACAAGTCGAGTTCGGAACCCAGCCGGCGGTGGTCGCGGCGTTCGGCCTCGGCCAGCCGGTCCAGGTACGCGCGCAGCTCGTCCTTGGTCGGCCAGGCGGTGCCGTAGATCCGCTGCAGCTGCGGGTTCTTCTCGCTCCCCCGCCAGTACGCCGCCGCGCTGCGCATCACCTGGAACCCGTTGCCGAGCAGCTTGGTGGTCGGCACGTGCGGGCCGCGGCAGAGGTCCTTCCAGGCCAGGTCGCCATTGCGCCGGACGTTGTCGTAGATGGTCAGCTCGGCGCCACCAACCTCGACATCTGCTCCGTCAGCGGCGTCAACTCCGTCCTGAGGCCCACCCTTGAGCCCGATCAGCTCGAGTTTGTACGGCTCGGCGGCCAGCTCAGCGCGGGCCTCCTCATCGGTGACGACCCGGCGGCGGAAGGTCTGCCCTTCCTTGACGATCCGCTGCATCACCTTCTCGATGGCCTTGAGGTCCTCGGGGGTGAAGGGCTTCTCGACGTCGAAGTCGTAGTAGAAGCCGTCCCGGATCGGCGGCCCGATACCGAGCTTGGCGTCCTTGAACACCTCCTGCACCGCCTGCGCCAACACGTGCGCACCGGAGTGCCGGAGCACGGCCAGGCCCTCCGGGTCCGCGGCGGTGATCGGCTCGACCACGTCGCCAGGAGCCAGCACGTGGCTCAGGTCGCGCAGCTCGCCGTTCACCCGGGCAACGATCACGGCCCGGTCGTCGGCGAACAGCTCGGCCGCCGTCGTCCCGGCCACGAGTTCACGGGTGGAACCGGTGACGGACACGGTGAGCTCGGCTGACACGGTGGTGACTCCTTGATCGATATCGACTCCGACGCTCGCCGGAGCCTGCGCGTAACCCTCAGATGCTATCGATCGAGCACCGTCCTCCGCCTGCAGCCCCGGCCGTTCTGATCAGCAACCGTCGATCCAGCTGCAGACCACCCGGTTGGTGTTGCTGCCGAAGGCGGCCCGCTGCTGCTCGGTCCAGATCCCGAAGAGCACCACCGCAACCGTGATCACAATTCCCATCTCAATCTTGAACACCCGGTCCACGGTCCGCCGGTCCAGATGCGGGTGCGGCAGGTGGGGGTGCGGAAGATGCGGGCGCGAGTGATGGGGCTGTGGGTGCGGGACGTTCGGTGGCTGGCTCCTTCCTGCGCTCTTCGCCGGGCCCAGGGTATGGACGAGGAGCCCCGGCATCCCTGCCTGGGTCCGGTCCGATGTCGTCGTCTCGGTCCGGTCATCGGCCACATGGTGGCGGTGGCCGAACACCTCGATCCGCAGCCAGAGCAGACCGAGGACGACGACCGGCCAGATCTCCGCCACCACGCTGGCCGTAACCACGCTTCCGGCAGCGACGCAGCCGGCAATCCGGTAGGCCATCCCGTCTCGCGGTAACCGGCCACGCTGAACCAATGCGTGGACCACCACCAACCAGACAACCGATACCCATCCCAGCGCCTGTAACACCACAGCGACCGACATCAGCCCTCCTACCTCGCCGAATTGCTCCTTGTCGCTGTGAACATCGGCCGCTGCGGCGAGGTGATTGAGGACGACGAAGCCGACGGTTCGCCCGTTCGAGCGAACCGTCGCTCCGTCGCACTTAACGCACGTGGTAGGGGCCGGTTGGCGGTCAGCTCCGGTTTGGACCGTGGAACAGGCTCCCGTCGCCCACTTTTGCGACCCAAACCGGTGCTAACCGTCCTGCTTGCGTGGTTTCGGTACGCTCAATCGGATGATGCCTCCCGCGTGGCTCGACGAGACCGGACTGGTCACGTTGCCCACCGGTGTCCGGGTCCGCGGACGCCGAATCGGTGACCCGGCCAGCGAGGCCGACTTCACCCTGCTGCTGGCCGACGGCCCCCTCCCGACCTGGCCGACCCGGCGCATTCGCTGGCCGGACTTCTGGGTTCCCAGCGACCGAGCCGATGCCCTGGACGCCCTCCACGAGGCACATCGCCGGGCGCTCGCCGGAGAACGGGTCGAAGTCGCCTGTCGCGGTGGAATTGGCCGTACCGGAACGGCTCTCGCTGCCCTGGCGATCCTGGACGGGCTCCCGGCCAGCCAAGCCGTCGACTGGGTCCGGGCCAACCATCACCACCGCGCCGTAGAGACCCCCTGGCAACGACGGTGGCTACGCACCGTCCGCTGACCGCCGTCCGCTGACCGCCGTCCGCGCACCCACCATCCCCTCGGTCCATAGGCGATTTGTCCCTAGATACTGCGGACAACCGGCTCTGACGAGGGCGTCGGGACACCACCTAACGTCGAGATCACAGCCGATGAATCCAGGAAGGGACACCAGAAATGATCTCGATGAATGACCGAGGACGACGAGTCGTTGCGGTCGCGACAGCCACCATTGGCGGCCTCCTGGTCTGGACGATCGCCGTCCCATTGGCCGGTGTGGAACTGACCGTGCGCTCCGGCACGAGCTCTCAACAGGTCGGACCGGGCGACGTAGCCGGCGCGGCGATCATCGCCGGCCTGGCGGCGATGGGACTGGCCGTCCTGCTCGCCCGGACCATATCTCGCCCGCGACGCGCGTGGCTGAGCACCTGCCTTGCGGTGCTAATGGTGTCGCTAGCCGGCCCGTTCAGTGCACCTGTCTGAGAGCACGGTGCGCAACTACTTGTCGGCGACGATCGCGAAGACCGGAACCCACAACCGGATGGAGGCCGTGCTCGTCGCGCAGGGCAAGGGATGGCTCTGATCAATCGGGCGAGCTCATTTCCGGGTGAGTCCAACCCGGCACGCGTCCTGGAATCCGCGCCGCCGGTACCAGTGCACCGGCCAGTCGTCCTCGTCTGCACCGACGACGACGGCCGCGCAGCCCTCGTCGTTCAGCAACCCGATCACGGCCGACAGCAAGGCATCGCCGTAGCCGATCCGGCGCCATTCGGGAAAGATGTCCACCTCCTGCAGCCGAGCCCAGGGACGATCCGGAACCGGCAGCCGAAAGCGCCCCACCGCGCCTACCAGTCGCCGATCGTCGCGGGCCAAGTACAGATCGACACCGGTGCGCTCGGTGCCTTCGCGTAGTTGCCTGACCATGCGCACGGCGTCCTCCGCAGTGACGCCGAACCCGGCTTCCACCTTGATCCGCTGCTCTTCGTAGAGTCGCCAGTGCTGCGCTGACGCCACCCGGCGCAGGGACACGCTCCTTCTGGTCCGGAACGGTTCGGACACCTCCCGGACCAGCAGTGCCTTACCTGCGCCCGGCTGCTCGTGTGCTGCCAGGGCCCGAGCCTCCTGGTGTAGCCACTGCTCCGTCGCCAGCGCCATCGCGCTCTCCATCTCGTTCCCAGCGGCCACCGAGGCACCGTACCGCCCGGGTATGTTCCCGCTGTGACTTTGCTCAGAGATCGGACCGAGCGCCGTCGTCCGGACCGCACCTGACGGTGCTCGACTACGACAGCGAGGCTGACCATTACGACGCCTCCCGGGGCGGCGAAGGCCGGGCGGTGGCCGCAGCGAAAGCCGTGACGCACCTGTTGCCGAACGGCACCCGCACCTTGGTCGACCTCGCCTGCGGCACCGGAATCGTGACCCGACACCTAGCGGATGAGGGGCGCTTGCCAGCTAAGGAACCCGGGCACGATCAGGGGCGGGTAGTGATCGGCGTCGACCGGTCCCCGGGCATGCTTGCCCGGGCTTCCCGTCGGTTGCCGGGTTCGGTCGTCCTCGGTGACGCGACCCAGTTGCCGCTCGCTACCGCATCCGTCGACGCGGTCGTGATCATCTGGCTGCTTCACCTGGTCCCGGACGCCGGACCGGTCCTCGTCGAGGCCGCCCGCATCCTGCGGCCAAGCGGCGTGCTGATCACCACGGTGGACAAGGACGAGTCCGCCTTCGCCGTCCCGAGCGACGTGGCTGCGGTGACCCAGCAGGTCCGCGCGGCGTCCGCCCCGGCGGCGAGCGACCGCCGTGACCAGATCATTGCTCTGGCTGGCGAGCACGGGCTGCGACCGGCCGGCGAGACCAGTTTCCCGGGTACCGGCCAGGGCCGCAGCCCACGGCAATGGCAGGAACAGATCCTCTCCAACCGCACCGCCTGGTTCCGGAATGTCAACGGCCCGGACGCCGACCAGGCCGCAGCCCTCTGCCGAGACCTGTCCCGTCTTCCGGATCAGGAGCGTCCCCGCCCGGATCCGGTGTACCGGCTGATCGCCTGCCGCCTGCCCGCAGCCTGACCACCTGTCCGTCCCGAACGGCGTCAGCTGCTGGGCATCCACTGCGCCCGACGCCGCTGCAGCTGCGCGACTTGCTCGGGATCCAGGGACCGCATCATCTCTTCCCGTTTGCCCGCCAGCTCTGTTCGCTCGGCCTCGCTGAGCCCTTCCATGAACTCCTTTCGCCGTCGTGACATCTGCTCCACCTCTTCGGGGGTGAGCGGTTGGTTCATCATCGTCATCGCCTCCATCAGCTCAATCAGTTCCGTCGTCGATGGCTGATCCATCGCGTCCAGCTCGGCCAGCACGCCCAGCAGCCGAGACCGCAGTTGCTGGGCTTGCCGAAGCCGTTCCTCGGCCACTG
>JANNPJ010000701.1:0-14650 GCA_031400005.1 Kineosporiaceae bacterium | reverse complement strand
GTGGAGTACCACCGAGCCGGACCCCGCGGCGGTCCACCCCGCTAGCGCAGGGGATGCCGGTCGCACCCGGATGGCTCCTTCGGTTCAGCCCGGGAGTCATTCGCACATCCGTGCGGCCAGGAGTGGGCAGTCAGCTCCGGTTAAACCGCAAACCGGCATAAATGATCTTGATTTCACCGGCTTAAGCGGAGCTGACCCGTCCGCCCGGTGGCCAGGCGGGACTCCAAACCGGCGTTGACCCTTCTAGCGGGCCGTGGCCCGCTGGCGCGCTGCAGCCCGTTGCCGGGCCGTCGGGACCGGTTGTCCGGCCCGACCGGGTCGCAGCAGACGCCGTTCGGGGCCCGCGCCCTGGTTGGACCGATGTGCCCCGGCGGCCGGTTCCTGGCTCGGTCGAGGTGTTCCGGCGTCCGGTTCCTGGTTCATCACCTGTGCCTGGTGCGGTACTGGAAGTGGTGACATGGTGCGCTGCCCGGGGATGCCGGCGAGAGGAACGATTGTCGGTGCGGTCTCCAGCGGTCGGCGCTGAGCCGGGAGCAGCGGGATGGGTACGGTCGGAACAGCCTGTTCCACCGGTACCAGCACTTCAGCCGGTTCAGCCGTCTCGACCGGTCCGGGAATCTCGACCGGCACGTTGACCGGGTCGGGCGTTTCGGCTGGTTCGGTGGCGGCGATCTCGGCTCGGGTCAACAGCACCAGACCGACCAGGATCAAACTGCCGCCGGCCCACTGCCCGGCGCTGAGTCCGCCGTCTCCGAGCAGGGTCGCGCTGATCACCCCGACCAGCGGGACGAGGTTGAGGGCGACGGCCGCGAAACCGGGCCGCACGTGCGGCAGGGACGTCGTCCATAAGGTGTACGGGATGGCAAACCCGATCACGCCGGTCAGACCGGCCAGCAAGATGCAGCCGACCGAAGCGGTGCCCAACCTGCTGCCCCCGTTCAGTGAGGCGCCCAGAATGAAGGGTGCGGTCACCACCAGCGAGGCAAGGCCCTGCCGGGCGACCAAAGCAACCGGTTCGTGACCACTGGCAAACCGCTTGGTGGCAAGCACGTAGCCGGCCGAGACCAAGGTGGACAGCACCATGATCCCGATCCCTATCCCGGACGATCGGCCGCCACTCTGCGCCGTCGCCACCATGACTGTGCCGATCACGCCGAGCGTCAGGGCCATCACCTCCGCCCGGCGTGGACGGGTCCGCAACAGCATCGCCGCAAGCGTCACAACGAACACGCTCTCCAGGGCGAAGAGCATCGATCCGACCGCGGCTGAGGTCAAAATCAGCCCAACGTTGGCGAAGACGTAGGCGATACCGGGTTCCAGCGAGCCGAGTACCACGGCGGGTCGCCAGGCCCCGGCGACCTTCCGTCCGGTGATCCAGCAGCCCGCGACGACGACGATTGTCCCGGCCGCGGTTTCCAGAAAAAGCAGATCGGTCGCCGAGATCTCGTCGAGTGCGGCATCGGCGGCGGTCAGAGCCAGTCCCCAAGACAAAGCAGCAAGCAAAAGCGCAAGATATGCGCGGTTCATGGGTGATTCCCCCTCAGGTACCGCTCCGTAGGCTACCGAAAACAGGTGCGGCGAGGAGGTTTACTCGTAACGGGTGATGTCTCCTGGGGCTGCTGGGGCGAATGGAGTTATTGGGGTTGACGTGCAGGAGGGGATCGGTGCGGAGCAACTACGGTCGCGGGGCGGGGTAGGCGATCACCTCGGTGGCCTTGGCGCTCAGCCAGATCTGTTGCCCGGCGCTCAGGCCCAGTTCGGCCACCGCCGCCGGGGTGACATCGACAAGTGCTCCGGGCTGGCCGGGGTGACCGACGACGGCGACCCGAACCCGGTCGGTGAGTAACTCGACGCCGCTCACCACGCCGGTCCATACGTTCCGTGACGAGCCCGGGCCGGGCCGGTTCAGGTGCAGGGCGATCGCGGCCGGGGCCAGGACGACGAGCATCGGGGTGCCGCTCGCCGGTGCGTCGTCGGTGCCCTGGCCGACCGCGAAAAGCACGCCCCCATCGTTCAGTTCGATCCTTCCAGCGGGTCGATCGACGAGTACGCCGGAGTAAAGGTTCAGGCCCATCAGCCGGGCGACGTACTCGGTCGCCGGTCGCCGGGCGACCTCACCCGGGGCGCCTTCCTGGACGATCCGGCCGGCTTCCAGGACCAAGATCCGATCGGCCAGGACAAGTGCCTCGAGTGGATCATGGGTGACGACGATGCTCGGGCCGGAGAAGGCAGTCAACTGTTGGCGCAATTGGGTACGTAATTCCAGCCGGGTGCGGGCGTCCAACGCGGCGAGCGGCTCGTCCAGCAACAGCATCCGTGGCTGCATCGCCAGCGCCCGGGCCAGGGCGACCCGCTGCGCCTGCCCACCGGACAACTGGTCCGGACGCCGTGCCGCCAGCTCGCTCAGCCCAAGCCGGTCGAGGTACACCTCGGCGGTGCGTCGGGCCGGACCCCGGCGGGTGCCCCGGGCGCGGACCGCGAACGCCACGTTGTCCAGCACGCTCAAGTGCGGGAAAAGTCGGTAGTCCTGGAAAACCAGGCCAACCGAGCGCTCGGTCGCGGGGACGAACTGCTGCGTGCGGGCGTCGTCCCAGATCTCGTCCGAGAGAGCGACCCTGCCCTCGGTCACGGCCAGCAAGCCGGCCAGGATCCGTAGCAGCGTGGTCTTGCCGGACGCGTTTGGACCGAGCACCGCCAGCACCTCGCCGGGCTGCACCGCCAGCGTCGCTTCCAAGCGAAAGTCGCCGCGTTGCAGGATGATCTCTGCCTGCAGCGCGGACGTCGTCGAGGTTGCGGGTGCGCTCACAGCCGGGCTCCAGGGCTGAGCCAGCGCTCGCGGAGCAGGACCAGCGCGGCGATCGAGACCAGCAGCAGCACCAGGCTGAGGGCGATTGCGGCGTCCGGATCCCGTTCCAGGGCCAGATACACCGCCAGTGGCATGGTCTGGGTGCGGCCGGGAAAATTGCCGGCGAAGGTAATCGTGGCGCCGAACTCACCCAGTGCGCGGGCCCAGCAGAGCACGCTACCGGCCACCAGGCTGGGGCCGATCAGCGGCAGCGTTACCCGACAGAACGTGGCGAACGGAGGCGAACCCAGAGTGGCGGCAGCCTCCTCCAACCCCCGATTGGACGAGCGCAGCGCACCTTCCACGGTGACGACGAGGAATGGCATCGCCACGAACGTTTCGGCGATCACCACGCCGGTCGTGGTGAACGGCAGGGTGAGACCGAACCAGGCGTCCAGGTACTGCCCGACGAGGCCGCGGCGGCCGAGCGCCAGCAGCAGCGCCACCCCACCGACCACCGGCGGCAGCACCAACGGCAGCGTGACAAGGGCCCGGAGCAGGCCGATCCCGCGCCGGGTCGAGCGGGCCAGCACCCAGGCCAGCGGGATGCCGACGACCAGCGAGAGCGCGGTGGCCAAGGTCGCGGACAGCAGTGACAGTCGAAGCGCCGTCCGGATCTCCGGTTCCGCCAGCAGTCGCGGTAGGCCCCGCCAGGGAGTGCGACTCAGTAATCCGATCAGGGGTAACAGCAGGAAGACGACGGCGAGCAGCGCCGGGGCGGCCAGCGGCCACGGCAATCGGGACGACGGGTCCGGAACCGGCCGCCGGCTCGGCTGCCGGATCGGCCGGCGGGGCTGGTTGCCGCGCTGTTTGGATTGGTTGCCGGTCTGGCGGGGCTGGTTGCCGGGCTCCGCGGGCCGACTGCCGGGCGTCGTCAGGGGACCTCGACGACGACATTGGTGGACTTGATCACGGCCACGGCAAGTACCCCGGGCTGTAGATCCAGTTCGTCTGCCGCTTCTCGACTCATCAACGAGACCACCCGGAACGGGCCGGCCTGCAGTTCGACCTGGGCCATCACGGTGTCCCGAGTGACCTTGGTGACCAGCCCGGTGAATCGGTTACGGGCGGATTGGGCGCCGCTACTGCGATCGGGGGCGTGCGGCTGCTCTGCCGCCAACTCCTCGGCGAACCGGGCCAGCACCGCACCCTCGACGGCCCGGCGTCCGCTCGGATCGGCCGTCGTGGCCAGCCGCCCCGATTCGGCCCACCGCCGGACGGTGTCGTCGCTCACACCGAGCAGTTCGGCCGCCTGCTTGATCCGGAAGGTCGCCACCCTCCCACCTTATCCACGTCGACGCCGCATCCACCCACGCTGGCGCAGCATTCACCCGCAACAGCAGATGATTCCCACCAGAGCCCCCGCATCTGAGGGGCAAACCATGCAGGGTCAAAGCGGTCAGAGGCGGCGATCGTGCCTGGCTCGTGCTGCTGAAGCGGTAGATCCACGGTCCTCCTACTGCGGATGCGGTACATCAAGGTGTCGATCGCTGGAGGACGACGGTTTGCCTGCCGATGAGCACGCTTAGGGTTATGCCCGCACCCGATCGGGTGTCCCCTTTGTCGCGGAGGTCTTACCGTCATGTCCGCTCTTGCCCGATGGTGCTTCCAGCATCGCCTCACCGTCGTCGGATTGTGGGTGGTCCTGCTGCTCGCCCTTGGCGGTGCGTCGGCCGCTGCGGGCACCAGCTACTCCGAGGAGTTCAGCCTGCCCGGCATGGAGTCCACGAAGGCCCTGGAGCTGCTGCAGAAAGAGCTGCCGGCCTCCTCGGGCGACTCCGACCAGATCGTGGTGCACGTCGACAACGGCAGCGTGAAGGACGCCGCGGTGCAGACGAAGGTCACCGCGATGCTGGAGACGGTCGGAAAGCTGCCCTCGGTCGCGTCGGTGACCAGCATGTACTCGGAGGTCGGGGCCACCCAGATCAGTGCCGACGGCCGCACCGCCTACGCAACGGTCAACTTCGACAAGCAGGCCAACGAACTGCCGGTCGTCGACGTCCAGAAGGTGATCGATACCGCCCAAGCGGCCCGCGGTGACGGCCTGCAGGTGGAGCTCGGTGGCCAGGCGATCCAGGAGGTGACCCAGGCCCCGCCGGGCAGCAGCGAGCTGATCGGTCTCGCCGCCGCCGCTGTCATCCTGTTCCTCGCGTTCGGTTCGCTGCTGGGCATGCTGCTGCCGCTGATCGTCGCGGTCGCCGGGCTGGGTGGCGGTCTGCTGGCGATCGGTCTGCTGTCGCATCCGATCAGCCTGAGCAGCATCGCCCCGACCCTCGCCGCCCTGATCGGCCTGGGTGTCGGCATCGACTACGCGCTGTTCATCGTCACCCGTTATCGAACCGGCCTGCAGGCAGGTCTGCAGCCGGAGGAAGCCGCCGTCCGGGCGGTCGACACTTCCGGTCGGGCTGTGCTCTTCGCCGGTGGCACCGTGGTGATTGCCCTCCTCGGGCTCCTCGTGCTGGGGCTGAACTTCCTCGATGGGATGGGCATCGGTGCGGCCGTCACGGTGGTCTTCACCGTCATGTCGGCGCTGACGTTGCTGCCGGCCATGCTCGGGTTCTTGGGCAACAAGTTGATCACCAAAAAGCAGCGGCAGTCGCTGATCACCGACGGTCCTCGGGTCGCGGGCGCCAGCGGCTTCTGGGCCCGCTGGTCGGACTTCGTCGGCAAGCACAAGGCGATCCTCAGCATCGCGGTGGTGATCGTGATCGCGGTGATGTCGATCCCGACCCTCTCGATCCGGCTCGGCTCCTCCGACGCCGGCAACAACAAGGCAGACACCACCACCCGCAAGGCTTACGACCTGCTGGCCGACGGCTTCGGGCCGGGTTCCAACGGTCCGCTGCAACTGGTCGCCGAGGTCACAAACGAGGCCGATGCGCAGGCCTTCAGCAATCTTCTGACGACCTTGAAGACGACGAAGGGAGTGGCCGCGGTCCAGCAGCTTCCGGCGAAGCCGGGTGCCACCGTCTCGATCGCCATGGTGGTCCCGACCACCTCGCCGCAGGCGGCGGAGACCGACGAGCTGATCGACCGAATGCGTGAAGACGTCGTCCCGGCTGCCGAGCAGGGCACCTCGCTGCAGGTCTATGTCGGTGGCTCAACGGCGATCTTCAAGGACTTCGCCAAGGTCCTGACCGACAAGTTGCCGTTGTTCCTCGGCGTCATCATCGTCCTTGGTTTCGTCCTGCTGATGGTCGCCTTCCGCAGCATCCTGGTCCCGTTGACCGCGGCCGTGATGAACGTGGTCGCTGCTGCCGCATCCTTCGGCGTCATCGTGGCGATCTTCCAGTGGGGTTGGGGCTTGGAACAGCTGAACCTCGGCGGGGCCGGTCCGGTTGAGGCCTTCGTCCCGGTGATCATGCTGGCGATTCTGTTCGGGCTGTCGATGGACTACCAGGTCTTCCTGGTCAGCCGGATGCACGAGGAGTGGGTGCACACCGGGGACAACGAGCGCGCGGTCCGGATCGGGCAGGCCGAGACCGGTCGGGTGATCACCGCTGCCGCGCTGATCATGATGTTCGTCTTCGGAGCGTTCATGCTCGACGGTGAGCGGGTGATCGCCGAATTCGGGATCGGCTTGGCCGTCGCGGTGGCGATTGATGCCTTCCTGCTGCGCACCGTGTTGGTCCCGGCGCTGATGCACCTGTTCGGGCCGGCCAACTGGTGGCTTCCTGCCTGGCTGGACCGGATCATGCCGCACCTGAGCGTCGAGGGCAGCGCTGCCGTGAAACCCGTTCAGACCTCGTCCGACAAGCCCGGGGACTCCGGACCTGCGACCTCGGACGGCGAACTGATCGGCAGCCCGGGCAAATGAGTCCGGCACACCTGATCTGAAGGGCTCTCAATCGACAGTAATCGACTTAAGGTGCAGAGATGATGACGCCAGGCCGGCTGCACGACGTGGTGCACCGGTATGTCATGACCATGGACGCTGTGGTGGCCGTGATCGTGCTGGCAATGGTCACGGCCGCCAGCTTGAAAGCGGACCGCTTCTGGGTGCAAGTCGATCAGACCGATCAGACCTGGCCGGTGATCGCGCTGGAGGCGGTGGTGGTCTGCGCCCTGGTTTTGCGCCGCACCTGTCCGGTTCCGGTGCTGGTCGTCACCCTGATCGGCGCGGTGACGGTGATGCTGCTGGTCAAGGGCTGGTCGCCGGTGGGAATCGCGGTCATCGTCGCGGTGTACACCCTGGCCCGCCAGACCGATCGACGCACGACGGTCGGGATAGTCGTGCTCTGCGGGTCAGCGTTGCTCATCGGCGGTGCCTGGCGAAACGGCAACTGGCTGGCCCCCGAGGGCATCTCGACGCTGGCCTGGACCGGCTTCGCGGGTGCCCTGGGCCAGGCGATCCAGAGCCAGAAAGCCTATGTCGCGGCGGTCGAGGAACGGGCCCGCCGGGCCGAGCAGACCCGGGAGGAGGAGGCTCGTCGGCGGGTGATCGAGGAACGGTTGCGAATCGCCCGCGAACTGCACGACGTCGTCGCCCATCACATCGCCGTGATCCAGGTCCAGGCCGGTGTCGTCGATCACCTGCTCACCGATCGTCCGGAGGCGGCCCGGGAGGCGCTCGGTCATGTCCGACGGTCCAGCAAGATGGTGCTTCACGAGCTCAGCGGCATGCTCGATGTGCTGCGTCAGCCCGACGACCCGATCACGCCCACCGACCCGGCGCCGGGGATGGATCGGTTGGTGTCGCTGATCGAGGAATTCGCCGGGTCCGGCCTCCACGTGGATTGGCGGATCACCGGCACCCCGCAGAACTTGCCGGCCGCGGTCGACCTGGTTGCCTACCGAGTGGTCCAGGAAGGCTTGACCAACGCGCACAAGCATGGGACCGGTTCGGTTGAGCTGGTTCTCGGTTTCGAACCGGGAGAGCTGATGATCGACATGGTGAACCGGAGCGCCGTTCGGGTGGGTGCCGGTTCGGTCGCCACTGCGATGAACGGCGCTGCGGACGCCGTCAATTCCGGCCACGGTCTGGCTGGCATGCGGGAGCGGGCACATGCGGTCGGCGGCGGCGTTTCGGCGGCTCCGGCGGGCGATGGAACCTGGCGGATGACGGCCCGGGTGCCGTTGCAGGATCCGCAGGATGCAGCGTCCGAGGCCTGCTCGTGGGGTCCACGGGCATGACGATCCGGGTGGTGCTTGCCGATGATCAGGCGCTGATTCGAGGCGGTTTCAGAGTGCTCATCGACTCCGCGGTCGACCTGCAGGTGGTCGGCGAGGCCTCGAACGGCCGCGAAGCCGTCGACCTCGCCCGCAGCACCCGGGCGGACGTTGTGGTGATGGACGTTCGGATGCCGGAGATGGACGGGCTCGAGGCGACCCGGGCGATCTGTGCCGACGAGGATCTGGCCGGAGTCAAGGTGCTGGTCGTAACGACGTTTGAGATTGACGAGTATGTGGTGCAAGCGCTGCGGGCCGGGGCCAGCGGTTTCCTCGGCAAGGGTGTCGAGCCGGACGAGTTGCTCGATGCCATCCGTACCGTCGCGGTGGGCGAAGCGCTGCTGTCGGCCAAGGCCACCCGCGGACTGATCACCAGTTTCCTGGCGCAGCCGACCGGTCACCCTGCGGCCACGTCGGAGCAACTGGCACTGCTGACGGACCGGGAACGGGAGGTGGTGGTGCTGGTCGCGTACGGGCTGTCCAACGATGACATCGCCGAACGGCTTTTCGTCAGCCCGCTGACGGCGAAAACCCATATCAACCGGGCGATGATGAAACTCGGGGCGCGGGACCGGGCGCAGGTCGTCGTGATCGCTTACCAGAGCGGGTTGGTCAGCACCAAGGCGCCCTGATCGCAGGCCACCATTCCTGCCACGTTCTGCGACACTCACCCGGTCCCCGTGACACCCGCCGCTGCCCAGCTTTCGGGCAGTTGTCTCTGGCAGATGTCACGGGGCCGGGCCCCCGCCGCCCCCGGTCTGTTAAACCCCCGCACGCAGCCGATCCAGGTCACGAGGTGCGAGAATCCACCAGGGAAAGGCATGTTCGATGGTGAGAGCCACTCCCGTGCCGGACCGAGCCCACGTCACATCGTCGAATCCGTGGAGCTCTGCCGGAGCGCAGAGCCACGCTCGCAGCAACCAGCGGTCAAAGACGGCGCTGCACCGGCCGGCGATCCAGGCCTCGACGATGTCCCGTCGGATACAGAACTCGACAGCTACTGCCCGGCCTGCGCCGTCCAAGACCTCGATCGCTATCTGGTTCGTTGTCCGTGCGCTGAGCTCGGTCATCCCACAGATCCCCCATCGTGTCCGGCGCTGGGCTGGACGAGGTCGGCGGTGGTTTCTCCGGTCCGGCACCGCCGACCTCGTCGATCGCGGGACAAACTGTCCCTCGCTCGCATCTTCAGCCTGGTCGATGAGCCCACCGCTGCGTAGCTGTTGATGCGGACAGCAGATCTTGTCCGCATCGTGTCGTGACGGCTGGGGCGAGGTCCCGGCCGGAACGCTGCAGAACGGTCCGCCGGGACGTCATGATCCGTCGCGATCGACGATGTCCACCTTGACCAGCAAGATCGACGGTGACTTAACGCTCTCCGCGACGGCCGACACCCCGGGGATCGCGGCGACCTTACCGAGTGCCTGACCGTTCACCCACTGTCCGGCGTTGCCGTGCAAATACACCACAAGGACGTCCGGATTGCCGCGGTGCTGACCGACTCCGAGCAGCACCAGACCAGCTGCCTCGAGTTCCCGGCGTAGCTCATCGGGCCCCATTATCGGCGGACCGTGAAGTGCTGTTCGCTGTGGCATTCGGTTTCTCCGCTCTGGTCCGAGGGCTGATCCAGGTCCCGCACCCGGACGCCGGAAGGGCTTCCGGTCCGGGTTGAGAGGCGAAGCCAGCGGCGGGTTGGAGGATCTCCCGATACCGCTGGCTCCACCGTTCGTTGGTGAGGAAGCCAGCTGATCCAGCAAGTAGGGCGAGATGGCTCTACTACGCTTCTGGAAAACGGCGTTCCGGTCACATCAACCAGACTGATCTGGGTACCACCGCACGTCATCATGCTGATGGGGACACCCCTCGTTGTCCCCATCAAGGAGCCAGGAGGGCCGATGAACATAATACGTTCCGTGGTGTTCGATGTGGGGGAGACCTTGCTCGACGACACGCCGGAGTGGGGCCGCTGGGCAGACTGGATCGGCGTCCCCCGGCACACCTTCTCCGCGGTGCTCGGCGCGGTGACCGCCCAAGGCCGGGACAATGCCGAGACTTTCGAATACTTTCGGCCCGGTTTCGACATCCCGCACGAGCGGCAGTTACGCGAGGAGGCCGGGGTCGGCGAGTGGATTCAGGAACGGGATCTCTATCCGGACGTCCGTCCGACGCTACAGACCCTGCGAGACAACGGGTTATGGGTCGGGGTAGCGGGAAATCAAACGGTTCGGGCGGCGGAACTGCTACGTGATCTCGACCTGCCAGTGGATGCGGTGGCCACCTCGGGGGAGTGGGGGGCGAAGAAACCCGACCCGGCGTTCTTCGCCCGGTTGCTGCACTGGGCACCCGGGCGACCGGAGGAAATCCTGTACGTCGGAGATCACCGTGACAGCGATGTCATCCCGGCCAGTGCGGCGGGCCTTCGGACGGCGCTGGTGCGTCGCGGCCCCTGGGGTCATCTGTGGGCGGACGACCCGGTGGTGCGCAAAACGGCCGACTGGGTGGTGGATTCGCTGGCTGAACTGCCGCTCCTCATTGGGGCGCCGGACGCGCAGCGGAGGGAGTCCGCCTAACCGGCATCAAGGCGTTCTCGGCGAAGCGACCGACGGCCGCGGCGTTGGCCGGGCTGGTGCTGGCCAACGCGGCCAGCACCTGGCGAACGTGCGGGTGTACTCGCACGTTCTGCGGCGCGATCTCCAGTGCGTGCTCCAGCGAGATGATGACGTCCGGGTACCGACCGACGGCGAGTTGCGCTCGGGCTAGGTCGACGAAGAAGTGCGAACGGCGTTCGGCCGGCAGCGTCAATGGGGGTGCCCAGTCCTCGGCTGCCGCCAGTGCCTTTTGCGGAGTGTCCAGATCCACCGCCGTGGAGACCTCATGGATCCGCACCGAGGCAGGGCCGAACGCCGTCCCTTCCCAGATCCCTTCATCCACGAGATGAGCCATTGACCAGGCCTCATGCAGGTGATCTGCGGCCTGGTCCTTCATCCCAGCGCGGCCGGCGGTGAGCGCCGCACGCATGTGTAGCGCGCCGTACTGGGCCATCACCGGCTTCGAATGGCCGGGCGTGAGCCGTGCCGCGGCCCGCTCCAGCATCAGGTGCCCGGCGTGGTGTTCGCGGTTGGTCAGGAAGGTCTCGGCCCGGACGTAGGAGGTCGCCGCCAGCGACAGACCGTCGTCGCCGGCCCATCCCGCGGCCCAGCCCATGACGTGGATCAACCGGGCGGAAAGATCGAAAAGCCCCAGCTTGGAGGCGACAGCGTCGGCCGCCCGCCAGCCCTGGACCAGGAGGCCGGCCACCTGTTCCCGTTCGTGACCGTGGTCGGTCAGCATCGCCCGGGTCAGTTCCGGCAGCAGCCCCGGCAGGAAGCTGGTGAGTTGCTGGTAATCGGAGTTCAGCCGCCAATTGATGACCCGTGCGACGTCTCGAGCCAACTCCTCGACCGGGCGGATGACGCCATCGTCCGGAACGTCGTAAAGGTCTGCTAGGCGGCGTAATTCGTTGATTCTGAGGGCCCAGTCGAACCCCAGCTCGGAGGGAACCTGGTCGGTGTGGCCCGATGCCGCCGTTCCGGCAGTGACGGCTCCGGCACGCGTGCGATCGGCGAGCGAGGTAATCGGGCAGCGAAACGCCTCAGCCGCCAGTTGGGTAAGTTCGCCCGCGGCTCCGAGGGCGGTGTCGAGGCGTTGCGCGACATCCGGCTGCGGACGCCGTTCGGCCTTCTCCAGTTTCGCAATCAGCGTGCCGCTGACATGGACCACCCGACCGAGTTCGGCCTGAACCCATCCGCGCTGGTTGCGGTAGGCGCGCAAGCGGGCACCGAAGAGCGCCAGCGGCGACGCGTCAGGATTCAGGCGGCGCGGTTGCTGAGGCATCCCACACCCCCAACGGTTTGTCCGAATCTGCCCCGCTATGATACGGGCTTACATCGACGGTACCTGCCCGCCTTTGATTTTCTCCACCTTTCCCTGGCCTCTACCTCGCCAGCTTCTCAGCCCGAAAGCGGAATGGGCGACCCGGATCCTTCGAGTGTGCGATGGATTCTCCAGGGTCCCCCAGGGCCTGCTCGGCTGGGTTAGCCGGTCGACCCTCGTCCCATCATGGGGTCTGATCGGCGTATCGGGAACTGTCATTGCTTCACAAAGCAAGCAGTCTGCTATTGCTTTGCGTAGCAAGTACCATACGTAGCGTGATTGATGAGGAGCTTCCCCGACCGCTGGATGAGGCCGAGGAGCAGGTCGTCCGTGCACTGGCGCGGGCGCTCCTGGTGCTGCCACGATTGTTGGACGCCGACCTGATGCGTGAACATCGACTCGCCCTGCATGAGTACGAGGTGCTGCGGCACGTGTCGGAGTCCCCGAAGCGCCTGCTGCGGATGAGCGACCTCGCCGCCCGCTGCGAGCTATCGCTGAGCGGAACCACTCGCCTGGTCGGTCGGCTGGAGGCCGAAGGTCTACTCAAGCGGGTTGCCTGCGCGCAGGACGCCCGTGGCACGAACGCCGTTCTCACGTACCGCGGGTTGAAGCGATTGCAGGCGGCCTGGCCGACGCACCTGGCCAGCGTTCGCAGGCACATCATCGATCACCTCGGTGACATTGATCTGCCCCGGCTTTCGCTCGCCCTGCAACATTTTGGCACCCAAGCCCGCGCCGCCAATCCCGCCAATCCCGACCGCTATCGGGCGCGGAACTGACGGTGCTGCCGGTGTGCCCGGGTTATCGGTCGTACCGGCCACCGAAGAACACCTGCGCCTCGAACACCTGACCGTCCTGGACCGTGAGTAGTTCGGTATTGCGGCAGGGTCGGTGAAGGGCTGGTGTCCAGGTGGGTTGGTGGTCGAATGGTGGCACGGTTCAGCTCCGGTCGGTCGAGGAGGCTTCGCCACAGCCGTAGAACACGTACAAGCGCGCCGCCTCGATCACCGAGGGAGGGCCTGCGGAGGAAGTGAGCAGCACCGCTCGTTTCACCTTGTTCCGGTCGTAAGGCACCTGGATGGTGGTGCCGTGCACGACGCTGTCGCGGAGTGGAATGAGACACTCCGGCCCAAATCTGCTGGTGGTCACGGTGACCCATTCGGCCTGACCGGCGAGGTCATCCAGGAAGATCTGCCGGATGTCGCCGACCTTGTCACCGACCGAATCGATGACCGTCCCGCCCGTGCAGAGCAAGGTCTCGATCTCGCTAGTACGAATCATGGGCCTGCTCCCGGATTCGTCGCTGCCGACATTTCGCTTGGTTTTGGGCGATATAACCATGGTGCGTGCCGGTAGAAGCGCTGTCTATGCCGACCAGGTATCGCAACCTGACAATTTGCAACTACTTGCCTCGATTCCGCGCCCCTTGAACGCTGTCGGCGCTCGTGGGCACGCTCGGTGGTCGACTCCAGGCGTCGACGGGGTCTGCTGGATCTGGGCTGTGTACGAAGGGGCGTCAATAACAAAGATCCTTCACCCAGAGTGATAGACTCATTACGTGGCGTATGCAAGTGGCCGAGTAGCGGATATGACGCCCTCGGCCGAGTTTCTGGATCTGGTCAATGAATGGTCCCTGTACCAGATGCCGGAAATGAACCGGGAGATAGTCGCAGGGCGCTGCGAGCGTGCCACTTTACGCCTCAATCTGAGCCGAAATGTCCTGGCAAATCTGCCTTCTCCGGAAATGCTGAGTTCCGATCAGGCGCAGCGACTGGTGGTGATGCTCGGATTGGCCGGAGCCTCGGTTGGTCGGCATTACCAGGAGTCGGCGGAGGAGAATCGGCGGACTCCGGAGCAGGCGTTCGCCGGTTTGACCGTTGGATCCGGTAGCGAGTCGTTTCTTGAGTATTTCGCCCGACTGGCGAAGCGCACCGGCACCGGACACGGCACCCGTGACTGCTTTGCCTCCCTGGTCCGGTGGAACGCGCCGCCGGCCGAGGTGCACTGGGCCGGTCAACGGATCGCCACGCTGCCGAGTGTCTTCGATGATGGATTGGTCCGCACCTATACCGCAGCGCCGGACGAATTCCGCTTCTTCGGCCTGCTCAAGGCCTCCGAAGCCCTGGAAATGGCGGTCAATCAGCAGTTGGCTCCGCTTTCGGATGGTGCACTGGACCTGGGTGATGAAGAGGCGCTCGGTCGCATCGCTCGTGCGGTCATGCTCCTGGATGCGCTGCGGCAACTCAACATCCATTTCGCTGGGTTGCCTTCGGATCAGGGGTTGAACGTGAGTTACTTCCTGGATGTCTTCCGCCAGTACGCCGTGCACTGGCAACCCGATGACATACCACCCAGCGGTGCCCAAGATTCCGAGGCGATATTTCGCGAGCTCATGGTGGGGATCGCCATGCCGACCTATCCGCAACATGTCCGGCGCTTGTTTCCCTCCTTGCTCGAAGTCGAACGAACGAGGCTGGAAACGCTGCTGAATCGCCCTTCGCTGCCGGAGGTCGCCTTGCGTCGAGCCGGTCTCGACGCAGTCCAGCTCAGCCGATGTGGGAAGCCGGCGTTTAGAGGATAAAAAAATGGCCGTCGCGGTTGTACAGGAAAACTTCTCGCTTAACCAGGTTCTTTCAAAGGCCGCCGCATTTGATTTTAACATCCCGGAACCGACCACCAATTCCATCTTAAAAAAAATCATCCAGGAATTTTGTCTTACTCTTCGGG
>JANNPJ010000687.1:0-10044 GCA_031400005.1 Kineosporiaceae bacterium | reverse complement strand
GTTCGGCAGCACGCCGTAGCCGGTAGGCCCCGTCGAACTTCCCGTGATCATGCTGCGACAGCTCTGGACCGGCCGAGCAGGTCTGCTCCGCTTAAGCCGGTGAAACCAAGATCATTAAGACCTGTTCGCCGGTTTACCCGGAGCTGACTGCCGGTCGGCCCCGGCCGTGAACCGCACGAGGGGACGACGGGAACTCGCAGGGCGAACCAAGCTGATGCTGGCCCACCGTTTTCCATGATCCCTATGGCTAAATCGGTGATGCGCAGACGAAGTTTTCGCGGTCATCGACAGCCCAGGAGCCCACCCCGCCGTGATCATGCGCGGTGTGGCACCTCTGGGTGAAGTGTCAGTTTGGGCACGAACGACGCATGATCGTGCCGATCACCCCCGATGGGTGAAACCTACTTGATCGATCATGGGGAAGTTCGCGGCTGGGTTACTCGTCGCTGGTGAGGCGGATGCTGCGGAGCCGGTAGCCGGCGTAGGCAGTGGCCCCGATGGTGACGACGACCAGGAGGATGATGGCCGTGGTCAGCGCCACGGGCGAGGTCGCCCGCAGCTCCGTGGCCGAGCTACCGACGATCTTCTCGGTGATCGACATTCCCCATTGCTGGACGCTCAGCGTCTGCGCACCCGGAACCAAGCTGCCCACTCCCGATTCCCAGACCAGGGCGTAGAGCAGGCCGACAACAACCGCGTTGCGAGTCACCACGGCGAGCAGCAAAAACACTGCGCTGTAGGCAAATCCGGCGATGAGCGAGCCAGCGGCGTAGCCGACGGCAACGTTTGATTCATTGCCGGCCAGGATGAATCCGGCAATCAGGATCGGCAGCGCACCAAAGGCCGTCATCACGCTGATCGCGACGACTAGCTTGGTGAGCACGATCGAGTACCGGCTCAACGGTTTCGCCAGGACGTAGATGATCGAGCCGTCGTCAATCTCCGGCCCGATCGCACCGGTCCCGGCGATCAGCCCGAGTAACGGGATCAAGAAAACCACCCCGAAGGTGCCGAGCAGGAACGCACCGTTTTCGGCGTCCAAACCACCGAACCACCGGAACACGCAGGCCAGGGCAAGGAGGATGCCCGGAAGCAACATCAGGAGAACCGCGCGGCGGCGGCCAAGCAGGCTACGCCAGGTAAGTCTGGCGATCGTCGCGTTCATCGGCCCACCAGGTAGGAGAAGACTTTCTCGAGCGATTCGTCGGCCGGTGAGACTTCGAACAACCGGACGCCGTGCGCCTGGGCAAAGGCGGGGAGTTGGTGCGCGAACCGGGCGTAGTCGGTGGCCTGCACGCTGAGCAACCCGGACTGAAGTTCGACGCCGGAGGTTGAGCCGTCCGCGATCAGCGCCGCGGCCAGGGCCCGGTCATCGCTGGAGCGGATCGTGTACTGGTGTGGGCGCTCGGTCATCAACCGGCGGATCTCCCGGAAGTCACCGGAGGCGGCGTGCCGCCCGGCCACCATCACCTCGATGCTGCCGGCGATCTGCTCGACTTCCTCCAGGATGTGCGAGCTGAACAGCACCACCCGACCTTGCTGGCCGAGCACATTCAGCAGGTCCATCAACTGCATCCGCTGGCGCGGGTCCATCCCGTTGAACGGCTCGTCCAGCAGCAGGACGTCCGGGTTGTGCACCAGCGCGGTGGCCATCTTGATCCGCTGCTTCATCCCCTTGGAGTAGGTGGAGATGTCACGCCCTGCGGCGTCCGCCATTTCGACCGTGTCAATGGCGGTTTTCGCCGCCTCCTTGGGCTGCTTCAGATTGTGCAACTGGGCGTTGTAGAGGACGAACTCCCAACCGGTGACGCCGTCGTACATCGCCTCCCGCTCGGGAACCAAACCAATCCGGCGATAGATCGGCTCGTTGTGCCACGTCGGCTCACCGCCGAGAGTGACGGTCCCGGCGGACGGCGCGAGGAAGCCACTCATCAGGTGAATCAGCGTGGACTTGCCCGCGCCGTTCGGCCCGAGCAGACCGGTGACACCGGCCTTGATCTCCATCGTGATGTCGTTGACCGCGACCACGTTGCCGTACCAGCGGCTGACGCCGTCCAGCCGGAGCGTGGCCGGTGAATCGGCGGTCATGAGGCTGACACCTTCCGGTAGCGCAGGAGCAGGAGCCCGCAGCAGCTGAGGACGACCGCAAGGGTGAGTAGGAGGAAGACCACACCGCCGAGGGTGCCGGGCGGGCCGGCCTCAGAGGACGGGTCGGCGTTGAAAAGCCAGACCTGGACGCCGTCCACCAGCGTCGCCGGATCGATCGCACCCAGGTATCCGGCCAGCTTGGGGTTGTCTTTCTCCATCGAGAAGGCCTGCAGCACCGCCCGGACCACAGACAGGAGCAGCAACACAGTGATCACCGCGGCCACTCCGAAGCCTCGCTTCGGTGTGATCGAGGCGATCAGCAGGCCGATCCCACCCAGCACCGCCGCGAAGAGCACCGCTCCGGCGAGCCCGGTGAGGTAGCCGCGAGTCTGCGCCCAGAACGGCAGCTTGGCCAGCAGGGCGCCTGCGTAGAGCACCGTCAGCGGGATGGCGATCAGGATGAACAGCGCGCTAACCATCGCCGCAAATTTCGCCAGCACATAGTCACCGCGCCCCAGTGGCCGGGACAGGTACAGCGGCATCACTTTGAACCGCAGGTCACGGGATACCAGGGCCGGAGCCTGCGCGGCCACGAAGATACTGATCGCCGGCATCAAGGCCATCGCGTACCTGGTGTAGGGCACCGGGAGCTCGTCGGCATTCGTCACGGTGACGACCACGGACATGATGAGTGCCGGGATGGTCATCGTGGTCAAGATCAGGAACGGCATCACTTTGGATTTCCCGGAACGGCCAAGGCCGTAGGCGCCGCGAAGGCTCTCCGCGTACAGCGACCGCAGCAGGTAGCCACGGCCGAGCCGTGGACCGGTGTAGTGCCGGAAACCGATGTCGTGGATGACACCGAGTTCAGAGGGCTGGGACATCGGAACTCCTCTCGCCGGTGTCAAGGCTGGGGTCGGCCCGGAAGATCTCGGCCATCCGGTGCCGACGTCGTTCCATCCGAAACAGGCCCAAACCGAGCTGGACCACGCCGTCCCGGACGACGTCATACGTGCCGTCATCGACGAGTTCCACTTCGAGCTGCCGACCGGCCGGGTGCACGGTCAGGCCGGCCGATCGCAGCAGGGTGGCGAGTTCGTCACTGCGTTCGTCCACCTCGACGGACAGGATCCGGCTGGCCGAGGTGACGTCGGCGGTGGACGAGGAGCGCAGCAACCGGCCGCCGTCGATCACCACGACGTGGTCGCAGATCTGCTCCAGTTCGCCCAGCAAGTGCGACGTCACCAGCATCGGGATGCCGAAATCGGCGCCGATCCGACGCAGCAGGGCGAGCATCTGGTCACGACCGGCCGGGTCGAGACCGTTCGTCGGCTCGTCCAGCAGCAGCATCCCCGGGTCGTGCACCAGTGCCTGCGCGAGTTTGACTCGCTGTTTCATGCCGGTCGAATAGCCGCCGATGGCTCGGTACCGCTCCTCGTACAGCCCCACGTGGCGCAGTGTGTCGGCGGTCCGCTCCCGGGCCGCGGACATCGGCAGGCCGGACATCCGGGCCAGGTGCAGGACGAACTCGGTGGCCGAGACGTCGGGCGGCAGGCAGTCATGCTCGGGCATGTAACCGACCTGTTGGCGGATCCGGGGGCCTTCGGTCGCCACGTCGAGCCCGAGCACGCTGGCCTTGCCTGCCGTGGCCGGTAACAACCCGAGGAGGATCTTGATCAGCGTCGACTTGCCGGCGCCGTTGGCACCGACCAGTCCGACAATCCCCGGTTGTAACTCGAAACTGAGCTGGTGTAGCGCGGTGACCGCGCTATACCGCTTGGTGAGGCCATCAATAGTGATCATCATCTCGGAGTCGAGCCTAGCGCCGCCCACCGACACAAACCGAACGTGAAACGCCCGAATTGCGGAGTGGTCTTCTCCTCCACAGTTCAGCCGAACGGCCTGTTTTCCACAGATTCGCCTGGGCGCCCAACAGCCCTCGTCGCTGTTCGAGGCTGGGGCCCTCAGGAGGAGGTGGTGGGTATGCGGGCCAAGGATTCGTTGGGTCGGCACGGCGAAGACCTTGCGGTGGCTCACCTGCAGGCGTCGGGCCTGGAGGTGCTGGAACGGAACTGGCGCTGCCGATGGGGTGAGATCGACATCGTCGCAGTGGACGGCGATTGCCTGGTGGTTTGCGAGGTGAAGACGCGTCGGTCGCTGGCCGCGGGTGGGCCGCTGGAGGCGGTGACCCGGGTCAAGGTCGGTCGGCTGCGCCGGCTGACCGCCGCCTGGCTTGCCGCCCAAGACCGGCATTTCGGCCAGATTCGGATCGACGTGATCGGCGTGCTCAGTCCGCCACGCGGGCAGGCCACGCTTGAGCATCTGAAGTGGGTGGCCTGATGGCACTGGGTCGCGCACTCGCCGTCGCTCTCGTGGGGTTACAGGGGCGACTGGTGGAGGTAGAGGCCGACATCACCTCGGGCTTGCCGGCCTTCACCCTGGTCGGACTGCCCGATGCATCCCTGAACGAGTCTCGGGACCGGGTCCGGGCGGCCACCTCCAACTCGGGGCATGCCTTGCCGCAGTGCCGGATCACGGTGAACCTCTCACCGGCCGGTATCCCCAAGGCCGGAACGGGTTTCGACCTCGCGGTGGCAGCGGCACTGCTCTCCGCTACCGGTGTCGCGCCCAATGAGAGCGTGCGGCGATTCGTGCATGTCGGCGAGTTGGGGCTTGACGGACGGGTGCGTCCGGTGCGCGGGGTGCTTCCGGCCGCTCTCGCCGCCGTCAAGGCCGGTCGCCCTGATCTCGTGGTCCCGGCGGAAAACGCGCAGGAAGCCGGGCTGGTACCGGGGGTCAGAGTGTGGCCGGTCCGGCATCTCAATGAGGTGATCGTGCTGCACGGTGGTGATCCGCCCACCGTGGATCCGATGCTCAGCATCGACGAACTGCAGTTGCTCGAGGTAGGAATCGAGGCCAGACCGGATCGGCTCAAGGTGTCGCCCGATCTGGCGGACGTGATCGGTCAGCACGAAGGTCGCCAGGCGCTGGAGGTGGCGGCCGCCGGTGGTCACCATCTACTGCTGGTTGGGCCACCCGGAGCGGGCAAGACCCTGCTTGCGGCGCGATTGCCTGGGGTGCTGCCGGACCTGGACGACGAGCAGGCAGTGGAGGTGACTGCGGTCCATTCGATGGCCGGCACGCTCCACCCCTCGACCGGGCTGATCCGCCGTCCACCATTCGAGAGCCCGCACCACACAGCTACTTTAGTCTCCCTCGTCGGTGGCGGTAGTGGCCTTCCCAGGCCGGGAGCGGCGTCCCGCGCGCACCGCGGCGTGCTCTTCATCGATGAGGCGGCCGAGCTTCGAGCCCATATCCTCGACGCCCTGCGGCAACCGCTGGAGGACGGGAAACTGACCATCCACCGGGCCCAGGGGTCGGCCGAATTCCCGGCCCGGTTCCAGCTGGTTCTGGCGACAAATCCGTGCCCGTGCGGACGTTTTCAGGGATCGGGGTTGGAGTGCAGCTGTCTGCCGGCGGTCCGCAAGAGGTACCTTTCCCGGCTGTCCGGTCCGCTCCTGGATCGCGTCGATCTTCAAGTTGAGGTGTTTGCGGTGTCCCGCGCGGATCTGCTCTCCGAAGGCCAACCGGAAAGCACGGCAACCGTCGCGGCGCGGGTAGCCGACGCCCGTGCAGTGCAGCGAGAGCGGTTGGCCGAGACCGAATGGATCTGCAACGGCGAGGTCCCCGGCACATTGCTCCGCAACGAGTGGAAGCTGCCTGTGGGCGTGACCCAGGACCTCGATCTGGCTCTCGACCGGGGCCGGTTGTCGGTCCGCGGGTACCATCGGGTGCTGCGAATTGCCTGGACCATCGGTGATTTGGCGGGCCGGACGAGACCCGATCGAGATGACGTCGGCCGGGCGCTGATGCTCCGCCAGCGCGGGGAGGTGGCGGCATGACGGCGGCGTGGGAATCAGGAGTGGATCGGGACGATGAGTTGGACCGGGACGATGAGCGGGTTGCCCGGGCAGCCTGGAGCCGGCTGGCCGAACCCGGTGACCTTGCGGCCCGCGAATTGGTCGAGGCCGAGGGAGCGGTGGCGGCCCTCGCCAAGGTGCGGGCCGGTCGAGGTGAAGGTCGTTGGCAGGCCCGTCTGCCCGACCTCGACCCGGCCCAAGATTTGGCGACGTTGCGACGCTTGGATGGTCGCCTGCTGATTCCCGACGATGAAGAATGGCCCGTCGGGTTGGCCGGTCTGGGTCTGGAAGCCCCGTTCTGTCTCTGGGTTCGTGGGCCGCTGTCACTACGGCCGGCCACCCACCGGGCTGCGGCGATCGTCGGTTCTCGGGCCTCGACGCCCTACGGTGAACGGATCGCGACCGACCTGGCCGACGGCTGCGCGGCCCGCGGAATCACGGTGGTCTCCGGGGCCGCTTACGGCATCGACGGTGCCGCTCACCGCGGAGCGCTGGCGGCTGGTGGTTCGACGATCGCCGTCCTCGCGTGTGGGGTCGAGCGGCCTTACCCCCGCGGGCACGAGCAACTGATCAACCGGATCGCTCAGGAGGGGGCGGTGGTGAGCGAGATTCCTCCAGGCTCGTCACCGACGCGGTGGCGATTCATCGAACGTAATCGGTTGATCGCTGCACTGTCGCGCGCCACGGTCGTGGTTGAGGCGGCGCACCGCTCGGGTGCGATGGGGACGGCGGCCAGGGCGGACAAACTGAGTCTGCCGGTTGCAGCGGTGCCTGGACCGGTCACCTCCCCGTCGTCCTACGGGTGTCATCGGCTACTGCGCAATGGCGCGATTTGCGTGACGTCAGCGGACGAATTGGCCGAAATTTGCGGGCCGATCGGGGAGTACCTGGCCGAGGAGTTGCCGATCCCGGGTCGGGTTCAGGATGGGCTTGACCCGAGAGATCTGCGGGTCTTCGACGCACTGCCGTTGCGCACCGGCGCGGGTCTGCTGTCCCTGACGAAAACGGCTGGCTTAGAAGCAGAGTCGGTGTTGGCCTCGCTTGGTCGACTGGAGCTACGACGGTTGGCCCTACGCGAGGGCGGCGGATGGAGGCGTGCTCCGAGTCGTGGCGGCTGAAATTCTGGTGGCCGAGCCTTACTTGCCGAGCCTTAGTTGCCGAGCCTGAGTGGCGGAGTCTTGGCGGCGAGGAGGGAGCTCATCATGGAGCTGCAGAGCGGCGGTCGCGACCCTTTCGGGTGGACAACGAGCGTGCCCTCCTCGCCGTAACCAGAGTCACCCCAGGGAGGTTCAGAGTCAAGAGGTAGATCGAAATCATCGATGAGTTGAGTCTGCGCCATCTTCTTAATCTACGATCGTAGGAGAAGAAATGGGCTCGCCACGAGGTTCGGGTGCTTGAGCCGAGGCGCTCTGGGGTAGACGGTGGGGTTTGCTCGTAGTTGTCATGATTCGTTGAAAGAGGGGTGCGCGGGTGATCGTTATGGGGTGTGGATATCGTCCGGGATTGTCGGTGGTGGTGGGTACATTTCAGGTATGGGACGGGTTCAGGGCTTCGAGCGGGGCGCCGCCGGTAGGCGCGGCGAGGGCGCCGGCATCGCAGCGGTCGCGCAGGTGTGGGAGATCCTGACCTGCTGGGGGGCGCGCGGGTGCGGGCGGGTTGGCGGCCGGAACCAGGTAGCCGGCGCGGTCGCCGCCGCCACTGGGGAAGACCGGCGATGACACTGCTGGCGTACCGGTTCGCTTTGGATCCGAGCCCGGCTCAGGAGCGGGAGTTATGCTCGCATGCCGGTGCGGCGCGGATGGTGTTCAACTGGGGCCTGGCCCGGGTCAAGGCCAACTTGTCGCAGCGGGAGGCGGAGAAGTCGTACGGCATCACCGATGAGGATCTGACTGCGGCGCTGTCGTGGTCGTTGTACGGCTTGCGGAAGGACTGGAACGCGGTCAAGTACCAGGCGGCCCCGTGGTGGCCTGGGGTGAGTAAGGAGGCGTTCAACACCGGTCTGGATCAGCTCGCCCGGGGGTTGGCGAACTGGGGTGATTCCCGTAAGGGCGCCCGGAAAGGGAAACTGGTGGGGTTTCCCCGGTTTAAGGCGAAGCGGAAGGCCCGCCGTTCGGTCCGGTTCACCACCGGGGCGATCCGGTGTGAGTCCCGGCACGCGGTGCTGCCGCGGATCGGGCGGGTCAAACTGTGGGAGGACGGCGGACGTCTGGCTGATCTGGTGGCCGCCGGGACCGCGCGGGTGCTGGGGGTGAGTGTCCGGTGGGAGCGGGGCCGCTGGTTCTTCGCCGCGTTCACCGTCGAGGCCGAGGCGCCCCGCCCCGCCCCGACCGCCCCGGACGCGGTGGCCGGGGTCGATTTGGGGATCACCACCCTCGCGGTCTTGTCGACCGGTGACCAGATCCCCAAACCCCGCCACCTGGGCCGGACGCGAGGGAAGGTCCGGCGGCTCTCCCGGGTGGTGTCCCGTCGGCGGGGCCCGGACCGGCACACCAAGGCGGTGCCGTCGAACCGGTGGGTCCACGCGTCCCAGAAGTTGGCCCGCGCCCAGGGCCGGGTCGCTGATCAGCGCCGGGACGCCCTGCACAAGGTCACCACCAGTCTCACCGCCCGGTACGGGACGCTGGTGGTGGAGGACCTGAACGTGGCCGGGATGCTCACCAACCACCGCCTAGCCCGGAACATCGCGGATGCCTCGTTTGGGGAGTTTCGCCGTCAGGTGGAGTACAAGGCCGCCTGGCGCGGTGGGCGGGTGATCGTGGCGGACCGCTGGTTTGCTTCGAGTAAGCAATGTTCGGGGTGTGGGGCAGCGAAAACCAAGCTGGCCCTATCGCAACGAACCTACGGCTGTGCGGTGTGCGCGCTGGTCCTGGATCGGGATGTCAATGCCGCCCGTAACCTCGCCGCGTACGGCAGACAGGTGATCGCCGCCAGTGGGGCGGAGATCCGAAACGGACGTGGAGCCGATCAGAAGACCGGGCCTGCGCGGCAGGTGGCGATGAAACGTCAACCCGGCACCGCATCAGCGGGTCAGACCGGGACCCTCTCACCGCAAGGTGAGAGTGCGGCATGAGCGCTATCCAGCACTCAGTCGCAACGGTATGTCCACTGTTCACGGCAGTCCGGGAGCGCAGGGAATGAAGCGCTCGCCCGAGGTGGCGCCGACTGAGCCGGCAGTCGCTGATTCGTTGGCGCTCGACGACGTGGATGATTTGGCCGGATTCGACCCAGGGCTAAGGGCGCTATATGCGAGTTTCGACCGGTATCTCGCTGCGGAGCGAGGATTTTCGGCGCATACCGTTCGGGCATATCTCGGGGACATTTTGAGCCTGCTTCGGCATGTTCGAACGCTCGCCAGTGCCAGTGCCAGTGCCAGTGCCAGTGCCAGTGCCAGTGCCAGTGCCAGTGCAGAGTCAGGCGGTCTCTGTGCGGAATTGGAGACCGGGCTCGATTTGGCGGCGCTGCGTTCATGGCTAGCCGGGATGGCTGGGATGGGGCAGTCCCGGTCAACGCTGGCGCGCCGGGCTGCGAGTGCCCGTTCTTTCACCGCGTGGCTCTACCGCACGGGCCGAATGAGTACTGATGTCGGGCTGCGACTGCAAGCGCCTAAGCGGGGCCGATCCCTGCCGGAGGTCTTGAAGGCGAATCAGGCACGGGAAGCGCTGGCGGAGGCTGGGGCGCGGGCACACGTGGTAGGCGTGGACCCGCTGGCGCTCAGGGACTCGGCAATGCTCGAGTTGCTCTACGCCACGGGCATCCGAGTGGGTGAACTTTGCGGACTGGATGTCGATGATCTGGATGACGGGCGCCGGACCGTCCGCGTGCTCGGAAAGGGCGGTAAAGAGCGAGTCGTCCCCTACGGTCTGCCCGCGGCCGCGGCACTTGAGACCTGGCTAGTGCGGGGAAGAGCACAGTTGCTTCGGGATGATTCCCCGCCTGCAGTGTTTCTCGGGCGTCGTGGCGGACGTATTGACCAGCGACACGTCCGGCAGGTGGTGCATCTCGCGCTCGAACGGAGCGAGGGGGTTCCGTCGTTGGG
>JANNPJ010000304.1:0-4316 GCA_031400005.1 Kineosporiaceae bacterium | reverse complement strand
GGTGCTGGCTGGAAGAACGATGGCATCAGCTGGACACCCCAGGTCGCGCTCTTCGCGCTTACCGCAGCATCCATTGGGGACCGGGCGACCGCCGAACGCTGGCTGACCTGGCTTACGGACCACCGGACAGCGTATGGGGCGCTGCCAGAAAAGGTACTGAGTAATGGGCAGCCCGCCGGGCCGGCGCCACTGGCCTGGACGGACGCCTTCGTGCTACTCGCCGTGAACACGCTAACAGCTCATCGTGAGATCAAGCGCCTGTGACTACAGCGACGCCCAAACTACTGAGCCCTGCCTCAGTCTTCACCGTGATGAACCAATCCCGATACTGCTCTTAGAGTCGAGGGCTTGGCGAATACGATCGACATGCGCGCCTGGCAATAGCTCGCACAGAATGTCGGCCTTAGTAAGGGTCAGAAAGGTGCCACCCCCGAGAAGGACGCCGTCTCCCGATCCCTCGACATCGATCTTTATCAGCGTGACGGGTACTGCGCCCAATGGCCTTGCGTTAAGCCATGGGACGCGGCCACCCGGACCTGGACAACGCGCAGCAGTGGCTAATGCTGGCACTCACCCTACGATTCTCAGCGGTATCCGCGCCGGTTGCCGGGGGTGGCCACTAGCTGAGCGGCCACTTCGATCAGCCAGGTATGCGCGCCAGTTCCCATGCCTAGGAGTGCTTTCCGCTGCGGCCGTGGCTTTCGGCTGCGGAACTCAGGGCACCATCGGGAGGCTGTGGGTGGTCGAGGTAGTGCCCGAGGTCGATTCGAGGCCGTCCGGTAACCGGGGGGGGCTGGCGGTGTCGAGCGACCTCGGCCACCCCACCGCACCCCGCTCCTTCGCCTAGGCCGGGCGCAGGAACTAGAGCGTTCAGGTCCGCCGACCCCGACGAGTTCATCGTCGTCGGCACGGACCCTGGGTTTACATTTGGTTCATGGTGGAAGACCTTGATTCCCAGATCGACGTGTGCTGCGCGTCACTGGCGGTGACACCACCGAGGTGGAGGTGAAGTCGGCAGCAGGGCGTGCTCGGCTGTGGCGGGACTGTCCGGACCCCGTTACACCATTCCCCGGACAGTCCCGCAAAACACGGACAGCAATCGAATGGTCACCTTCTTATCGAGAAAACAACGATCGCATTCTTAACGAGAACACCTCAGTCACAGTCGAGCATGCTAACTTCGGCGCGACCGGCGGTCGTGGCCGTTGGGTGAGGGCTGGGTTGACAATGTCGTCGGCTCCGGTTTGATAGCGCTGACTGCAACGAAAGGCAATTCGCGTGACTAATAAAACTCCGGGAACTGGGTCGATGAAATTTGGATTCCCTCTGGTGGCACTGGCAGGGCTGCTGTGTGCTGGCGTCACGCCTGCAGCAGCCTCTGCTGAGCGTCACCCCGCCACCGGCGGTCTGACCGACCTCGTCGTTGTGTCTGCCGAGCGGCTTCTGCTGGCTGACAAGGTGGCCGCAGCCAAGTTCGGCACAAGCACCCCGATCGTGGATCCGGTACGCGAGCAGCAGGTCCTGGACCAGGCCGCCGCGCTTGCGACACAGAACGGGATCGACCGGGAAAACACCGTGCAGTTCTTCCGGGCGCAGATCGAGATGAACAAGCACGTGCAGCTGGAGCTGTTCGACCTGTGGACCCAGCACCCGGAGCTAGCCCCGACAGAACGTCCAGATCTGGCCACCGAGGTCCGCCCGCAGCTGGATCGGATCACCACCGCGTTCATCAGCGAACTGGTCGAGACTCGGGCCCTCCGTGCCCGGTCGGCCAAATGTAACAATTCCCTGGTCTACGCAACCGTGAGGACCTTCAAACAGCTTGATCTCGACCGGCTGCACCGACAGGCCCTGCGAGGCGCAGTCAACACAGTGTGCGCCTAACTCCGGTCGCCTCGTTCACCAGTGCAGGGTGTCCCGCGCGGTCACGGAACCAACCGGTCACCCCTGGCCACCAACTGTTACCAGAACCACGGTGAACTCTGCATCCGGGTGATGCCCGGCCAGGCTATGGCCAGTGATATCGGCCAAAGCCTGACCGGATTCATCCTCCTGGACATACAGACCAGCCGACCCCAGTCGCCCATACCGAGGCGCCGAGCAGTTACGGCGTGGTGAGCTCAACCTCAGCGCGCACTCGTCGGTCGGTTTCGTTGAAAGGTGGAGTGCCGCAATTCGTTCGGGGAGGACAGCTGCCAGCGGCCGGTGTGGTGCATACCACCCCCAGCCGATCACATACAGTGACAACTCAGAGTCCGTCGCACCTCCACCCATCATCACGCACAGCACAGCACACGACCATGAGCTCACAGCGAAACGGCGACTATAAGGCGAATGATGAAAAGAATTACAAGACAGCCGATCTTGCTGAGTAAGTTTCCGGCGTTGGATGCAGGTCCCGGGAGTACTACTCATCATTTGTCTGACGCGTTCGTCAGGCGGACATCCTTGAAGAGCGCTCTGTATTATTTCCTTGGTGATTCGGTCGGCTCGCCAGCGGACGAACGCAACGGCAAGCACTGGCGGGCAGACGGTAGACAAGCAACGACGCGGCCACCGTCCTCGATCTGATCCGTGAGATCGCCTCGATCGAGATCGACGACGGCCTGATCTACGACGCAGTCGGTGCCGCCGCCGAGTCGATTCGGGACGAAGACCGCTACGCCGGGGTCCGGGTCACGATGGCTGCGTGCTGGTGACGGCGCGGCTGCGGTTCCACGTCGATGTCAATGTCGGTGACCCGGTGTGTACCCGAGTGATCGGGCGTGGTCGGCTCGCTGATAATCCTCCGGCAGGGGCGTGGGTCGCGGTGGTCCAGCCGCGAAACCGCCAACGGGTGGCCATTGGTGTCGTAGGCCATCGGCCCCGACTAGGGTGTGTCTCCTAATCCCCGCGCCTACTGCGCGGCACCCGGTGGGCGACCCGCGGCGTTCTCGTCGTCGCCCGTAGAGCGGTCGGTGCTTCGCACCTCCTCCCCAGCTACGGGCTCCTCCTCGGCCCTGCGGGACGCCCATCGGGCACCTGCTCGCTACGGCGAGGGATTAGGAGACACGCCCTAGTACTACAGCGACACATTGTGACGTCAGGTTTCGCTGGCTGTCTGTCGCCGGAAGTGACTCTTTTGGGCGATGGCTTGGTGGATTCGTCGCCAGAGGGACCAGTTCAGGATGTGGGCTGGGTGGTGGTCGGGTTTGAGGATCTCCGCGAGGAGGTGGCGAATCTCGTTGCGGGTCAAGGGGATGAGCGTGCTTCCGGGTGGGGGTGGGGGTTCGTTGGCGGCCATCACGGAGAGGATGACATGGGTAAGGATGGCCAGCGCCGTCCAGCGGCGCCAGGATGTCCAGGTCCGGACTTGGTGCTCGTCGAGAGCGGCGAGTTCTTTGCTGGCGGCGAAGGATTCCTCGACGGTCCAGCGTCGCCCGGCGACCATGACCAGGGCTTTGAGTGGGACCGGCCTGGGTGAGTACGCGCGGTAGAACGCGTATTTACCGGTCTTGCGGTTACGCCGCACCAGCAGCCAGTGATGTCCGCTGATCCCGGCAGCTGGGTCGACGGTCTCGATCAGGGCCCAGTCGTACCAGCGTTCGCCTTTGGCTCCGCGTCCGGCCGACATCCAGTGCCAGGCTGTCGCGGGGAGCCGCACGGCCAGGTCGATCGCCCGGCGGGCACCGATGCCGGTGACGATCTGATGGTTCTTCGCGACGGCCAGAACGTAGCCCAGGCCCAGGGCGTGCAGGTCACGGCGGAGTTTGGAGTCCGCGCCGTACACCTCGTCCCCGGCGACCCAGCCGGCCGGGGTCCCTACCCGCACCGCGTGGGTGATCATCTTCACGGCCAGGGCCGGTTTCGTCGCGAACGTCACCTCCTCGGGCACGCCGGCGGCGGCAAGTCGCTGCGGGTCGCCGGTCCACGATTTGGGCAGGTACAGGACCCGGTCCATCAGAGCGTGCCCGAACCGGGAGGCGTAGGTCAGGTAGACCGCGACCTGGGCGTTCTCGATCCGCCCGGCGGTTCCGGTGTACTGCCGCTGCGTTCCAACCGTGGATGATCCCTTTTTCAGGTCTCCGGTCTCATCGATCACCAGCACAGCATCACGTTCACCAAGATTATTGATCGTGAAGTCCCGCGCGTCCTCCAGGAGGCCGTCCTCGTCCCAGACCGCTTCCGACAGGAAGCGTTGCATCCCCCGAGGGCAGGTCTCACCGGCGTGCTCGGCCAGGGTCCAGCAGTTCACTCTCGGCAACCCCGCCATCATCCCGATCACGAACTGCCGCAACCGTTTCCGTGGTTCCACCCGACCCACCCTGGCGCCGACC
>JANNPJ010000670.1:0-9046 GCA_031400005.1 Kineosporiaceae bacterium | reverse complement strand
CAGTCTGCAGCGCGGCCAGAGAGCTGTGCGAGCCGCTCGGGGTGCCGACGTACACCGAGGCGCTCCCGGCGGTGACGGTCACCTTCCAGCCGAGCACCTTCTGGGCCGCGGCGTAGACGTCGTGCGAAACGGTGTACCCGTGCCGGGCCCGGGTGGGCTCGGCCTCGGCCGGCCAGACGACGGCCTGACCGGTCGTCTGGTCGCCCCACGGACACGGCGTGCCCGTGCAGTTCCAGGTCGCCAGCACCGACGAGCCCTGCACGTCGGTCTCAGCTGCATCCGCGAGCGGGGCGAAGGCCCCGAGCAGCATGGCCCCGAAAAGGGTGAGGAGGATGGTCTTCTTCACAAGAGTCAGCGCTCCCTTGCGCTCTGTGTATCTAACCGAAGATAACCTCCCCGGTCGGTGGAAGACCCGGGAATCCGGAAATCAGTCGATCTGACGCAGTTTCTCCTGGTGCGGGCACCGTTCCCGTGCGCGAGTTCGAAAGTGGTTGCAGTGGCCCCAGCTCTCCCTCATGTCCCAGCCCGGGACAAACCGCCAGGGATGAGACCTACGATGAGTCAGCGGCCGACGGGAACCGGCGTGAGCGGTACCGGGCACTACCGAGCTGAGGGAGGTCACGATGAGCGAGACACTGGGCGGCTCCACGGGCGAAGCGTGGGGGTGGTCGTCTTCGACTAATCAAACCGACCAGCTGGAGTGGCTGGATCGGTTGGACACATCCGTGGTGCATCCGGCCCGCCGATACAACTACTGGCTCGGCGGTAAGGACAACTTCGCGGCCGACCGGGAGTCCGGGGACGCGACCGCCGCGATGTTTCCGAGTATCCGCACGGCTGTGGTGGAGAACCGCAGATTTCTGCGCCGGGCCGTGACCCTGCTGAGCGAGCAGGCCGGGATCCGGCAGTTCCTCGACATCGGCACCGGCCTACCCTCGGCCGACAACACTCATGAGGTCGCCCAGCGGCTGGCCCCCGATACCCGGGTGGTGTACGTCGACAACGACCCGCTGGTGATGGTGCATGCCCGCGCCCTGCTCAGGCGCAGGTCCGACACGGGTATCACCGACTACATCGAAGCCGACCTGCGCGATCCGGACACGATTCTGGAACACGCGGCGCGGACGCTGGACTTTAGTCGGCCGGTGGCGCTGATGCTGGTCGCGATCTTGCACTTCATCCGCGAGGAGGAGGATCCCTACGCCATCGTCGCCCGACTGGTCGAGGCCATGCCCTCGGGCAGTCACCTGGTGATCTCGCACGGCACCGGCGAGTGGCTGAGCGAAGAGGTCATCGCCGCGTCAGGCACCGGGCTGGCACCGATCTGGTTTCGCAGCCGCGAGCAGGTCGCCCGGTTCTTCGACGGGCTGGAGCTACTGGAGCCGGGAATCGTGTCGGCCGCGCACTGGCGAGCCGAGAACGAGCCCCGCCCGCGTCCCAGCGCGCAGGAGATCTCGATGTACAGCGCGGTCGCCCGGATCCCGTAGGCAGCCATGGAGCCTTTCAGCCGGTGACGGCGAACGTCGTCCGTAGGCGTGCGACGCGGCGCAGCAGGGCGAGGCAGTCGAGGCGGTAGCGGATGCCAGGGGTGGTGAGGACCTGGACAGGGTCCGTTCACCGACAGCGGCGGTGAGATGGCATCCTCGGGATGGTGAGAGATCAACCCCGTGGATGGCTCAGGCGGCACATCTTTATCGTTGTGATGAGTGTGATCGTGGGCTGGATCACCTTCATCGGGTTTCTGCTTTGGCGCGAGCCTCCAGCAGGCTCGCCGTCCCCAGAGGCGCTCCTCGTGGCAGTCCGCGCGTCCGTCATCGGCAGCGATGCCGATGGACTCGCAAATGCGTTCTCCACCGACACGGTGGGAAATTCGTATCCGGCTTCGTATCTCACCAAGGTCCGTTCCCTGGAATCGGATTCATTGACTATCGAGGTTGTTCCGGACGGGCAGGGACAACAGTTGGTGATGAGGGCCACCGACCATAGCGGTGCTCCGGTGTGCACGGCATGGCAACTCGTGAACGATGATCAGCGCTGGTTCCTCGACGGCGTGCCACCGCTCACCAGCGCCTGTGCAGCCGCGCCCTGACGAGCGGAGCGCGAAATCCTCCGTACCAGCGAACCCGACTGCGCACTGCCTTCGGGCATCCTCGTCGGTGGACAGGCCGAATCCAGCTGTCCCTCAGGTGGACTGGCGCTAGAGCCAGCCGTTGCGGCGGAAGAGCCGGTGCAGCGATCCGCAGACCGTGACGATGACGGCGAGGACCAGGAAGTAGCCATATTTCCAGCGCAGTTCGGGCATGGTGTCGAAGTTCATCCCGTAGATGCCGGCGACCGCGGTCGGCACCAGAGCGATCGCCGCCCAGGCGGAAATCTTTCGCATGTCTTCGTTCTGCCGTAGTGCGATCCTGCTCTGCGTGGTGGTGACCCGCGCCGCGTTAGCCTGCAGGACGTCACTGAGTTGGCGATCAATCGCCTCGAGCGCGTCGCTGGCACGCAAAAGGTGGTCGTAGACATCACGGAAGTACGGCGCGGACTCAGCGGCGATCAGCCTGACCGTGCCGGCCGCCAGGTTCTCCAACGGACGAGCCAGGGGCGCCAGCGCCCGGCGGAACTGCGCCACCTCCTGCTTGAGCGTGTAGATGCGTTCTGCATGGTCGTCCGTGGAAAGACCGAACACGCGGGCCTCGATCTCATCGAAGTCATACAGGATGTGCTCGATCGCCTGCTCGTAACCGTCCACGACCAGGTCCGCCGCTCGATACAGGACGGTAGAGGCACCGAACTCCAACTCGTGCCCGGACGGGGATTCGAGTTCGGCGCGGACCCGACGCAGCACGTCGCTGTCACCGTGACGAACCGTGACGACGAAATGCGGGCCTACGAACATGGCGATCTCGGCGACATCGACAACCTCGTCGTAGTCGACATAGCGCACGGGTTTGAGGACGACGAAAACGACGTCCCCGTACACCTCGAGCTTGGGCCGCTGATGCGCGGTCACCGCGTCCTCAACCGCCAGAGCCGGCAACTGGAACTCCTCCGCGACCTGCGCGATGTCCGCGTCACTGGGCTGACGCAACCCGATCCACACGAACCCGCTCGTGTCTCGTGCCACGTCACCGCCAAGATCGAGTGGCACCGTGCCGGGCCGACGCACGCCGTCGACGTAGAGCGCACAGTCACCCATCACCGCTTCACCACCGCCCGGCTGCGCCCGATCATCGGCGCCGGACGGGCTGGAGGCTGATGGCGTCAGCCCGGGGAGTCGAAGAGAGGCTGTGTTCCTGCCGCGCGTCACCAATCGACGACCTTCCTACTGGCTGACCGGAAACGTCATGAGAGTGCACTGTAAGGCAGGACCGGCCGCTGGTCCGCCGGGTCAGCTACGGCCATGCAACGACCGGCCAGCACAGAACCGCAGGCCTCCACACCTACGGACCGTACAGATTGCGATACGGGCGGAACGCAACGTGACGAGAGCGTAGGCTCCTGATACGTGGTGATGCATGCCATTGGTTGACTGATGGGTGAGTTGCTCGGGAAAGCCGGCGCGCTCGGTTCCCACTCGTGGTGGGCGGCGTGACGCTATGGCGCAAGGAGCTGGCCGTGCCGTCATCGGATCTACCTGACTGGAGTGAAGCCCCATCGGCTGGAGGTTCGCCGCCCGGACGGCGAATGGCGCGCGGGAGCCTGCCCACGCAGTTGAGCACCTTCGTCGGCCGCCGCCGCGAGATCGCACAGGTCAAGCCGCTGATGGCGGCGTCTCGACTGGTCACGTTGACCGGGGTGGGTGGGGTCGGTAAGACCCGGCTGGCGGTGCGGGCGGCAAGCGAGGTACGGCGGACGTTCGTGGATGGTGTGTGGTTCGTCGACCTCACGCACGGGCAGGAGTCGCAGCTGCCCGGCCCCGAGATCCGGGACCCGGAGATGATCGCCTACCTGGTGCTGGCTGCGGTGGGAGTGCCGCAACGGGCCGGTGGATCGGCGGTCGAGGCGCTCATCGGGTATCTGCGTCATCGGCAGGTGCTGCTGGTGCTGGACAACTGTGAGCACGTGGGCCCGGCCTGCACCGTGCTGGTCGGGGAACTGCTGGGTGGCTGCGTCGAGGTGCGGGTGCTGGCGACCAGCCGGAAACCGTTGGCGGTTGCCGGGGAAGTGCTGTTCCCGGTGCCGCCGTTGTCAATCCCCGCTCCGTGGCGGCGTCCGGGTCTGGCGGAGCTGGCCGGGTCTGAATCGGTCGCGTTGTTCCTGGCCCGGGCGCAGGCTGTGCTGCCCGGCTTCGCCCTGACCGATGACAACCGGGACTCGCTCGCACAGTTGTGCCACCGGCTGGAGGGTTTGCCGCTGGCGATCGAGTTAGCCGCCGCCCGGGTGCGGGTGCTGACACCGCAGCAGATTCTGGAGCGGGTGAATAACCGGTTCGTGTTGCTGTCGCACGGTCGACGTGACGCTCCGGCCCGCCAGCAGACCCTGCGGGCATGCGTGGAGTGGTCGTTCGAGTTGTGCAGCAAACCGGAGCGGCTGCTGTGGGCGCGGTTATCGGTGTTCGGCGGCGGCTTTGACCTGGAGACCGTCGAAGGGGTCTGCTCCGACGACAAACTGCCCGCGCCCGACCTGATCGACGTCCTCACCGACCTGGTGGACAAGTCGATCGTGGACCGGGTTGAGAGCGATACCCCCGGCGGGCAGGGCCGATACCGGCTGCTGGAGAGCATCCGCGACTACGGCCGCGAGCAACTGATCGAGACCGGAGAGCAGGCGAGCCAGCGCGGTCGCCACCGTGACTGGTTCCAGCAGCTGACGTCGCGGGCCGGCGCGGAGGAGGTCAGTCACCGGCAGCCGTACTGGCGGGCCCGGCTGACCGAGGAACACGCCAACCTGCGAGCGGCGATCGAGTACTGCCTCAGCACGCCCGGCGAGGCCGAGAGTGTTTTCCAGATCGTGGGGTCACTGCCGCGGGGATTCTGGGTGTCCGGCGCCGTGGCCAGCGAGGGTTTGGACTGGCTGGACCGAGCGCAGGCGCAGGCGCAGACCCCGACCGTGGCGCGCGCCCGAGCCCTCGTGCTGACCTCAGGCCTGGCGATGTATCGACGCGACCCTGACGCCGTGGCGCGTCGGCTGGAGGAGGGCCGCAGCCTCGCCCAGCGGCTGGGCGATCCCTACGCGCTCGCCCTAGCCAGCTACATAAGTTCGGTGGCCGCGTATCAGCGCAACGACCTGACCGGCGCGATCGAATTCGCTGAGCACGGCCTGAGCCAGTTATCCGGCGGACCGGAACCCGACCTGTCCCTGCGACTGCACCTGCTGCTGCATCTGCTCTGGGCCACCGCACTGGGCGGCGATCACGACTGGTCCCGGCGGTGTTTTCGGGAGATCCAGGAGATCAGCGAACCCCGGGGCGAGATCGCTGCCCGATCGGCCGCTCAGCTGGGGATCGGACTGGTGGCCTGGCGCGCGGGGCACATCGAGGAAGCCGAGCGGCATGCGCGTGAAGGTCTGCGGCTCAAGCAAGCCACCCGAACAATGGACTTGTTCATCGGCGGTCAGAGCATCGAATTGCTGGCCTGGACGGCGGCCGGACAGCAGCGGTACTCGCGCGCCGCGACGCTGCTCGGAGCCGCTGACACGGCACTGACCGACCGTGGCACCCCGATCAGCGTGCTCCAGGCGCTGACCGCCGATCACACCGTCTGTGACCGGCGGACCCGCGATGCCCTTGATGACGCCACCTTCAGAAGCGCTTTCGGCCGAGGCCAAACCCTCTCGATCGACGACGCCGTCGCGTACGCCCTCGACCAGCGGCCCGAGCCAGCAGCCACACCGCCCACGGTCGGCGACACCTCGATTCCCTTGACTCGGCGCGAACGCCAGATCGCCAACCTCATCGCTCAGGGCCTGTCTAATCAAGACATTGCCAGCACGCTGGTGCTCTCCCAGCGGACCGTTGAGGGACATGTCCAGAACATCCTGATCAAGCTCGGCTTCACCAACCGCGCCCAAGTCGCCGCCTGGTTCACCAGCCGCGCACCCTGAGCGCAGACGCAGGCAAGCAGAGAACCACCACCGTCCACCGGGCCGGGTGAAAGGGTCACATCCGAGCATCCCGCTCGCCTCTCACCCGACCCGGCCGGATTCGCCGGTCCCTCAGCCGATCAACTGGTCAGTACACAGATCGCCGGTTGCCATTGCGGAGCCGGTCGGCTCAGTTGATGTCGTGCGCGCTCAAGAGTGGGAGTTCGACAATGACGTCACCCGGCCTATCCCGTCGTGGTTTTCTCGCCGGCACAGCGGGAGCAATAGTTGGTACCGCCCTGCCGGTGGTGGCGGGTTCGTCGCTGCTGGCAACGGCTGCGGGTGCCGTGTCCTCGCCGCAGGAGCTCCTCAGCAACCTCGCCGAGCTGAGGTTCGGCATGTTCAACCACTTCAACATGGGCACCTTCACGAACGAGGAGTGGGCATCGCCCAGCCGGGACCCGAAGCTGTTCTCGCCCACCTCGGTGGACTGCGCGCAGTGGGCCGCCGCGGCCGCCGCGGCGAAGATGAGCTACGGGGTGCTCACCACCAAGCACCATGACGGGTTCTGCCTGTGGCCCAGCGCCCAAACCTCTTACACGGTGGCGAACAGCTCCTACCAGCAGGACGTCGTGCAGTAGTACGTCACCGCGTTCCGGAAAGCCGGCCTGAAGGTCGGGCTCTACTTCTCGATCTGGGACCGCACCCGTCCCGTGCAGGCCTTCGGCGGTCACGTCGGCGACACCACGCAGGCGATCCAGCCCTCGGACATCACCTACATCCTCAACCAGCTCACCGAACTGCTCACGAACTACGGCACCATCGACATGTTGATGACGGACGGCTACGCCTGGCAGATGGGCCAGCAAGCCGTGCCCTATCAGCAGATCCGCGAGCATGTGAAGTCGCTGCAGCCCAAGACCTTGATGATCGACATCTCAGGCCTGTCCGTGCCCTGGTCGGGTGACGCGATCTTCTTCGAGGAGCCGCTCGGCGTGACGGCTCCGGCGGGCAACACCTACGCGGGGCTGCAGGGGCAGACGATCAGCAACGGGTGGTTCTGGCACCCGAGCACGCCCACCCAGAGCCTGATGAGCCAATCGGCCATCCTGTCGCACCTCACTGACCTCGAGCCGAAATGGACGTCGTTCCTGCTGAACTGCCCGCCCAACCGCAACGGGGTGCTGGACACCAACGTCGTCACCCGCCTGGCCGCGGTGGGCGCCGCGTGGAGCCCGAACCTGTCCCGGGCTGCGCTGCCGACCCAGCCGCTGCGCTGCGAGCACCCGGTCACCCCGATCAGCGCCTACGCCACCGGGTGGCATTCCGGAGAAGGACCGCTGAAGGCCGTGGATGGCCGTTCGGACGTCCGGTTCGATACCTGCTGGTCGACCTGGAGCTCCACCCCGGGCCAGGGATCGCTGGTCCTCCCTCAGTCCATCACCATCGACCTGGGCGGTGTCTGGTCGGACATCACCACCCTCGAATACCTGCCCAAGCGGTGGAACCGGAACAACACCACGGACGGCGACATCACCGCCTACACCGTCTTCACCAGCACCGACGGGGTGACCTTCAGCAAGGTCGCCGGAGGCAACTGGGCGGGCGACCGCGAGACCAAGATCGTGGAGTGGCCGGCGGGCGCACCACCCGCCCCACCTTGAAAGCCACCTTCCCGCCGCCGCCGGCCACCCAGTACCGCATCCTCAACCTCAACAGCGGCAAGGCCCTGGACGTGTCCGGGACCGCGAACGGCACACCCGTCGTCCAGGCCACCGCGACCACGGCGACCAGCCAGCTTTGGACCTTCGAGCGTGACGTCTCGGGCTATCTCAAGGTCCGTAACGTCCATAGTGGCAGCCTGCTGGAGATCGGCGGCCGCTCCCGCGCCAACGATGCCACCGCCAACCTCGGGGCGGACAGGAACGCCCCCCATCAGCAGCGGGCCCTCACCCCGGTCGCTGCGGATACGCACCTGTTCCTCAACCGTTTCAGCGGGCTCTCCCTCAACGTCAAGGGCGCGTCCCAGGCCGACGGCGCAGCCATCACCCAGTTCGAGTACTTCAGCGTCCGCCAGGAACAGTGGCAACTCGTCGCCGTCCAAGCCCTCCGAGCCGTCACCCTGACGGCGGCGCCGGACGCCACCACGGTTGCCTACGGCGCCACTGCGCGCATTCAGCTCCGCGTCGCCAGCACCGAAACCACAACGAGCGCCAAACCCTCGGGCACCGTCACCGTCCTCGACGGCACCCGACAGATCAGCACCGAGACGCTTTCAGCGAACGGCAAGGGGACCATCACGCTGGCCGGCGACCTTCCCGTCGGCACGCACTCCCTGACGGTTCTCTACTCCGGCGACGCCACCTTCGGCCCCTCCAGTACCCCCTTCACCCTCACCGTCACCCGCGCGACCACCACCACCGCCCTGTCCCTCAACAAGACCAGCATCGGGCTCGGGCAGGAGGCACAAGCCACCATCGAGGTCAGCTCCGAGACGAGGGCCACCATCGCCGGAGCGGTCACCCTCACGGTCAGCGGGCCCGGTACCGCAACCATCACCCACACCGGCACCCTCGACAGCAAGAACCGAGCCAAGATCGACATCGGCCCCTTCACCACGACTGGAACACGCAGCGTCACAGCTACTTTCACCGGAACCGCCGACAACCAGCCCTCCACCTCTACCAGCCAGGCGATAACCATCACCACCTGAACCAGACCGCACCCGAACCGGAGCCAGCCACAAGCCTGTGGTGACGCAGATACCAGCCTCGTACTCGCGCGGCTGGTATCTGCTTAGCTCCCCAGCGACGACGGCACGAAGTACCAACCAGTCAACCGCAGCCGCCGACAGAAAGGGGATGTCTGACGGCTGCGGTTCATCCAGCCAGAGCCCACCGGCCAGGCGAAACATCACGTTCGGGCACCGGGTTGTCGATGACGAGGCCGCCGAAGGGCGTCCTGAGTCGATTCCCGCTCGCTAGCCTGAGTCCGTGGAGCAGCCGTGGCCCCTCGCTGGCCGGGATGTGGA
>JANNPJ010000659.1:0-7775 GCA_031400005.1 Kineosporiaceae bacterium | reverse complement strand
CACGACCCTCGCTGGCCCTGCCACCCGCGCACGGCCCTCGCTGGCCCTGCCACCCGCGCACGGCCCTCGCTGGCCCTGTCAGCCATGTCCGGCCCGCGCTGACTCCGTGAGATCACCGTCTCTCGGAGCCAGCGACGGCGGTGCTGGCCACCCGGTCCGCCCGCCTGTGGATAACTTCTGCGGGTTGTCGGCAGGACATGGCAGGCTGCAGGAGTCGGAAGGGGTCGCCGTGCAGTTACAGATCAAGTCCGGACTGCGCCGGGTCTGGCGCGAGGCCGGCACGCTCCAGATTGGGATCTCGCAACGCCGAGGCACGGTGATCGCCGGCCTGACCGCGTCCGACGTCCCTCTGATCGATCGGTTGCGGGACGGCGTCGACGCCTCGTTCGTCGAGGCTGATGACGACGGATTGGACGCTGTTCGTCGACGCGAGTTGGTCAGCCTGCTCACTGAGGCCGGTGTGCTGGTGGGCACCGGAGTCGGTCGATCGGTGCGAGATGGGCTGGGCACCGCGGCTGACCGGCTCGTACCCGATGCCGCGATTTGGTCGCTGGTGCATCCGGACGTCGGTGACGGCTGGGGATTGCTCGCCGCTCGAGCGTCACGTCGGGTGATGATCTCCGGGGCTGGACGACTCGGCAGCACCGTTGCCACCACACTCGCCGCCGCAGGCGTGGGTGAACTCTTGATCGGCGATGAACACCGGGTGACGGCCGGTGACCTGGCTCCCGGCGGCGCCGGACGCCCGGATCTGGGCCGACCTCGCGAGGAGGCCGCACTGGACGCCGTCCGCCGGTTCGGCAGCCGAGCCGGGAGATCAAAACCCCGCTCCGGACGAGCCGAGCGCGCCCCGACAGACCCACTGGATCGACCGGATCTGGTCGTATTGATCGAATACGGCGCCGCCGACGCGGCTGCCGCCGGCCGGTTGCTCAGCGCTGACCAGGCACACTTGTCGGTAGTGATCCGGGAAGATGACATCGTGGTCGGGCCGCTGGTCCGGCCGGGCACCGGTCCCTGCCTGCGGTGCCTCGATCTACACCGGGGCGATCGGGATCCCGCCTGGCCGTCAGTCCTGGCTCAGCTACTCCGTCCGGCTTCGGGAACCCTGCAGCCAGAGGAAACTGCGGTATCGACGCTGGCAGCCGGGCTGGTCGCGCTCCAGGTCCTGGCCCATCTGGACGGCGTCACCGAGCCAGCCACCGCCGGAGCCACCCTGGAGATCGAGCTACCGGACGGGTTGATCGCCCGGCGGAACTGGCCGGCGCATCCCGGATGTGGTTGTCACTGGCCTCCACAGCCTCCCGGTTCCCCGCCCGATTTGACCCCTGGCCGGGTCGCATTCGGCGACGATCTGGTCACGGTACGCGAAATGCGAGGCCGCTCGACAGATCGGCGGGCGGATCAGAGCCTGGCGGACGCGCGCGGCGGTGCGCTGACGAGGACAATGGAATCGTGACAGACCTCCCCCGTCGTGCGGTTACCCGTACGGCCAAGCTGGCGAGCCTGCCCCTCGGCTTCGCCGGACGTACTGCCTGGGGCATCGGAAAGCGGATCGGCGGGAAGCCGGCCGAGATGGTTGCCGCCGAGATGCAGGCCCGCACCGCCGAGCAGCTCTTCCGGGTGCTCGGCGAGCTCAAGGGCGGGGCGATGAAGTTCGGCCAGGCCCTGAGCATCTTCGAGGCCGCGTTGCCGGAGGAGATCGCCGGTCCCTACCGAGCCACCCTGACCAAACTGCAGGACTCGGCTCCGCCGATGCCGGTGGCCACGGTTCATAAGATCCTTGCCGAGCAACTCGGCCCGCGCTGGCGACGCAAGTTCGAGAGCTTCGACGACACGCCGGCCGCAGCGGCGTCCATCGGCCAGGTTCACCGGGCGGTCTGGCGGGACGGGCGACCGGTTGCCGTGAAGATCCAGTATCCCGGGGCGGCCGAGGCGCTGATCTCGGATCTGAACCAGGTGGCGAGGGTCGGGCGAGTCGCCGCCGGCTGGATCCCCGGGCTCGACATCAAGCCGATCCTCGAAGAGTTGAAGGCTCGGATGGTCGAGGAGCTCGACTATCACCTCGAAGCGAAGACCCAGGCGAAGTTCGCCAAGGTGTTCCGCGACGACCCGGTGTTCGCCATTCCGGACGTGCTGGCCAGTAGCGAGCGGGTGATCGTCAGCGAATGGCTCGAAGGTGTCCCGCTGTCGGTACTGATCGCCTCCGGCACCCAGGAGGAGCGAGATCTCGGTGCCCGCCGGTATCTGGAGTTCCTGATGGCCGGTCCGGCACGGGCCGGTCTGCTGCACGCCGATCCGCATCCGGGCAACTATCGGCTGCTGGCGGACGGGCGGTTCGGCGTCCTCGATTTCGGGGCGGTGAAGCGGCTCCCGCAGGGCATGCCCAAGGAAATCGGCCGACTGCTGACGATGGCGCTGCGTGGCCAGGCCGACGAGGTGGTCGGCGGGCTGCGCGAGGAAGGCTTCATCAAGGCGTCAATCAATCTCGATGGCCCTGCCCTGCTCAGCTATCTGGAGCCGTTCCTGGAGCCGGCCCGCCAGCCGGTCTGGCGCTTCGAGCGGGCCTGGATGCGGCAATTGTTCCAGCACATCAACGACCCCCGGCGACCGCAATGGACGATCGGGCTCAAGCTCAACCTGCCGCCCGAGTATCTGCTGATCCACCGCGTCTGGATCGGCGGGATCGCCGTGCTGTGCCAAATCGAGGGCGATGTGCCCGTCCTCGAGGTGCTGGACCAGTGGCTACCAGGGTTCGAGTCATCGATCGAGCCGGACCTGGTCTGAGTCTGAGAGCCGTCGCTGATTTTCGGTGGCGACCGGCAACACCACGGCTGCCAGCAACGGAAGCACCACGACGGCCGAGAAGGCCGCCGGGTAGCCGGACACCGGGCCGAGGCCGGTGATTACCATGGCCATCGCCGGTGGGGTGGCAGCGGCGCAGATGTTTTGGGCGGTGTTCTGCACCCCGAGCGCCCGGCCCGCCCAGACCTGACCGGCTCGCTCGGCGACCGCCGTGAACGCCAGCCCATTGGTACTGACTGTGAGGATCGCGGCCACCAGGACCGCCAGGACGGCGAGCGCGGACCCGCTCGCCGAGCCCACCGCCAGCAGCAAGAGCACTGCACCTGTCGAAAGGCAGAGAGTCCGCATCGGACCGAGTCGGCTACCGGCCCGGTCGGACCACCAGCCAGCCGCCAGCCGGATGCCGGCCCCACCTACCTGCGCGCCGGCCAGCAGCGGCCCGGCCGTCGCGAGGCTCCAGCCGCGGCCGTTGACCAGGTAATCGAAGGCGAAAGTTGCCACCGTGAACTGCGGGATCACCATCAGCGCACTGGCCAGATGGACCCGCCACAGGTAACCACCTCGGTACGGCGATGCCGCCTTGACGGCCGGAGCCGGCTCGCGCCGGGCATCCCGGACACCAATGACGATCAGGAGCGCCGCAACGGAACAACAACTGGAAAGGAAGACCAGGGCACTGGCGGTGTTGCGGCCGCCGAGGACCGGCAGAACCAGCGCCGCCACCCCGACGCCGAGTGGCTGGCCGGTCTGGCGCAGGCCCATCGCCAGTCCGCGCTCCTGGACCGGGAACCAGGCGAGGATCAACCGGCCGCTGGCGACATGGACGCAGGCGGCACAGGCGCCGGCCACGAACAGCAGAACACCGATCACCACGAGGTCGTCGGAGGTGGCCGCGGCCAGCAGGGCAACCGCGGCCCCGGTCAGCCCGGCCACGAGCACCCACCGCTCCCCGAGCCAGTCGGTGATCGCGCCCCAGATCACCAGGGCGCACAGGACGCCGAAGATCGGTGCGGACACCAGCAGACCGGCCTGGGCCAGCGAGAGCCCGTCCGCCCGGAACGCCGGGACCAGGAAGGGCAGGCCGTACTGGAAGGCGCAGGCGGCGATCAAAGCGATCATGCCGATTGCCAGCACCACCCATCGCCGGGGTCCACGCTGCTGTTCCATTCCGCGACGGTAACGCAATGTTCAGATAACGAGATTCAAATATTGATATGTGAGACAATATTGGCCTAACCAGCAAAATCAAGCTACGCACAGATGACGCTCAGGTATCGCCCAGAGAGGTGAATGTTCATCCAGGCGTGATGACAGGGGCCTACCCTGGTAGCTATGAAGCGCTCGATGCGTTCAGAAACTATCCATCACGAAGACCACGAACTCATTGGTCTGGCCCGCATCCCCACCCAAGGTGGTGAGCGAACCACCTGCCGGCAGTGCGCAGCGCTCGCCCCCGAGCGGTTGGTCCGCGTACTGGGGGCCTGGTCGGTGATTGACGGCGTGGCGGTCTGGGACTGCGACAGTTGCGCGCGGGCCCGGTTGCACGAGTTCGAAGCCGGAACCGACCGACAACCGTAATTCCGGCCCCGGTTCAGAGCACGGGTCAAGGGCTGGGTTCAGGACCCGGGTTCAGGAGTTCGGGGTCAGGTAGATGAAACCGGGGCCTTCGTCCCGGTAGGTCACCCCTAGGCGGTGGCAGGCGTCGTCCAGTACCGCCGTCCAGGAACCGGTGACTGTCTCATCTGCGGCCTCGAATCCATGATCCGCCGTGAGTAGGAACGTCACTTGATCGGTCACGCCGAGACCGTCGAGATGAGCCAGGAAGGCGGCCAACCGGCGATCCGCGTCGCGCAGGCTGTCCTGGGCGATCCGGGAGCGGGTGCCACCGGCGTGGTGTCCGGCGTCCGTCACAACGCTGGACCACCAGGTCAGCTGCGGGGCGGTGGCCGGATCGGCGAAGAGGCCGAGAATCTGGGTGAGGCCGGCGTCGTCCACCCTGGTGCACCACCGGTAGTAGCTGTCCTCGAGATGGGCGTGGCAGCCAAGATAGGGGCTGTCCTCGGCGACTGGCAGGACGCCGTCCAGGCTGCCCGCGCCACGCTCATCGCCTTCAGCCCGGATCACCTGCATCGTTGACGTCGTTGCGCCCCGATCGATCGCCTCATTGAGACAGGCCGACGTGGCCGTCGGCTGGGCTCGCGCGAGCATCTCGAACACGGTCAGGACCCCCGGACGCAGCCACTCGGCGCTGCGATGCCAGGTGGTCTCGTCATTGGCGAGAATCCGTTCGTCTCGGGCACGATCGTAGAAAATGTTCCCGATCACGCCGTGTCGACCAGGCCCTACTCCGGTCAGCGCCGAGGTGTGATTGCACAGCGTCACGCTGGGGAATTCGGCGATCGCGCCGCCGGTCAAGGCGGAGCCGGCGGCCAGCAACCGGGCCACGGCGGGCAGTTCACCGGCTGCAGCCAACGACAGCAGATCCGAGCAGTGCGCACCATCCCACAGCAGGCCGATCACGAACCTCCCCGAGCCGGCCTCGGCAAGATCGGTGCGAGCCCGCCCATCGAGCGGGGCGCCATCGGCGTCCCGGTGGTGCTCCGGCCCCACCCCGGCCAGGTGCAGCAGCGTCGGTGCGACGTCGACCGTCCGGGCATGGTCGGCCACCAAACCCATCGGCCGGACACCGGCCCCGGACAGCAGGAACGGCGCCCTGGACTGCACGACGTCAAGCGAACCGTGTTCCCCCCGGTGCCCACCCCGCTCGGGAAAGAAATGTCGCGGCGTGTGGACGACGACCAGGTCGGGGCTGCGATCGGGGTCGGCGAAGAAGGAGAGCAACCGACGAGCCGGCTCCGGGTAGGCGTTGCGCGCGTTGTCCGGCCCCGGGTCGGCGCACTCCAGCCGATACGGCAGAAAGGCCAACGGGTCGGTGTTCGCGACCGGGTCGCGACCGGTCAGTAGTTCGTGCCGCTCCTGCCCACTGTCGGTGCGCCAGAGCCGGACCGCACCGCCGCTATTTCGAACGATGACCGCGGGCTGTCCAGCGTCTGCGTCCGGATAGGCGATCAGATCGATGATGTGAGCCAGTTCCGGCGAGGCGAGCTCGACGGCCAGCGCCTCGACGGCCCGCCCTGTCGCGGCCACGGCCTCGGCAGTCACGGGTTCGCTGGCCAGCACTTCTACGGACCGGGCCGGTTCCTGCCCTGACGGTTCGGCTTTCATGAACAGACCATAGGCCTGATGCCGCAACCGTGACGTCGTTCAATGACATCCATCAGCGGGCAACCGTGCAGGGGGGCACCTCCCGCCCGAAGGGTGGGGAATCGCGGCCAAAGGTGAGCGATCGTGGGTTGCGCTCACGATCGTCGCATTGATCGTCGCATTTATCCGAGCGTTCAATGAAATGGGGCCTGACCATCCCCTCCTACGGTCAGGCCCCATCTGTTGTCATTGACGCATCGAAGAGGCGCGGCGTTGCTCCTCAGATGCATTGTTCTCAGACTTTTTTGATGAACTTCTCGGATCGACGTGCCGCCGAGGTGGTCAGCGGGCCACCCGGACGCCCGATCGGCGTGCGCGTGCGCGTTCGCCGGAACCGTCAACGGCCTCTGTTGCGCGCACCCTCGACGCCTCGCGAGCCGTCTTTGCTGCCTTCGCCGTCCGGGTCCTGGCCCGAACGGCCAGGCTGACGGTTCGCTGAAGGGTGGCCTGCTGCTCGAGCTCGAGTTGGTTTAGATGGAACATTTCATGAGCGAAGTAACCCTGCACGACGTCCTCAATCCCGACCACCGGCGGGGTGCCGATGATCAATATGCATGTCCTAGTGATCAGTTGGTGGGCGCCGGCAGGGTGACCTGCCGGCGCCGGTCGCAGGACGTACACGCCGTGCGGGCGGCGGCGATCAGGCCGCCACCACGCACTTACGCGGACGCCCCCGGGGCCGCTTGCGCGGAACCACGACGCCGGCCGCGAACAGCTCGCCGCCCCAGACACCCCACGGTTCGTGGCGTTCCAGAGCTCCGGCGAGGCACTCGGTCCGGACCGGGCAGTCGTGGCAGAGAGTCTTGGCGCGTTCGACATCGGCCGGAGACTCTGCGAACCAAAGCTCCGCGTCGAAGACTCGACACGGCATGTCAGTGGTTGTGGTCACGTCGACCTCTTCCACCAATGCGTCGAGTAGGGCGGTGAGCTGCACGGTGTTCATCCCCTTGGTTTCATTACCGGCCTGGTGCACCGGATCGTTTCGGTCGGTCTGATAGATCGAAGTACCGAGTGGTTTTGGTGTCAGACAACGAAAAAGCCGCGGACCCGAAGCGGGGGTCCGCGGCTTGAGTGAGGCCGATAGGCAGGAGACCTATCCGGTGCCACTTATGGCGCAGTACCCGGTGCGGGGCTTGCTGAGCGAGACGTTGTGCATGACGCTGGAGGCGCCTTTGACGGCGCTGTTACGGGCAGCGATGTCGGACCGCAAGACGCCAAAGGACGGAGCCTCAGCGATCGGACCCTGAGCTGACGGGCCGCTCTGAGCCGACTGACCCTGAGCAATCCGACCGCGAGCCGACCGGTCGCGCTGAGCGGACAGGTCGCTTCCGCCCCATGCGAGGGCCTGGAAGCCGGTGCCACCCGTGAACGGGCAGACCTGTCCCCTGGGATCCGCTGACGTGACTGCGCGCTGATACACCGCGAGTTCGGCGGTGACAGCAACACGGGTCAGGCGCGAAGCCGCGTACGCGACATCAGCTGCCAAGTTGTTACCCATTACTGCCACCTCCCCACTCTGGTACGGCCGGGCCCCCTTCGGGGAGGCCTTGATGATCGCTCTATGACGACTCGTTAAGGGTAGGGCCCCCGGGCCGAGGACCACAACGTATTTAATTCGCGTGTCTTCTGAACTTCATCCAGCGCCTCGTCCGGACTGGAACGACAACAGCACCGTCACCAGGGCGGCGAGCGGCCCGATCAGGAAA
>JANNPJ010000652.1:0-21142 GCA_031400005.1 Kineosporiaceae bacterium | reverse complement strand
CGAGCGGGTGGCCCTTCCGCCGATTGCTCAGTAATAATCAGTTCGGGATAAGCGTTTCCGGCAATTCTGGCGGCAGCCAGGACGACGTTCTGCGCCGATTCCCTGGCCACCGTATCGAAGTTCGGCCTGCCTTCGGATTCGAGATCGATGCTGTTGCCCCTCCCGCCCCAGGGCGTGGAGGCGAATGTTCGGTACGCCGAGACAATGCTCAACGGCGACTCCGAAGCGGCAGCGACGTCCGCGCCGTACAACACTGCCTCGTCCGAACAGAGTGATCCATCAACACCGACCACCACGGGCAGCCCATCGGTCGGCAGGTCGGACCTGCCGCGAACGACCACGACCGGGCAGTGCGCGTATGCGCTCACCGTGAAGCTCACCGATCCAAGGACAGTGCCGGTAAATTCGCTGTGTCCTCGGGTTCCGACGACGAGAAGGTCTGCACCAGGGGAGAAATCAATCAAGGTACCGGCCACTTGGCCAATCCGGGTGACTGCGGTGATCTCGATCGAGGTGGCGCTCTTGCGGGCCAGTTCGACGCCGTCCTTCGCCGTCCGGGCAAAGTTCTCGTCGTCGACGTCCGGCCAGCTGAAAGGGCCCATCGGGCTCGGGATCATCCCCACGTAGTCGAGCACGTGAACCACCGTGAGCGGGCGCCCACGGCGCTCGGCCTCGGCCGCGGCCCAGGCCAAAGCTGCCTGGGAATGAGCCGAGCCATCGTATCCGACGACGACCCTGTCAACCTGGTTCTTCATGGTGACTCCCGCTGTGCGAAATCAGTTCGTGCCTTGATCGTTGTGCCATCCGGGTCGGAGGGTGAGGGGCAAAGGTCCCGCTTTCAGGGGCCGCAGTTCCCATCCGAGCCCGCTGAGTAAGGTCGTGAACGGGCAATGGTCTGGCCCGTCATGAGGTACAAGATCTTGACAATCTTGTACAACATCGCTCATGGTTCTGCTTAGTCGAGCAAACTGGGGAGATCACGATGGCCGCGACACTGACGGATGTGGCTCGGGTCGCGGGCGTCTCCCTGGCGACAGCGTCACGGGCCTTCAGCGACCCAGATCGGCTCGCGGTTGAGACTCGTCGAAAAGTGCTTGCGGCAGCGGCGGGGCTCAAGTTCGACGCGCCGACCCAAAGCAAGTTTCGGACATTTGCCGTGCTGGTGCCCGACATCGGGAACGCCGTGAACGCGGCTCTCCTGCGCAGCATTCAGGATCAAGCCTGGCATGGGCGACACCAGATGTTGCTGGGGAGCACGGCCGAGGACGCCGACCGCGAGCAGGAAATGCTCCGCAGCCTGGGGCGAAGTGCAGACGGCGTCATCTTGTGTTCTCCACGACTGCCCGCCGCAGCCATCAAGGAAGCGATCGGTGCTACCCCTCTGGTGGTCATCAACGGCGAGGTTGACTTCGCTCCATCGGTCTTGATGGATGGGGAGGAAGGCCTGCGCCAGGCGATGGAGCATCTCGTCGCGCTGGGCCACCGCAGGATCACCTTCGTGCCAGGCCCGGTGTCGTCGTGGGCAAATCAGCGTCGCCTCCAGCTTGTCACTCACTTCGCGGCGGAATGGGAGATCGAATTGACGACGGTGGGCAACCAGTCGGCAACGGTCAACGGTGGCCTCGCCGCCGCAGCGGCCGTTGTCGCGAGCGGTGCCACCGCCGTCATCGCCTTCAATGATCTGATCGCGCTGGGAGTACAGGCCGGCGCGCGATTGCTGGGGCGTCGCTGTCCCGAGGACCTGAGCATTGTGGGGATCGACGACCTCGATGTGGGTGCCGCCTCGCAGCCCGGGCTGACCTCCGTTCAGCTAGCGATCACCCGCAGCGGATCTATCGGTCTGGAGTTGCTGTTGGCACAGCTGGCGGGAAAGACGTTGCCTGACAATGCCATCCACTTGCCCTCTCAGCTGATTGTTCGAGGCTCCACGTCCGGCGTCCGCAACCTGACTGTCTTGGCTGACAGGTGATTTCCGTCGAGCCGTCAGCCATGATTCCTACTGAATGGATCTTTCAATGACTGTCCTGTCCGCCCTCGCTGCCGCTCGCCTGGTTCCGGTTGTGGTGCTTGATGACGCCGCCGATGCCGACGCCTTGGCCGGTGCGCTGGTTGCCGGTGGGCTGCCGGTCGCCGAGGTGACCTTCCGTACCGCCGCTGCTCCGGATGCGATTCGGGCGATGGCCGCCCGCGGTGACCTCATCGTTGGCGCGGGAACGGTACTGACCCCGGCGCAGGTGGACCAGGCGGTGGATGCCGGGGCCACGTTCGTGGTCTCACCTGGGCTGTCCCGCTCGGTCGTGGAACGTTGCCAGGAGCGCGGGGTGCTTGCCTTGCCCGGGGCCGTCACCGCGACCGAGGTGCAGGCCGCCCTCGAGCTCGGTCTGACCACCCTCAAGTTCTTCCCGGCGGGGACCTGCGGCGGTGCGGGTGCGATCAAGGCGCTGGCAGCGCCCTTCGGCAACGTCAGGTTCGTGCCGACCGGGGGGATCGGCCCCGCGAACCTGGCCGAGTACCTCGCCATTCCAGCAGTGCTGGCCGTCGGAGGCTCGTGGATGGTTCCGCGGGACCTGATCAAGGCTGGCAACTTCGCCGGTATCCAGCGGCTGACCGCCGACGCGGTTGCCTTGCTGTCGGTCCGGCCCACTGCTCACTGACCTGCTGACCCACCTGCTGAAGGAGTTTGACGATGGCTGATCTGAGCATCCGACCCGCATCCGAGTGTCATTTCGATGTGGTGTCCCTCGGTGAGGTGATGCTGCGACTAGACCCCGGTGCCGGGCGGATCCGCACGGCCCGGTCCTTCCAGGTCTGGGAGGGCGGCGGAGAGTACAACGTCGCGCGAGGTCTGCGCCGAGCCTTCGGTCTGCGGGCAGCCATCGTCACTGCCTTGGCGGACAACGAGATTGGGCGGCTGGTCGAAGATTTCATTCTGACTGGTGGCCTGGACACCTCGTTCATCCGGTGGGCGCCGTACGACGGAATCGGGTCGGCGGTGCGCAACGGGTTGAACTTCACCGAGCGCGGTTTCGGCGTCCGCGGCGCGGTAGGCGTCTCCGATCGAGGCCACACTGCGGCGTCCCAACTCAAACCGGGCGATGTGGACTGGGATCACCTCTTCGGTGAGCTGGGGGTGCGCTGGCTGCATACCGGTGGGATCTTCGCCGCGCTGAGCGAGTCGGCCGCCGATACCGTCGTCGAAGCGGTCACTGCGGCGAAGAAGTACGGCACGGTCGTCTCGTACGACCTCAACTACCGCCCGAGCCTGTGGAAAGCGATTGGTGGCCAGGCCAAGGCCCAGGAGGTCAACCGAAAGATCGCCAAGTACATCGATGTGATGATCGGCAACGAGGAGGATTTCACCGCGAGCCTCGGCTTCGAGGTCGAGGGGGTGGACGAGAACCTTTCGGCCCTGGAAGTGAACACATTCGCTGCGATGATCGAAAAGGCGGCTGCGGAGTACCCGAACTTCAAGGTCATTGGCACCACCCTGCGCACTGTGCGCTCGGCCGGCATCAATGACTGGGGGGCGATCGCCTGGTCCCGGTCCACGGGCGTCGTCCAGGCGACTCACCGTGAACGACTGGAGATCCTCGACCGGGTCGGTGGCGGCGACTCGTTCGCGTCCGGCCTGATCTACGGCTTACTGTCGGGCGTGCCGCTACAGACCGCGGTGGACTACGGCGCCGCGCACGGCGCGCTGGCCATGACCACCCCCGGCGATACGACGATGGCGACCAAGGCCGAGGTGCTCAAGCTCGCCGCGGGTGGCGGCGCTCGCGTCGACCGCTGATGAGTGACCTCGACCGAGCGCGGGTGGCGGCGGAGGAAGTTCTGGCTGAGCAGGGCTACGTTGCCCCGCTCGACGTCCTGATCGGCATGCGCTGGCTGGTGCAGGTACACGTTGACTCCTGGCGTCAGGGCCGGACGGCTGGATCCCTCGATCAGGCGATCCAGGTCAAGCCACAGAAGATCGCCTCGGTACTGGGCTATCTGCCGGAGTGGGCCACGAGCCAGGGACTGCGCCCCCGCGAGGTGGTCTACATCGGGGGCAGCCGTCGCCGTCACGAACTCCAGTTCACCGAGTCGGGGACGCCGGAGTCCGAGCGTCACTTCAGCACCCTGTGGTTTTCTCCCGAACTGTCGGAGGCGGCCGTCGATCAGGTGATCGACAAGCTGAACGAGGCGCCCGAACTCGTGGTGATCTGGCCGCACAAGGAGTGGGTCTGCACCGGGTGCGGCGGCACCGGAATGTTTCTGATCATGGACGGCCCGGGACCGTTCTGCCTGGTGTGCGCCGGCCTCGATCATCTGGTGTTCCTGCCGAGTGGGGACGCCGGACTCACCCGCCGGGCGAGGAAGGCCAGCTCGCTGTCCGCGGTGGTGGTGCGCTTCGCCCGCAACCGCAAGCGCTACGAACGCCAGGGCCTCCTGGTCGAACAGGAGGCCCTGGACCAAGCTCAGCGCTGAACGGGGACACCTCATGCTGCGCCATCACCTGACGGCGATATGCCCGGCCGGGTGCGACGAAACCGTCCTGAACCTCTCAAGGCTCTCCGGGCCCGCCCGGCTCGATTCTCACTGAGAGCGCCGTGAGCAACACTCTTAGTGATCTCCGGGGCTATCATCGAAGGGACGCGTAAGGGCGCGCGATGGCAATGATTCAGCGAGGCGGGCCGATGAAGAAGATTGCCGAGGCGGCCGCGACGTCGTCCAAAGCGGCGTCTGAGGATCCCAGGATGCGCTGGCTCCTCGCAGTCGCCCCCGATGCCACGGTGATCTCGGATTCCGAGGGCCGAATCGTGACACTGAATGCTCAGGTTGCGGAGATGTTCGGCTACCCGCGTGCGGAATTGCTGGGCGCAGCGGTGGAAATCCTATTGCCTGAACACCTTCGGGAAACGCATGTCATGCGGCGGAAGGAATACCAGAGCACGCCCCGGGTTCGTCCTATGGGGGTCGGCCTCGAGCTGTCTGGTCGACGCCAGGACGGTAGCGAGTTCCCGGTGGAAATCAGCCTCAGTCCGCTGGAATCGGACGGCGAGATGCTCGTCGCCAGCACGATCCGGGATTTGACTGAGCGGCGCGAGCTCGAGGCGGCGCGCTTTCAGTTGGCGGCCATTGTCGATTCAAATGACGCCGTCATCAGCGAGACTTTGGACGGGCTGATCGTTAGCTGGAACAACGCGGCGGAGAGCATCTTCGGCTACAGCAACGAGGAGGCGGTCGGTCAGCCGATGGCCATGCTCGTGCCCAAAGGTCGAGACGGCGAAGTAGACGTCATGCTCGCCCAACTCCGGAGGGGGGAGCGAGTCGGTATCCACGACGCGGTCCGGGCACGCAAGGACGGCAGCCTTGTTGACGTGTCGATCAGCATGTCCGCGATCCGGGATCGAAGCGGCGCTCTGGTCGGCGCATCCAAAGTCGTCCGGGACATCACCGAGCGCATGGAGACCGAGGCTGCCCTGGCCGCAGCCAGGGAGAAGGCGGAGACATCCAGCAAGGCCTTCGAGGCGTTCAGCTACTCGGTCGCTCACGATCTTCGGGCGCCGTTGCGGGCAATCGATGGATTTAGTGAGGCGCTGGCGAGCGAATACGGACACCTTCTCGATGGCGGCGGACAAGATTACCTGCAGCGGGTCCGCAGCTCGGCCCAGCGGATGGCGAACCTGATCGACAGCCTGCTTCTGCTAGCTCGGGTCACGCACCAGGAACTGAGTTCTGCCAGAGTAGATCTCAGCGCGCTGGCGGCATTGGCTCTTGAACGGCTGGCCCACGCCTCGCCCGACCGAGAGGTCATCACCGTCGTCCAGCCCGACTTGATCGTCCAAGGTGACGAGGTACTGCTGGCCAACGCGCTGGACAATCTCTTCTCGAACGCCTGGAAATTCACGGCCGGCCGAGCCGAGGCGCGCATCGAGTTCGGCCACAAGGATCGCGCCTACTTCGTCCAAGACAATGGTGCAGGCTTTGACATGGACTACTCGGGAAAGCTCTTCGGCGTTTTCCAGCGACTGCACACTCCGGCGGAGTTCGCCGGGACCGGCATCGGATTGGCGACGGTGCAGCGAATCATCCAGCGGCACGGTGGGCAGATCTGGGCCGAGGGCGGTGTGAACCTCGGTGCCACCTTCCATTTCACTCTGTCCGGGGTGGCCAGGTGACCGCGAAGCGTTCAACAATCCTGCTGGTTGAGGACGACGCCAACGACGAGGAGCTAACCTGCCGGGTATTGCGGAAGGAGGTCTTGCTGACCGACATCATCGTGGCCCGAGATGGTGCCGAAGCGCTTGACTATATCTTTGGTCGTGGAGCCCATGCAGGCCGCGACGTCATGGATCAGCCGGTCGTGGTCCTGCTGGACTTGAACCTGCCCAAGATCGGTGGCCTCGACGTTCTCAAAGCCATCCGGGCGGATGCGCGGACCCATGTGCTTCCTGTGGTAATCATGACCTCCTCCCGAGAGGATCTAGATCTGGTCCAAGGATACGAGGGCGGCGCCAACAGCTACGTGGTCAAACCCGTCCAGTTCGACGCCTTCTCGGCGACCGTCAAGCAACTCGGCGTTTACTGGCTAATGGCCAACGAATTGCCAGGCCGGCCAGCGGGCGAGGGATAGAGTCGTCAGATGGATGACTCTCCGATGAGCGAGATCAGATCCCTGGAAGTAGACACCTGCTGGGAACTGCTGCGATCGGTCTCGATCGGCCGGCTCGCCGTCATCGTGGCCGAGCGGCCCGAGATCTTCCCCGTCAATCACGTCGTCGACCGAGGCACCATCATCTTCCGGACGGCGGACGGTACCAAGTTGGCCGGCTCGATCGGGTCCGCGCCAGTCGCGTTCGAGGTTGACGGGTACGACGAATCCACTGCCGAGGCGTGGAGCGTGATCGTCAAGGGACGCGCGGAAGAGATCCGGCAACTGCATGATCTGCTGGACACCGTCGACCTGCCGCTCGAACCGTGGCATGGCGATCCGAAGCACCGGTTCATTCGGATCGAGCCGGAGGAAGTCACCGGTCGCCGGTTCGCCGTCAGCGATCCGGCCGGTTGGCTGAACCTGTTGAGCGGTGTGCGGCGGATCCCACCCGAGTGAGCCCTGCCCTTCCTGGTGATCAGTTGAAGCTAGACCCGACCGATTGAGCGATGCTGCCTTCCGGCGTCGGGGCGGCAGTGGGCGAGACGGTGACCGCGGGGCCCGACTCGACGAGTGAAAGCGGTCGGCGACGAAGGGCGAAAGAATGGACGGTGAGGCAATATGGGTGGCATGGCGAAGAAGGGTAAGGGTGCCGGGACCACCGAGGCGGTTCGTTCCAAGCCGGTGCGTTCGTCGGTGTACGAGGCGGAATTGCTGCGCATGCAGGCCGAATTCGTGGTCGTTCAGGAGTGGGCCCGGGCGGAGGGCGCCCGCATCGTGGTCATCTTCGAAGGTCGGGACGCCGCGGGCAAGGGCGGAACGATCAAACGCATCACCCAGTACTTGAGCCCGCGAGTCGCGCGGATCGCCGCGTTGCCCGCGCCGACCGAGCGCGAGCGCAGCCAGTGGTACTTCCAGCGGTACATCGAGCAGTTGCCTGCCGCGGGGGAGATCGTGTTCTTCGACCGCTCCTGGTACAACCGCGCCGGGGTGGAGAAGGTGATGGGTTTCTGCACTCCGGAACAGCACCGACGGTTCCTGCACCAGTGCCCGATCTTCGAGCGGATGCTGGTCGAGGACGGCATCCTGCTGCGGAAGTACTGGTTCTCGGTGAGCGACGCCGAGCAGCAGCGCCGGTTTGAGTCTCGACTGAACGACCCGATGCGGCAGTGGAAGCTCTCGCCGATGGACCTGGAATCCATCAATCGGTGGGAGGACTACTCCCGGGCAAAGGACGAGATGATGGTGCACGCGGACACCTCCGAAGCGCCCTGGTACGTCGTCGAGAGCGACGTCAAGCGGCATGCTCGGCTGAATATGATGGCGCACCTGCTCTCGACGATTCCTTACCAGCCGGTCGAGCAGTCGGTGATCGAACTGCCGCCGCGGCCGAAATCGCAGGGTTACGTCCGTCCGCCGAGAGAGATCGCGACCTATGTGCCCGACTACGCCGCTTCCTTGATCGATTCCAGCGCAGCTGGCTGAGCGAGGCACGGGGTGACCGAGCGTAAACCGCCCTGGGTGCGACACGAGACCTGGATCGATCGGCAGATCCGGGAGGCGGCCGAACGCGGCGATTTCGATGACCTGCCTGGCGCCGGTAAACCACTCCCGAACCTGGACCGGCCGTTCACCGCGGCACACTGGGCGGTGGACTGGGTCCAGCGCGAGGGCGGTGACCTGCGCGGATTGCTTCCGCCCCTGCTCGCCCTGCGCAAGGAGCGGACCGAACTGCTGGCCGATCTCGCGAAGGTGCCCTCCGAGCCGCTGCTGCGTGAAGCGGTGGCCGACTTCAACCGGCGACTGCTCAACCAGTACCGGCGCCCGGCGGAAGGTCCCCTCGTCGCCGTCGGGGTGCTCGACGTCGAGCAGACAGTTGCCGCCTGGCGCCAGGCGCGACCCGCGCCCAAACCGCCTCCCGCCACCGAGTTCAAGCCGGTGCAGCGAAGGGCTCGGTGGCGGTGGTGGACGCGCTCAGACGGTGAGGCGGTCTGAACTCAGGGCTTCGGAGGGGTCCCGTACGGCGGGGAGGTGGAGTCTCGCAGCGGCGTGGACGGCGTCGTTCCGCCCTTGCGCCGCGACCGCGCCTGAGCGATCAATTGCTGGGCGCGCTGCTTGGTCTCCGGGCGGCTTGCGTATTCCTTGGCCTGCTGCAGCAGCGCTCGGCCCTGCGGGGTGGCGGCGAAGGCCATCGCTGCGGCGAGCAGGCCCTTAGACTTCCTGGCCATCTGTGGTGCCCTTCTGGGAGGGGGTGACGAGTCGTACTAGTCGTACCTGGCACCTACCGTAGTGACTGCGCCAATCGAGGCCAGTCGGGCGGGGTCCGCGGGCGGCTTGTCCTAAGGTGGGCCTCGTGCATCGGAGCCGGGTATATGGCATTTTCATTGATACGCCTTCCGCCGAGGCCGATCGGGCGGCGGCGTTCTGGGCCGCCGCGCTGGGCGTACCCGCTCAGCCTGTCGTCGGGGAGGAACAGTTCATCCGCCTGGTCGACGCCCTGCCGGAGCTTGTCACGGCGGTGCAGGCAGTTGAGGACGGCCCGCGCTACCACATCGATATCGAGACCGACGATCTCGACGCCGAGGTCGCCAGGCTGCTGGGGCTGGGAGCGGTCGAGGTCTCACGATGGCTTGACTGCCACGTCCTGCGGGCGCCGAGCGGTCATCTCCTCTGCGTCATCCCGGTGCACAGCGATGCACAGTTCTTCACCTCGCATTCCCGGGCCTGGCCCTCCGGAGCCTGATGGTTATGGGGGACATGTTTTGGCGAATCGGGCTGCAGCGACAAGGTTTTGGGACCAGCTTCGGGTTAATCTGGTGCCTGGTCAGCGCGAATAACGGCGAACCAGCTCGGCACCGAGCCGGGCGAGTTCGTCCTTGACCGAGTCCGGCTCGACGACCTCCACCAGGTTGCCCCAGCCGGCCAGATGCTGGGCAATCATCAGGGGGACCGGTGCCGCGAGCCGGACCCGCAGCCGCCCGTCGTCGAGGGTTTCCAGCACTTCACAGTGCCGACCGAACTGGCTCTCCAGGACCGCCACGAACCTGGCTTTGATCAGCACGGTCGCCGACAGCAGCGAACGTTTCTGCTCGACCCAGCCGACCACCCGTTCCCAGGCTTGTGCTAAGTCGAACTCAGCTGGTCGTTCGGCGACCAGATCCGTCGGGATGGCGTCCACGATTCGATCGACCCGGAAGGTGCGCTGGCCCTGGTCGGTGCCCGCGATCAAGTACCAGATATCGCCCTTGTCGATCAGGCCCCACGGATCCACCAGCCGCCGTGTCGGTTCGCGGGTCCGGCCGGCGTAGTCCAAGCGCACCTTGCGTCGGCGAACGACCGCCGACTGCAGGAGTTCGACGAACTCCGGAAGTTCAGGGTCGGTCTTTCCCCAGCCGGCCGGATCCACCATGACGGCCGCGGCGGCGGCCTCGGCGTCGGCTCGGAAGGTATCCGGTAGCGCCCGGACGAGCTTGCGCAGGGCGGAACTGACCTCCGGGGCGACGGAGGCGGCGGCCACCGGCCCGAGCATCAGGAACAGGGACTGCGCTTCGGACGCCGTCAATCCGCTGAGGTCGGTCCGGGCGCCGCCGACCAGTGACCAGCCGCCACCGCGCCCGGCTTGCGGGAAGACCGGAATACCCGCGATGGAGAGCGCTTCAAGATCGCGACGAGCGGTGGCCAGGGACACCTCGAGCTCGCCCGCCACCTCGGACGCCGTCACCCGACCCCGGGACTGGATCAGCAAAAGGGTGGCTACCAGGCGGTCTGCGCGCATGCCTGAAGTCTGACAAACAAAGTGCTCAGTTGATGAGCTATTTACGCGAGAGGCTTAGCTCAGATCGAAAGAATCGATCGACCGCAATGAAGGGGGCAGCTGATGCTGCGAGGACTGGCCAACATCTCGTTCTACGCCGATGACCTGGACGCCGCAAAGAGTTGGTACACCGAGGTGTTCGGTGTGGAGGCGTACTTCTCGGTGCCGGGGTACATCGAGTTCCGGGTCGGCGACTACCAGCATGAATTCGGTCTGGTCCACAAGAGCTACGCGCCGTACGACACGGAGGTGGGTCCGGCGGGATCGATCACCTACTGGCACGTGGACGACGTGCAGGCAGAGTTCGACCGGTTGTTGTCCCTGGGTGCGAAGGAATTGGATGGGGTTCGGGAGCGCGGCGAGGGGTTCGTCACGGCGAGCGTTGTCGACCCCTTCGGGAACATCCTCGGCGTCATGTTCAACCAGCACTACCTGGACATGTACGCGGCCGGGCATCCCTGACGAAAGCGGATAGCGGGATAGCGGCTACGGGGAGGCCGTGGCCGCTATCCCGGGGGTGGTGTCCGGAGAGCCGGTCTGGCGCAGGGCGGCGCAGTCATCCTGGGTCGGTGGGGCGGTGACCGGCTTCGTCGCCAGGGCCTTCATCACCATGCCGACCACTGCCGGATCGGTCGGGATGGCCTGGTGACCGGCCTTGCTCTTCGGGCAGATTGATTGCAGCGAGACGTTCAGCGCGCCGGGCACTTGGGCCGAGGGCTCGGCGACGATTCGGTCCCGGGTGGTCCACAGGTTGAGCCACGGCGCCGAGCCGTTCGCTGGTGGAAGCGTTTTGAGCAGGGCGCTACCGGGCGATAGTTGCGGGCAGGTGGTTCGGCAGAATCTTTCGGTCACCAGACCATTCAGCTGAGCTTCGGTGGCGCCCTGGTTCGGGGCGGCGATCGTGACCACTCGCCGGGCAAGCGCGGCGCCGCCTTGGGCCAGCCACAGTCGGGTCACGATGCCACCGGCCGAATAGCCAACGACGTCGACCGACGGAGCGCCGACCGCGATCATTTTCTCGGCGGTCGCTTGGACCTGTCGGGCCTGAGCGCGAAGATCACCGGTGTCTTCGATGCCGGTGGATACGATGATCGCTCGGCGCCCGCTGAGGAACAGCCTGCGCTGCAGATCGACAAGGGACGCCGAATCGGCCTGCCGCCCGGGCACGAGCAGTACGGGTCCTTGTCGATCCTGAGCGACCTCGACCGGGCCCCGGGTGGAGCGAAACCAAACAGCTGCGGTGGTGACCAGGGCAATGACAACCAAGACGACGGGAATGACAACGGCAAGTCGTCGGGAAATCACAGTGAGTCACCAGTTGTTTCGGGTCCCAGGGAATTGTCAAGGCCAGTGCGCGATAATCGCACACTCTAATTCATGAGGCTGCTGCAGTTATCACTCGGGGTGATTGTGAGAAGAATCGCTAACCATCCCAATTGGTCCTCACCCGGTCTTCGCGGTAGGAACCTGGGGTGCTTCGAACCATTGCGTCGACCATCCGTCGTACCGCCAAGGACCGTTTCGGCTGGCCAAAGCTCCGCCCGGGGCAGGGGGAGGCGGTTCGCGCCCTGGTGAAGGGCTCCGACGTCCTCGTGGTGATGCCCACCGGGTCGGGTAAATCCGCCGTCTACCAATTGGCGGGTCTGCTGCTGGACGGCCCGACCGTTGTCGTCTCACCGTTGATCGCGCTACAACGCGATCAACTCGCCGGCCTGGCAGCTCATGGCGGGAAACCGGGACTGGAGGCGGTCGCGGTGAACTCGGCGCAGGGAGCCGAGCAGACCACTCACGCCTGGGAGTCGCTACGTACCGGGACGGCGGAGTTCATCTTCCTGGCGCCGGAGCAACTGGCGAACGACGAGGTCGTCGACCGATTGGCGGAGGCCGGGGTCTCCCTCTTCGCCGTCGACGAGGCCCATTGCGTGTCCGCGTGGGGGCACGACTTCCGGCCCGACTACCTCCGGATCGGCGACGTGATGGAACGTCTCGGCTCCCCGACGATCGTCGCTTTGACCGCGACCGCGGCGCCCCCGGTTCGGGCCGAGATCATCGAGAAATTGAAGATGCGCCGGCCGGTGCAGATCGTTCAGGGGTTCGATCGGCCCAACCTGCGACTGGAGGTGTATCGCTTCACCGACGGTCAGCGTAAGCAGACCGCAGTGCTGGAGAAGGTCCAGGACCTGTCTGGTTCCGGGCTGATCTACACCGCGACCCGGAAAGGCACCGAGCAGTATGCCGAGGCGCTGCAGGCGGCCGGACGCAAAGCCGCCGCCTACCACGCCGGGATGAAGGCGGCTGAGCGGGAGCGAGTGCATACCGGATTCCTCGCCGGGCAGATCGACGTGGTCGTCGCCACCACTGCGTTCGGGATGGGGATCGACAAGCCGGACGTGCGTTTCGTCGTCCATGCCGACATCAGTGATTCCCTTGATTCGTACTACCAGGAGATCGGCAGGGCCGGCCGGGACGGCGACCCGGCAGACGCTCTGCTCTTCTACCGGTCCGAGGATCTGGGGCTGCGAAACTTCTTCGCCTCCGGCGGAGGCGATCCCGAGGTTCTGACGACGGTTGCCGGGGCGGTCCGGCAGTACACCCGGTCCGAAGGCGCCGTCGACCCCTCGGCGCTCAAGGAGGAACTCGAGCTGTCCCACACCCGGCTCACCAATGCGATCAACCTGCTGGAGCAGGCCGGTGCCGTCGACGTCGACGGCCAGGGTCGCCTGCACTACAGCGACCCGAAGCTGACGGTGGACACGGCCGTCGCACACGCCACCGAGGTGGCCGAGGCACATGTGCGGGTGGACCGCTCCCGAATCGAGATGATGCGCGGTTACGCGGAGACCTTGGGGTGCCGCCGGCAGTTCCTGCTCGGCTACTTCGGCGAGGCACTGCCCGAGCCGTGCGGCAACTGCGACACCTGCGCCTCCGGGTCGGCCGTCACCTACCTGGCCGACCTGCAGGACACCAGCGGCATGGCTGAGACCGGGCCGGCAGCCTTTGCGCTGAACGCCCAGGTGGAGCACCGGGAGTGGGGGCACGGCGTGGTGATGCGGCACGAACCGGATCGGATCACCGTGCTTTTCGATCAGGTCGGCTACCGCACCCTGGCGCTGGCCGCGCTGCAGGCGGACGACGGACTGCTCGTCGTCCAGAAATCGGCCTGATCGACTAGACCTCCAGAGCGCCGTCGCGGCCAGCATCATGGTGGCGGCCAGCACCCGAACCCGGCCCCAGCGATCGAGGGCGATCGGGCCCAGCGGCATGTTCGCAGGGTAGAACGGTGACATGGTGCGGCGTCGGCCGCAGTGACCATAGGCACATCGCGCTCGCCGGACCCGATCCACCGGGCCAAGTCGGACGTCGAGCGCTCTGTGCGGGTCGAGGTGGAAAGGGTTAAAGTGAGAGACACCGGGCTGCGTATTGCCGCTTGCGCAGACCGTTCTGGAGATCTTCGCAGCGCGGGCAACGTCGCGGAGCTGATCACAGAAAAGCTGACCAATGGTGCAGAGGCCAGGTCGAGGTCAGCTCTCGAAATTCTTTCAGCACAAACTCATTAGACCTCAAAGACAATGCCCGACGATGTCGCCGGGAAATCTTTGATCAACGATCGACGGCCCGAATCGCAGTACTGCTCTGGCGTTTCGGGTTACGGGGACTCCGATCGACGGTGGGACGGTATCAGCATGGCCGCAATTCATCAGGCGAGCGCACTTACGGGGGTCGGATTCTTCGCCGACCAAGCACCACATCTCACTCTCAAGCCGCCAACCGATCCGCTCACCCGCCACGTGGCGGAAGCGGGCTCGGCAGCCGTGGACAACGCCCGGCGACGGCTGGCGAGCCGGCTGCCGACCCGGGCGCTGGCGGCGGCGGATCAGTATTTTGCCGCTCCGGATGTCGACACCTGGGACGGCGAAGTCCGACCAGAGCCGGGGGCGGACGTGCTCCTGCTCTCACCGGCCCGCCGGGCCGCGGTGGCGACCTCGAATGTCGCGATCGAGCTGCGGCAGTTCGATCGACAGTGCCCGCGCTGGGCACCGTTCGCCGATGACATCGCCACGGTGACCGGGGCGGATGTCGTCCTCAGACTTCTCGTGGCCGATGGTGAGTCGAAGGCCCCGCAGGGTCGGCGGGCCGGCGATCCGAAAGCCGGGGGTGGCCGTCCGTCCGGTGACTCCCGGATCGGCCGTGAGCACAAAGCCGACGACTGGCGGCGCGCCGGATCTGACGTGCTGATCACGGTGATCGACGGCGCCGAACGGTTCGCGGTGGCCAGCACCGAACCGCCGGACGCCGAACCCGAGCCGGAACTCGACACGGTGCTGCGACCCGGCGACGCGCTGCGGCTGCCGCGCACCATGCTGCATGCGGCACACCCTGACGCCGGTGGCTCCGCCCTGCTCTCGATGAAGCTGCGCCGGGCGACGGACTGGTCGCTGCGCCGAGCGACCCCGAGCCACCTGGGGTTCCGGGACTATCCAAGTTCGGCGAGGGTGTACCGGCTCTGCCTGCGCTCGCACGTTCCACCCACCCCGATCGCGACGTCGGCCAGCTGGGATCCCGACACCGCGTTGCTGCGTACCCGAATTCCGGGAGGGCTGGCGGTGCTCGGGGTGCACGCCAAGGAGGTCACCTTCGTCGCGGCCGGCTCGGTCTATCGGGCGAGCAATCAGGTGGTCCGGGCGCTTGCCGCCGTCCACGCCGCCGACGGGATCGGGACCTCGGACCTGGCCGAGCGGATTGAGGTGTCTGTACGGGTCGTTCAGCCCGTCGTCGACAGTCTGCTGACCAGTGGTTTGGTCCGGCTTGATCAGCCGAGCCTGTCCTGACCAGGATGGGTGAGCCGTTCCGAAGGGATGTTGATGGCCACCGATCTGGTTGCGCGCACCCCGGTCGACAGCGCTGGCCGAGGAGTGGAACGCTCTCCAACCGTTCGACTACGTGGGGTTGCAGTATCACGATCAGGGTTGAGGGTCAGCGGTTCTTCAGGAAATCCGTCAACCCGGTGAGCAGCCGGTCGATGTCGTTGTCGTCCGTGTACGGGGCCAGGCCGATCCGCAACGCACCCTGGTCGCCCAGACCGAGCCGGCGGGACAGCTCAAGCGCGTAGAACGAACCGGCCGGACAGTTGATCTGGCGCTCGGCGAGGAAGGCCTGGACGTCGGTGGCCGGGCTGCCGTCGACGCTGATCAGGAGCGTCGGGGTCCGGTCGGCGGCGCGCGAGTGCAGCACGATCTCCGGCATCGTCGCCAGCGCGGTCTCGAGCCGGGCCTGCAATCCGCGCTCGTGACCCTCGATCGCTCGCATCGCCGCGACCACGGCCTCCCGGCGGTCCGGGTAGGTCTGCGGCGACAGGGCGGCGATGAAGTCGATGGCTGCGGTGCAGCCGGCCAGCAGTTCGTACGGCAGGGTCCCGAGCTCGAACCGCTCCGGCACCGCATCCGAGGACGGGAGCAGTTTGTCCGGATGCAAGTGCTGGAGCAGCCTGGGAGCGCCCGCCAGCACACCGCAATGCGGCCCGAGAAACTTGTACGGCGAGCAGGCGTAGAGGTCGGCGCCGAGCGCGGCGATGTCCACCGGCGTGTGCGGGGTGAAATGGACGCCGTCCACGTAGAGCAGCGCCCCGGTGAGGTGCACCTTGGTAGCGATCTCGGCGATCGGTGGCCGGGTACCGATCAAGTTTGACGCTGCCGTCACTGCGACCAGCCGGGTTCGTTCGGAGAGCACGGCCTCGATCTGAGCCACGGTCAGTTCGGTTGTCGTGGGGTCAAAATCGGCCCACCGGACGGTCGCGCCGGCGACGCTGGCCGCCTGGATCCAGGGCCGGATGTTGGCATCGTGGTCCATCCTGGTGACCACGACCTCGTCACCCGGATGCCAGCTCTTGGCCAGGGTCCGGGCGACGTCGTAGGTCAGCTGGGTCATGCTCCGGCCGAAGACGACACCGCGCGGGTTGGCACCGAGCAGGTCGCCCAGCGCTGCCCGGGCCTCAAGGACAATCTGGTCGGCTCGGCGTTCGGCCGGCGTGCTCCGGCCCCGGTTGGCGATCGCGGAGGTCAGTGCATCGGCCACGGCTTGGCCCACTGGCGACGGCACCTGCGTCCCACCCGGCCCGTCGAAGTGGGCGGCACCCTCGGTCAAGGCTGGGAACTGCGCTCGGACCGCGGCGATGTCATAGCTCGGCATCCGCACAGCATGGCCATCTCGACAGGTCCGTACAACGGCATCCTCGCTGGGGCGGGAGGAAATTCGCTTTCCCCGTGGTGGGTACCTGCCCATACTCAACCGTGTGGATCACCCAAGGCAGGCGGTTGAGCGGTTTCGCGGTCATACCGTGGCACCGCTGGTCGGTCTGCCCGGAGCCCGGCGAGCCTCGCTGATCGAGGCACCGAGGTCGGCCGCGTCATCGGCTGTGTCGGAACCGGAATCGGCGGCGGTCAGGATGCCGCTGTCAGGCGTGGTCGATGACAGTGACACTCCGCACGACGTTATCGATCTACTTGCGCTTGAGGCATTTTCGACCGGCCGGCAGCCGGTCGCCCGGACCAAGGATCTGGAGAACGTCCGGCCCGCCGCCCGGTTGCTGCCTGCGTCGGCCCGGGTGATCCGCGAGGCTGAGACCGATCACCTGCAGAGCCTGCTCGCCGTCGGTGAGGGCTGGACAGTGCGGGCGATCCGCTGGAAGCGCAACCGGCGCGCCACGGTGACGGTCACCGCGGTGACCGTGGAACTGGCCGAGGAGCAGTTGGCACTGGCGACGGCGGACGCGGTGGAGCCGCCAGCCACCACCGACGAGAGGGTGCCGATCGGGTTCTGGTACCTGTCACCGCGCGGGCCGCGCCGGATTCCCCGGAACATCGAGGCAGCTGCCTGGCCACAGATCCGAGGCAACTACTCCGGGCGGGTCGCGGCCGCGCTGGAGCCATTGATGGCGCTCACCCCGGACACGGTCAACGGCCGGCTTCTACTGCTGCACGGGCCACCCGGAACCGGGAAGACGACCCTGCTCCGGGCGATAGCCCAGCAATGGCGGAACTGGTGCCGGGTTGACTGCGTGCTCGACCCGGAACGGCTGTTCGGCGATCCCGCCTACCTGCTGGACGTTGCGCTGGGGGACGACGCGGATGACGACGACGATGAGGCCGGCCCGCGCTGGCGGATGCTGCTCCTTGAGGACTGCGACGAACTGATCCGTGGCGAAGCGAAGTCGGCGGCGGGGCAACATCTTTCGCGTCTACTCAACTTGACCGACGGGTTGCTCGGGCAGGGCCGCAACGTACTCGTGGCGATCACCACGAACGAAAATCTGGCGGTCCTGCATCCGGCCGTCGTCCGTCCTGGGCGTTCGCTCGCTCAGGTCGAGGTGGGCCGGCTGAGCCCGGCCGAGGCAGCCGCGTGGCTGGCGATCCAGTCGACTCCGGAGGGTGGTGGTGTCGACGGGGCGATGCCGGGCAGCGACGTCGGCGGGACGATGCCGGTGTTCGGTCCGCTGGGCGCGACGCTCGCCGAACTCTTCGCCGTCCGGAACGGTGCTGCTCCCGCTGTGGACACCGAACCCGCCCCCGGTACCGGCCTCTATCTCTAAGCGCCTGGCGGGAGTTTGGCCACGATGCTCCCGTGAGCCCCTTGCGAGGCGGCAAACCGCCTGAACGGCGATGGCTGCATAGGGGAACGCCGGGAGCATTGTGGGAGCATCGCCAGCCTCCCGGGCGGTACGCGTCACGAATTCGAGCCTAATACTTGACCTCGAGTACTCGAGGTCGGTTAGTCTAAATCTGGCGGGTGGCTTGCATCAGCCGGAAAGCGGCGGCCGGGAGGGAGACGAGGAGATGAGCTCGGCTCGATTGTCCAATCCCTTGGCGCTGGCGGTGCTCGTTCTGTTGGACGAGCGTCCGATGCATCCCTACGAGATGTCCACCACGCTGCGGGAACGACACAAGGAAGACAGCATCAAGCTGAACTACGGCTCGCTGTACTCCGTCGTCGCCGCGCTGCAGAAGTACGGGCTGATCTCGGTCCAGGAGATCGTTCGGGAAGGCAACCGGCCCGAGCGCACGATTTACGCGATCACCCCGGACGGTCGGGCGAAGATGACCGGTTGGCTGTCCGACCTGATCAGTACGCCGGCTCGGGAGTTCACCGGATTCGAGGCCGCGCTCTCGCTGATGGCAGCCTTACCGCCGGACGATGTGATCAGGTTGCTGGACATCCGGCTGAACAGCCTCCAGGTGAAACAACGCTCGCAGGAGGCCATCCTGGGCGGCCTCGCGCCGGCCTTCCCGAGGATCTTCACGATCGAGATGGAGTTCCAGAACTCGTTGCTGGCGGCGGAGACCGACTTCGTCCGCAACCTGCTGCACGAGCTGAAAACAGATCAGCTCAGCGGTACCAAGTTCTGGCGGCGAATGCACGAGATGCGCGCCACCGATGCCGACCCGCAGCAGATCGACGCGGCGCTGCGAGCGGAGTTCGCAGCCGACTTCACCTGGATGGAGGACGCCGAGGGCCAGCCGTAACCAACGGCGACCCCCGTGACCCGGTGCGTCAACACCGGAGCGGGGGCCGCCCAAACCATCGAGTCGAGCCCGCGGACGGGCGTGGACCTGAAGGCCTGCAACCACAGGATATCCGCCACCCACCGCGTCGCCGACTCCTCCCCGCACGGCTGTCCCAGCCGTGCCCGCATGGAGAAGGAGCGCACTCAGATGTCAGATTCGATCATCACCAGCCAACTGGTGAAAACCTACGGCAAGGGCGACAAGGCGGTCCGGGCGCTGGCCGGGATCTCGTTCAGCGTCTCGGCCGGGTCGGTGTTCGGCCTGCTCGGGCCGAACGGCGCCGGCAAGTCCAGCACCGTCAAAATCCTCAGCACGCTTTCTCGGTCCGATTCCGGGACTGCGAGCGTGACCGGCTTCGATGTCGGTCGGCAACCGGACGACGTCCGCCGGGTGATCGGTTATGTCTCGCAGAAACCGGGCTTCGATCCGATGGCTACCGGCACGGAGAACCTGGTGCTGCAGGCCCGCATTCACGGCCTGTCCGGCCGCGCCGCCCGGCGCCGGGCGGACGAACTGCTGGCCCACTTCGGACTCACCGAGGCCGCCAATCGGCTGGCCGGCAAGTGGTCCGGCGGCATGCAGCGCAAGCTCGACGTCTCCCTGGGCTTGTTTCACCGCCCGCAGGTGCTCTTCCTCGACGAGCCGACGACCGGCCTCGATCCGGAGGCACGCACCGACATGTGGATCGAGATCTCCCGGCTGGCCACCGATCAGGGCCTGACCGTGCTGCTCACCACGCACTACCTCGATGAGGCGGATCGGCTCGCGGACCGGTTGGTGATCATCGATCGGGGTGCGATCGTCGCCGAGGGGACACCGGGGGAACTGAAAAGCAGGCTGAACGGCGACACCATCCAGGTGGAGTTCGCCGACGCCGCGGCAGCCGAGGCGGCACAGACCCGGCTAGCTGGGGTGAACGGCATCCAGGACGTCACCGTCCAGGCCGCGACCGTGCGCGCCAGGGTGGCGGACGGCCCGTCGTCCCTGCCCGTCGTGCTGTCCACGCTGGAGTCAGGGGCACTGGAGTTGCTGTCGGTTTCGGTGGCCAGACCCTCCCTGGACGACGTCTACCTCAGGTACGCCGGTCGCTCGTTCCAGCGCGCCGATACCGCTTCGGCAGAGCAGGCGGTGGCCTGATGGTGACCATCGTGGACCGGCAGGCCGAAACGCCGGTAGTGACGTCCCGCCGCCGTACCCGATTCCTGGCGCACTCGGCCTTCCTGACCGTGCGATCACTGCGCACGTTGTCCAGGCAGCCGATCTATCTGGCGTTCACCCTGATCCAGCCGATGATCTGGCTGCTGCTGTTCGGCCAGCTCTTCAAGCGGCTGGCCGACCTGCCCGGCTTCGGCGCGAACTCCTACCTGGAGTACCTGGCTCCGGGGATCGTGGTGATGACGGCGATGTTCTCCGCCGCCTGGGCGGGCACGTCCTTCATCGAGGATATGGACCGTGGGGTGATGGACCGCCACCTCACCTCGCCGTTGAGCCGGGCCGCCTTGATCACCGGGTCGCTGGCCTACCAGGCGGTGACCATGGTGATCCAGTCGGCGATCGTGATCGGGATCGCGTTGCTGACCGGTGCCCGGTTCGACGGCGGGCTGCTCGGCATCCTGGTGCTGTTCGCCTGTGCCGTGCTGCTCGGGCTCTCCTTCGCGGCGCTGTCGAACGCGGTGGCGTTGCTGGTGCGGCAGCAGGAAGCGCTGATCGGCGTCTCGCAGTTCCTCACCATGCCGTTGACCTTCGTGTCATCGGTGCTGATGGCACCGGCTTTGATGCCGGACTGGGTGGCGGACGTGGCCCGGTTCAACCCCGTCGACTGGGCGGCCGTCGCTGCCCGAGAGGCGTTGTCCAGCACGCCGGACTGGGGGTTGATCGGCCGTGACCTCGGCCTGCTGCTCGCCCTGATGCTGATCATGGCCTGGCTCGCGACCCGCGCCTTCCGTACCTACCAGCGCTCGTCCTGACCGCCCTCGGGCCACCTGATCGCCTCCGCGGGCTGGGGTGGGGCTAGGGGCGGGGTGGGCAACCGTGCAATATAGCCGGGGAAGAAATTGTAGCGCTCAAGGACGGGTTGTCGGGTAAAACCCCAGGAGCGATAAGGGGGCAGGTGATTATACGGCGAGGTTTATCGGG
>JANNPJ010000588.1:0-5015 GCA_031400005.1 Kineosporiaceae bacterium | reverse complement strand
GCCGACGGGTCAGGCCAGGCGCTCCACCTCGATCAGCACAGAATCGGCGTCCGGGCTTTGCGAACCGTCGGCGGTGTGGATCTCGACCTCCTTGGCGAGGGTTTCTCGGGTGAACATCGGCACGAACTCCTGCGCGGCGCTCAGATACCGCTCCGGAACGGTGAGCCGTAGCCGGATCGGGTCCGAGACGTGCAGAGCGGCAGCCTTGCGCTCGTCCTGGATCTGCCGGACCAGGTCCCGCGCCCAGCCTTCGGCTTCCAGCGCCGGAGTGAGAGCGGTATCCAGGACGACGAACCCGCCACCGGGCAGTACCGCCACCGCGCTGTGCCCGGAATCGTCGGCCACCACGGTCTCCAGCGTGTACTCCCCGTCCGACAGCGGCACCCCACCGCAGAGCACGGAACCGTCGTCCGCGACCGACCAGTCCCCCGTCTTCGCCGCCTTGATCACGGTCTGCACGCCTTTACCGAGCCGGGGCCCGGCGGCCCGCGCGTTCACCGTGAGCCGCTGGGTGACTCTCACCGTTGTGCCCTCGCCTCCGTCATTCATGTCCAGCGCGAGCAGGCGGACGTCCTTGACGTTGACTTCGTCGGCGATCACCTCGGCGAACGGCTGGACGGCGGCCGGGTCGTCGATCACCACGGTCAGCGACGCGAGCGGCTGCCGGACCCGCAGCGACTGCGCTTTGCGCAGTCCGAGGGTGGCCGAGGCCACCGCGCGGGCCGCGTCCATCGCCGTCACCAGTTCCGGATCGGCCGGGAACTCGGACGCCGTCGGCCACGACGTGAGGTGCACGCTGCGCTCGCCGGTCAGACCACGCCAGATCTCCTCGGCGGCCATTGGCAGCAACGGCGCCACCACTCGGGACAGCGCCTCCAGCACCGTGTGCAGGGTGTCGAACGCGGCGGCGTCCTCGGTCCAGAACCGCTCCCGCGAGCGGCGCACGTACCAATTGGTCAGCACGTCGATGAACTCACGGACCGTTGCGCAGCTACCGGCGATGTCGTAGACATCGAGCTGAGCCGTCACCGTCACGACCAGGTCGTGGGTTTTGGCCAGCAGGTACCGATCGAGGACGGCGGTCGAGTCGGTGCGCAGCCGGGCCTCGTGACCGGTCCCGGCGTTGGCCGCGTTCGAGTACAGGGTAAGGAAGTAGTAGACGTTCCAGAACGGCAGCAGAACCTGCCGGACGCCGTCCCGGATGCCCTGCTCGGTGACGATCAGGTTGCCACCGCGCAGCACTGGCGAGGACATCAGGAACCAGCGCATCGCGTCGGAACCATCCCGGTCGAGCACTTCCCGCACGTCCGGGTAATTGTTCAGGCTCTTGGACATCTTCCGGCCGTCACCGCCGAGCAGGATGCCGTGGCTGACGCAGGTGTCGAAGGCCGGTCGGTCGAAGAGCGCGGTGGCGAGCACATGCAGCGTGTAGAACCAGCCGCGGGTCTGCCCGATGTACTCGACGATGAAGTCGCCCGGGTAGTGGTGCTCGAACCAGTCGGCGTTCTCGAACGGGTAGTGCACCTGGGCGAACGGCATCGAGCCGGACTCGAACCAGCAATCAAGCACCTCCGGAACCCGGCGCATCACCGACCGGCCGGTCGGGTCGTCCGGGTTCGGCCGGGTCAGGTCGTCGACGTAAGGCCGGTGCAGGTCGGTCGGACGGACGCCGAAATCGCGCTCGATCTCGTCCAGCGAACCGTAGACGTCGACCCGGGGGTAGGCCGGGTCGTCAGAGGTCCAGACCGGGATCGGCGAACCCCAGTACCGGTTCCGGCTGATCGACCAGTCCCGGGCGTTGGCCAGCCACTTGCCGAACGACCCGTCCTTGATGTGCTCGGGAACCCAGGTGATGCCCTGGTTCAGCTCGACCATCCGGTCCTTGATGTCCGTGACCTTGACGAACCACGACGAGACCGCACGGTAGATCAACGGATTGCCGCACCGCCAGCAATGCGGATACGGGTGGTCGTAGGTCTCCTGACGCAGCAGCACAACACCCGGATTAACATGCGGTGCACCATTTTTCAGGTCAACGATGATCGCCTTGTTGGCGTCGAAGACGTGCTGACCGGCATACGGCGGCACCTCGTCGGTGAACTTGCCACCGGCGTCCACCGGCACCACCGGGGTGATCCCGGCAGCGTCGGTCACCACCATGTCCTCCTCACCGAAGGCGGGGGCGATGTGCACGATGCCGGTGCCCTCGTCGGTGGTGACGTAGTCCGCGGCGAGGATCTGATGCGCGCTCTCGCGCCCGGCGAAGAAGGGGAACGGCGGGGTGTACCGCAGGCCCAGCAGTTCGCTGCCCTTCAACCGGCGCACCACCCGGTCGGCGGCGTCCTCCCCCAACTCCCGGGCGAAGTGCCCGAGCCGGGACGCCGCCAGCACGAAGCGGGTGTTCTCGTGCTCAGTTCCCGGCGCTCCGGTGACCACGACGTAGTCGATTGCCGGGTTGACGGCCATCGCCAGGTTGCTCGGCAGGGTCCACGGCGTCGTCGTCCAGACCAGCGCGGTGTCACCGTTCTCCAGCGGCATCCCGACCGTGACGGCCGGGTCCTGACGCTGCCGGTAAACGTCGTCCATCCGGGTCTCGGTATTGCTCAGCGGGGTTTCGTCCCGCCAGCAGTAGGCCAGCACCCGGAAGCCCTCGTAGATCAGACCCTTGTCCCAGAGCGTCTTGAACGCCCACATGACGCTTTCCATGTAGTCAAGGTCAAGGGTCTTGTAGTCGTTCTTGAAGTCCACCCAGCGGGCCTGCCGGTTGACGTACTGCTCCCAGTCCTTGGTGTAGCGCAGCACCGAGGTCCGGCAGGCCTCGTTGAACGCGGCGATGCCCATCGCCTCGATCTCGGCCTTGGATTTCAGCCCGAGCTGCTTCTCCGCCTCCACCTCGGCGGGCAGGCCATGGGTGTCCCAGCCGAACCGGCGCTCCACCCGGCGCCCGCGCATCGTCTGGTAGCGCGGGACCAGATCCTTGACGTACCCGGTCAGCAGGTGGCCGTAGTGCGGGAGGCCATTGGCGAACGGTGGGCCGTCGTAGAAGACGAACTCGTTGCCACCGATCTTCCCGTCGCCGTCGTCGGCCGGGCGCGCCTCGACGCTGGCCTCGAAGGTCTTGTCCTGTGCCCAGTAGGCGAGCACCTTCTCCTCGAGCTGCGGAAAGCGCGGCGTGGCCGAAACCTCGCCGCCGACCTTGGGGTACACCATCGTCTTGCGCTCCCTCGTACGTCCACGCTCCGCACCGGCCGCGCCCGAGGGCGCGCACTGGTCCTGGTGCGAGGACGACGACGCCGGGATCTGCCCGGTCAGCGCCGCGGTACCACCTCGCTTGCCGCCGCGTGCCGTCCTCGCGCGGGCAAGCCCACCCGAGGGACGCCGTCCGGCGACCGCTCTGGTCCGGCTGTCACGGGCCGCACCCGTCCGGTTCTACTGAGGGCGCCGAGGCGATCCCGTTCTTCCGGAGGCTCACCGGTGATAGCCGGGTCAATGCCTGTCCGACGATGATAACTCGACTCCGGGCGCGGCCCGTGCGTGAACGCGCCACCATTTTGTTTACGGTTGAACAAGGTAGATGGGTAGCATGCGCACCCAACTGCTCGGCACTTGCTGTGGCGGGCAAGGCGAACGAGGAGTTGACGGGTGACCCGACCCAGAGCAGACATCTCCAGGCCGCCGACGATCTATGATGTCGCACGCCTTGCCGGGGTCTCGCATCAGACTGTCTCGCGTCACCTTCGGGCCATGCCAGGCATCAGCGAAAAGACCCGCCTCAAGGTCAACCATGCAGTCCAGCAGCTGGGATACCGGACCAACATCGCCGCCCAAGCGCTGGCCACGAGCGGATCGAAACGGATCGCCGCCGTCGTGCTGGAACTGAACCAGTTTGCGCCGTCCATGATCGTCAAAGGCGCCACCGCCGCCGCCAGCAAGGCCGGCTACGTACTCGACGTCCTCAGCCTCGACGAGGCCGATCACCGCTCCATCGGCCAAACCCTCGACCTCGTCGCCAAGCAGGACAAGGCCGGCGTCCTCATCGTTGGACCACGGGTGATGGTCGACGAGGAAGTGCGGTCCCGGACCTTTCCGATGCCGGTCTTCCTCGAATTCGAGACCCTGGATTCACCGTCCGGCGCCCCGGTCAGCCTCAACGGTCTGGGCAGCGAGTTGGCGATGAACGAACTCATCGCCCTGGGTCACACCCGGATCGGCCACGTCGGTGGTCCACTGGGGTGGACGTCGGCGGCGAACCGGGAGCTCGGGTACCGGCGGTCCCTCCAGCGGGAAGGGCTGCCTGTCCTCCCGGTGTTGCGCGGCGACTGGTCGGCCTCGTCCGGTTACGAAATCGGCCTGTCCTGGCCGCTGGACCTGAACGCGACGGCCCTCTTCGTAGCCAACGACCACATGGCCTTCGGCCTGCTCAGCGCCCTGCGCGAGCGCGGTCTCTCGGTGCCAGAAGAGCTCAGCATCGTCGGGTTCGACGACATCCCGGAGGCGGAGTTCATGGCCCCGCCGCTGTCTACCGTGCGGATGGACTTCTTCCGCGAAGGCGAGCGCCGCTGCACCGAACTGATCGGGCAGATCGAAAGCGCCAACCCGACGAGTGACCTCGCGGACAGCGTGGTCGAACTGATCCACCGGCGCTCCATCCGGCCCCCCGCCGGCAAATAGCCGAGGGCACACCAGGTCTGGATGACCTGGTGTGCCCTCGCCGGGTTAGTCGGCCTGCGGGTGGACCTGGATGAAGATCAGGAGGTGGACGTCCCCACCGTGATCTTCATTGAGGCCCTCTTCGCAGAGTCGACCTTGATCGTGACCCCGGCGGCGGGCAGCTTGACGCCAGCTCCCGGCGCGGAGGGATCGAAGTAGTTCTTCGTGTCGTCGAACAGTGGCTGGCCCGGCAGCCCGACCGAAGCAAGGAACGGATCGCGGAGCTTGTTTGGCTCCGAGCCTTCAGCTCAAGGACCTGGCCGAGCAGCACGAGCACCGTAATCATAGCTGCGGCCTCGAAATAG
>JANNPJ010000300.1:0-5200 GCA_031400005.1 Kineosporiaceae bacterium | reverse complement strand
TCTTTTGACCCATGGCAGGGGGTCAAAAGACGCGACTAACTCGGCGCCCAGGCCCGGCTGAGCAGCGGCTCAGTCCTTCCAGCGCCGTTCCTCTTCGTCCCAGGCCTCGGTCTTTGCCTTGGCCGTCGCCAGAGCCGCGGCCGCGGCTTCACGGGTCGGGTAGGGACCGAGCAGATCCTTGGACTGGCCCTTGGTGGCCAACTCCTCGACCTTGCCGGTACTGACGTTGTAGAAGAATTGCGGCGCCTCGGTCATGCCTGGAGCGTAATGCTCATGGCCGAATCCGCACCCGTCCAGGGGCCGCCCGGACCTAGACCCACCCACCCGCGGGCGCCGAGGCCAGCGCCTAGACTCGGTACCCATGAGCACCTTGTCGGGAACTGCGGGGTCGACCGCCCCTCTGGGCACCCTCGTGCCGGGCGTCATCAGTCCACGCCGCGCCGTCCCCACCTCCATCCCCCGACCCGAATACGTCGATCGCCCTGCCCCGGCCAAGTACACCGGCCCAGAGGTGAAGGACGCCGAGATCATCGAGCGGATGCGGGTGGCCGGACGGCTCGCCGCGCAGGCGCTGGTCGAAGTGTCCAAGCACATCGCTCCCGGCGTCACCACCGACGAACTGGATCGAGTCGGGCACGAGTTCCTGCTCGACCACCAGGCCTACCCTTCCACCCTGGGCTACAAGAGTTTCCCGAAGTCGCTGTGCACCAGCGTCAATGAGGTGGTCTGTCACGGCATCCCGGACTCCACGGTCCTGGTCGACGGCGACATCGTGAACATCGACATCACCGGGTTCCTGACCATCGACGGCATCGGCGTCCACGGTGACACCGACGCGACCTACCTGGTCGGCGACGTCGACGAGGAGTCCCGGTTGCTGGTGGAGCGCACCCACGAAGCGATGATGCGCGGGATCAAAGCGGCCAAACCGGGGCGGCAGATCAACATCATCGGCCGGGTGATCGAGGCCTACGCGAAACGCTTCAACTATGGCGTGATCCGCGAGTTCACCGGCCACGGCATCGGCACCTCTTTCCACTCCGGGCTGGTGGTCCCGCACTACGACGCGGCACCCGCCTTCGACACCGTGATCGAGCCCGGAATGACCTTCACGGTCGAGCCGATGCTTACCTTGGGCACTCACGAATGGACGATGTGGGACGACGGCTGGACAGTGGTCACACGCGATCGTCGGCGCACCGCACAGTTCGAACATACGATTCTGATCACCGACACCGGCGCGGAGATCTTGACGCTGCCGTGAGCGAGGCCGACGGCGCGGCGCTGTCTGGACTGACAATCCACCCCGTGAGCGAGCCCGGAGGCGCGACGGTGTCTGGACTGAGGAGACGCAACCCCATCGAAGATGCGGGACGGTCGACGAGGGAAGACACCGTCATCAGCGCCGCAGGGCTCGCGAACAATAACCAGGGACGAGGTCTGAGATGAGCGCACCATCGGGTAACTCAGCAGTGACAGCAGGCGAAGTCGCCGCTCGGGGCACCAGCACGGGACGGCGCGGATTCGGGATCGACATCGGCGGATCCGGAATCAAGGGTGCCCCGGTGGACCTGGACGGTGGTCACTTCGCCGCCGAACGGATGCGGATCCCCACGCCAACGCCGTCCACCCCCGGCGCGGTCGCCGACGTGGTCGCGCAGGTCGTGGAGTCGTTCGACGGCGACGAGACCGGCGATACGGCGATCGGCGTCACCTTCCCGGCGATCATCCAGCACGGCGTGGCCAAGTCGGCGGCGAACGTCGACCAGGCCTGGATCAACACCGATATCGATGCGCTGTTCACCGCCCGCCTGGGCCGCGCCGTCCATGTCGTCAACGACGCGGATGCCGCAGGGGTGGCTGAGGCCCGGTTCGGCGCCGCCCGGGGAATCAAGGGTGTGGTGATCGTCGTCACGCTCGGTACCGGGATCGGATCGGCTCTGCTGATCAACGGTCTGCTGGTGCCTAATACCGAACTCGGTCACCTGGAGATCGACGGCCACGACGCCGAGAGCCGGGCCGCGGACAGCGCGCGGGAGAAGGAGGACCTCTCCTGGGAGAAGTGGGCGCATCGGCTGCAGACCTACTTCAGCACCGTGGAGAAACTGTTCTCCCCGGATCTGATCGTCGTCGGTGGCGGTGTGAGCAAGAAGAGCGCCAAGTTCCTGCCGCTGCTCGACCTGCGCGCGGACATCGTGCCAGCTCAACTGCTGAACGACGCCGGGATCATCGGCGCCGCGGTGCTGGCCAGCGAGGCGCCGGACTGAGCCGTCGGTCGTGAGCAGTCGGACTGAGCCGAAGCCGCGATCGTGACCGCCGTTGCGGCCGAGGTGGACGGCGAACCAGTGGACGGCGAGCGGGCCGCCCTGCTCGCCGCCCTGAGCTACGGCCACTTCACCACCATGGTGGTCGACGACCTTCGAGTGCAGGGACTCCACCTGCATCTCGACCGGCTGGTTCGCGACTGCGCGGTGGTGTTCGGCGCCACGCTGGATCCAGACCGGGTGCGGGCGCTGCTGCGCCGGGTGGCCGTCCGCTGTGATCGCCCGACCATACTGCGGGCCGCCCTGTTCGACCCGATGGCCAGCGTGGCTCGTCCCGGGCAAGGCATCGACGGCCCGAACGCCCAGCCGAGCGTGCTGATCAGCACCCGTCCGGTGCCGCCGGCCGGATCAGTGCCTGGACCGTCGTCCGGGCCGGTGGCCGGGCTCCGGGTGCGGAGCGTGAGCTACATCCGCGACCTCCCGGCCGTGAAACACCTGGGGACGTTCGGGCAACTGCACCAGCGCCGGTTGGCTCAGCTCGCCGGATTCGACGACGCCCTGTTCCTCACCGGTCCGGAACCCTCCGCGCGGGTCTGCGAGGGCCCGACCTGGAACGTCGCCCTGCTCATCGGTGACGAGCTGATCTGGCCGGACAACGATTGCCTGCCCGGGGTTACTCGGGAACTCCTCCAGCAGGGGGTTCCGCAGGCGGGCATCGGGTGGTCCAGTCGCTCGGTCACGCGGGCCGAGCTGTCGCAGGTCCGGGCGGCGTTCGCGACCAGCGCCGGAGTCGGTGTCCGGCCGATCGCCCAGCTCGACGGCACCGGCTTGCCCGGAGAACCGCACCTGCTGAAGGAACTACAGACCGCCTACACCCAGTTGACCGGCGAGTCGCTCTGAATTGCTGCGGTGGCAGGGTGTGAAGCGCTGCCGGCCCAGCGTCGGTGGGCCGGCTGACTGGATCCGCTGATGTTCAGTCGGCCGGGTCGGCGAGCTGGGCACTGGTTTCGGCGAGCAACTTGAGGTAGTCGAGCGCCGCCTGCTCCCCCATCGATCGAGTGGCGAGCGAGGACGCGATCGAGGCCAGCGCGGTAACGAAGCCGAGCCGCGCATACTCGTCCAGATCCGTGAGCAGGTAGTGCATCGCCCCGTGATCGCCGAGCATCTGGAAGCGGATGAAAGCCGCCGCGCGCTGGTTGGCAAGCGCCGCCGCACGGTGTTCAGGCGACGACGTCACAGGTTGTGTCCTTCCCAGCCCCGGTTCGGATCTGCAGCCTAACCCGGACGGCTCACCGGCTTACCCCATGGCCGCATCGACACCCCCCAAACGGCGCAGCCTCAACGCGCTCGGTAGGCGGGTAAAGTACCCATAGACACACTAGTCAAGGAGGACTAGATTGGCATTCAAGCCGATGAAGCGCACGAAGCTCGAACGAGCCCTACGTCGAGTTGGCTGCTTACCAATCCGCCAGGGTGGTCGCCACACGATCTGGCAGTGCGGGTGCGGGATTCACCAGACAGCGGTTCCTCGACATCGCGAGATCAGCATGGGAGTCGTCGGTGCGATTGAGACCGACATCGGCTGCCAGCCAAGGGGATGGTTGCAATGACACTGACAATGGACGTCGAAGTGCGGGCCGTGCGTGAGGGTCGCTGGTGGGTGCTGCACCTCGCTGGCGGCGGAACGACTCAGGCGCGCACGCTCACGCAGGTCGAGTCAATGGTCGCCGACTACGTGTCCCTGACTCACGACGTCCCGCTCGATGCCGTGAGCGTGACCATCACCGACATCGATCCTGGTCCTGGTCTCGCGCAGGCGCTGACCGCCGCTAGAGAAGCCCAGGCCGACGCAATGCGAGCGCAGGAAAGGGCTGCTTCGAGGGTGCGCGCACTGGCCCGGACCTTGCTCGAACGAGGGCTGAGCGGAGCCGAGATCGCCATCGTGCTGGGAGTGTCCAAGCAGCGGGTCTCGCAGTTGATCGCTGTCCCGACGCCCACATCCGTGTCGACGGCGAGCGTCGACGGAAGTGTCGACGGAAGGGCAGCGGGTAGACCTCGCCCGACACGCACCGGTACCTCGAGGGGAGCACTGACGAGCGGGTCGGCTTAACCAGCGCGCCACCCCGCCCGTCGGGTGGGGGTGGCGCGGCCAGCGTGGGCCTGCGTGCAGCGTGGGCCTGCGTGGGTGGACGAGTCGGACTGTAAGCCGGATCCTGTATCGCCGCCTGGTCTCCCCGACGGCGATGGCGACCATCCATCTCGGGACGACGTTGCCGCCGTCCTCTTGCGGTCTACCCGGGTGCTCGGGCGGGCAGCCCTCGAACGCACCCTGTCTGACCTTGCTCCGGGTGGGGTTTACCAAGCCGCACCGGTCACCCGGCACGCTGGTGGTCTCTTACACCACCGTTTCACCCTTACTGCCTGCTGCGATCCGACCGGAGTCGGGCCGTAGAGAGCAGCGGTCTGTTCTCTGTGGCACTTTCCCGCGGGTCACCCCGGGTGGGCGTTACCCACCACCCTGCCCTGTGGAGTCCGGACTTTCCTCGGCAACCGGCGCACGCACCGGCCGACGCGGTCGCCCGTCCGACTCGTCCACCCCCATCGTAGGGCCCCGAAGGGGGAGCTTCGCCCGCCGGTCACTTTATGCACATTCTTGGACACCCTCGGCGCTACCCGCCACTGCGACATTCGGATCAGCAAGATCCCTACGTGCACGGCGAGGAGATCGACATGCCCCTGACCCGCACTCGCACCGGCCGTCTGATGCTCAGCCTGACGACCGCCGCTGTGGTAGCTCCGGCGCTCTTCCTGCCGGCCTCGGCGACACCCCCCCCCCCCCCCCCCCCCCCCCCCACCGCCCCCCCCCCCACCACCCCCCCCCCCACACCCGGAAACCCCACAACCCCAAACAACGCCCCGCCCGCCGCCCCCCCCCC
>JANNPJ010000566.1:0-8186 GCA_031400005.1 Kineosporiaceae bacterium | reverse complement strand
GGGTTATAGCTTCTGGCTCAGGTGGCAGGAGGAACTCACATCCTGGTGGCAGATGCACGAAGCGAGCGCGTCGAAGTTTGCTACTTGTAAGGGCTATCCCCGTCGCCTATACGGTCCAGGGGTCGCGGTACTACCCCTCGTGACGGGTCACTGTGAGCCACATCGTCGAGAAATTCTTCGAAATTGATTCTAGTTGTGCACTTTTCATGTTCCTGCTGGTTGGGTAAGTCTCGCGCTTGCCGCTTGGTGACGAGCCAGATCTTCCGCGCATTGCACGGGACAGAATACGTAGGAAAAAGGCGGAAGGGGTTTCCAACATCGAAAAGCGCGAGTAGCTTGGCAGGCGGAAAGCCTCGGCTTCGCCTACTCCGTGGCCATTTCCGTAGGCTTGCTCAGCGTGTTCTTCTGCTGGTGCGTCCAATGTGAGGGGGACCATGGCCCTGCCCTTGCTTCTCGCTGGGCCGGTGGTGCGTCGCGTGGACGCCCGCTCGGCGACCTTCTGGTTGGCCACGTCGGAGCCGGTTTCGGTCGAGGCTCGGGTCTGGCAGGGAGATCAGGTAAGTACGGCCGCAGGCGCCGTGCAGTCCGGTGCCGCCCCCGTCGCCCAGAGCCCGGCCACGTCCACCCGCCGCCTCGGGCAGCGCCTCCACGTCGCCATCGTGACCGCGACCGTGTCGGTGGGCGGCGCGTTTCCGCCGGGGTCGCTGTTCGCCTACGACCTGCTCGTCTCGGGGCACGGCGGCCTGCGCGACCTCGGCCTGCTGGCGGAATCGTCCGGGGCCACCGGCGGCATCCACGCAGACGCGCCCACCCGGCTTCCGCTCGGCTATCTGCCCGACCGGCTCCCGGGGTTCGTCAGCTGCCCACCGACGATCCCCGACCTGCAGCTCGCGCACGCGTCCTGCCGCAAGCCGCACGGGCTGGGTCAGGACGCCTTGGCCTGGCTGGACGACACGATCGAGAATCACCGCCTCGACGCCGACGAACGGCCGCAGCAGCTGTTCCTGACCGGCGACCAGATCTACGCCGACGACGTGGCGGGCTGCCTCCTGCACATGCTCACTGGTCTGGCGTCCGAGCTGCTCGACTTCGAGGAGGCCGTCCCGATGTCGGGCGGGGCGGCCGGGGCCGGCGGTGCTCGGGTCGCCCTTCGCGGCCTGCCACCCCTGCGCCGCGGCCGCCTGGTCGCCGAAGTCGCCAAGTTCTCCACCACGGCAGGGGCGAGCCATCTCCTCGGCTTCGGCGAGTTCGCGGCGATGTACCTGGCGGCGTGGAGCCCGCGGGTTTGGCGGCATCTCGCAACCCGCGACGAGTTGTTCGTCGGGGTCCCGGCCGATCAGCGCGAGGCCCGCCACCTCACCGATTTCGAGACCAAGTTTGTCACCGCCGAAGCCTGGCGGACCGCCGACGCCAGGGCCGAGAGCGACGGGCGTCCCTCGAGCGCCGACGATCGGGAATCCGTGGCCGCATTCGCCCTCACCGTGCCCAAGGTGGCCCGGGTGCTCGCCAACTGCTCGACCTACATGATCTTCGACGACCACGAGATCACGGACGACTGGAACATCTCCGCCGCGTGGCGGGTGCGGGTGCTCACCTCCCCGCTGGGACGGGCCGCCCTGCGCAACGGACTGATGGCCTACGCCGCCTTCCAAGCGAGCGGGAACGAGCCCGGGGCCTGGGCGGCGACGCCAGCTGCGGGTGCGCAGCCCACACCCGAAGTCCTCCTCCTCGACCGCGCAGTCACGCTCCTCGCCGACGCCGCCGCACCCACGGTGGCGCACGAGAACGACGTCGACGATTCGCTCGGGCTGACCAGCCCGACGGCGGTGCCAAAGGTCCGCTTCCATTGCACGGTGGACGGCCCGCGACACCGGGTCGCCATCCTTGACACCCGCACCCGCCGCACCTACGACTCCGCAATCCGGCACAGCCCGCCCAAGCTGGTCGGCACCTCGCTCGACGCCATGCTGCCGGCTGGGCCCCTGAGCGACGGCCGGGAACTGCTGTTCGTCGTCTCCCCCGCGCCTGTCCTGTTCCCGCGCATCTTCGACGTCCTCATCCAGCCCGCGGCCGCGGCGATCTTCGACCTGAAGACCCACATGCTGGGCACCGAGACGTTCGACCCGACTGCACCGACCCCCTCGATCGTTGGCAGCGAGGCGTGGGACATCGAGGGCTGGGGCGCGCACGAGGCGTCGTTCCACGCGGTGCTGCGCCGGCTCGCGTCCTACCCTCGCGTCGTAATCCTTTCCGGTGACGTGCATTTCGCCTCAAGCCTGGTCTGCGACGTGTGGACGAAAGGCGACGACGCCAGTGACTCGCGGATCCTCCAGTGCACCGCCAGCGCGCTCAAGAACGAGCCGTCGGCCGAGCAGCGCGCCGTCCTCCGGGGCCAGCGCAGCGCCCAGCGGCTGCTGCAAGGACCCCCGCTCGAGCGCCTCGGGTGGGATGGGGCCCACGGTGTGGTGCTGCCGCCAGCCGCCCCGCTCAGCCCCGGACGTCGCGGACGGCTGCTGCGCTCACCGACATTCGTTCCCGCAGCGGGCTGGCCATCGGGCACGACGCTCGACGGCACCAAGCCGATCGACGTGCGCTACCGCATCGCCGTACTGCGCGACGAGCGACCGGCGACCGAGCTGGGTATCGGTGCACCGACCCCGCCACCGCTGCCGGCGTGGAACGCGGCCGACCCCATCGCGGTGTACACCCAGATCGCTGCGGCACACCAGCAATTGCTCATCGCCGACCTGGATCCGGTGCGCCTGATGGTGTTCCGCAGCACCGTCGGGCTGGTCTCCTTCGCCGCCACCTCCCCGGGCGAGCACGCCGCGACCCACGCCATCATGTCGCCCGTCGGGGACGGCACCACCGGCTCCGCCTTCACGGCACACACCGTGGACCTGGCCCGCACCGCCGCCGCGGCACCACCCACCCTGACCACGGGGAGCTGAGGCATGGCCGACGCCAAGAAACCCAACGTCTTCCAGAAGGTGGCCGCTTGGGCGGACGAACTGGTCGAATGGATCGAGGCCACCTTCAGCGACCCGGAGCTGTCCCGCCAGATCCGAGCCGACCTCGGGCTCGACGCCTCCGGGGCACCCATGCCGCAGGGCACCGACGCCGCGACCCGCGCCAAGATCCAGGAGTTCGTCGCCAAGCAGGACATCGACGAGGCCGCGCTCGCTGCCGTGCTGGCCCAGGTGCAGGCGCTCGTCCAGACCGGCATGACCTTCGCCGACGCGGTCAAGACCGGCGGCGTCAACGCCGGGGACGTCTTCTGGTTGCTGTTCAAGGTCTGGGCCGCGGACTCGCTGCGCGCGCGCAACCCCGCCGCCTACGGGCTCGTCAGCCTCGCAGGCCTGATCACCGAGGACAGCGAGGCGGTCGACCAGCTCGACCTCGCCCCGCTCGGACGCCTGTTCTCTGGGCAGGTGTCGGCGGACGCGGCCGAGGTCATCGACCGGATCTCGTTTCTCGTCGGCACGACCGTCGTGATGCTCGATGCGATGGTGGCCGCGGTAGGCGGCACCATCGACGCCGCCTACGGCTGGGATCCGGAACCGACCGACGCCCCCGAGTCCGCCATGGTCGCCGCCCGCGCCCTGTCGGTGGCCTTCCACATTCCCGGCTCCCCCGTCTCCCCGGTGCTGACGCTGATCGGCGTGCCGGCCGAGCACGGCGGCCCCGGCGTCCTGCTGTCGATCGGCGCCTCACTCGAGGTATCCCATGACACCGAGACGACCCGGTACACCTTCACCGCCGGCGCGAGCGGCGCCTTCTCGGTCTATCTCGGCAAGGGGGCACCACGCGCGATGGGTGGCTTCACGCCCTCGTTCGCCCTGCGCACCGAGCCCGTTCCCGGTGCCGCCGGTCGGCCGGCGCTGCTGATCGGCACGAATAACGCCACCCGGCTGGAGATCGGCGCCCTCACCTGGGGAGTCGAGGTTGGCGCCGACCACGCCGGATTCCGGATCGCGGCGCGGCGAGGCAAACTCGTGATCGCCCTCGGCCAGGGAGACGGCTTCCTGAGCAACCTCCCCGGCAGCGCCATCGAGGTGCCGTTCGACCTAGGCCTCCTCGCCGACACAAAGGGCGGTGTCCGCTTCGAAGGCGGCACCGGCATCAAGGTCAACCTGCCGGTCGCCGCCTCGGTGCTCGGCGTCTTCACGGTGCAGTACATCCAGCTCGAGCTCGTGATCGGTCAGCGGGTCCTGCTCGAGCTGCGCGGCGGCTTCTCGGTCAAGCTCGGCCCGTTCCAGGCGTCGGTGGATTCCCTGGGCATGGGCGTGGACTTCACCACGCTCGCGCAGGGCGCCGAGATCGGCAAGGCAGTGCGGTTCCTGCCGCCGAAGGGCATCGGGCTGCGCCTGGACGCCGGTGTGGTCAAAGGCGGCGGCTACCTCTTCATCGACCCCGACCGTGGCGAGTACGCGGGGGCCCTCGAACTCACCTTCGCCACCTTCGGCATCAAGGCGATCTGCATCGTCACCACCAAGCGGCCGGACGGCAGCGAGGGCTGGTCGATGCTGCTGATGATCTTCGGTCAGTTCAGCGTGCACATCGCCTACGGCATCTTCCTGACCGGCGTCGGCGGGCTGCTCGGCCTGCACCACCGGGTCGATCTCGAGGCCATCACAGCGGGCATGAAAACCGGTGCCCTGGACGACATTCTCTTCCCGGCGAACCCAGTTGCGGATGCGCCGCGCATCATCAACCGTTACCGCCAAATCTTCCCGATCGAGCCCGACACGCTGCTCCTCGGCCCGATGCTGGAGCTGGCGTTCAGCAAGCCGCCGGTGGTCTACGTCCGCCTGGGCCTGCTCTTCGAGGTGCGCAACGCTCTCGGAGGTGACAAGCCGATCGCCCTGACGAAAGTCGTTTTGCTGGGCCAGCTGCTCGCGCAGCTGCCGCCCCGGGACACCGGCGCACCGGCCATCCTCCGCCTGCTCGTCGACATCGTGGGCTTCTACGACGCGCAGGAGAAGTTCCTCATGATCCGCGCGCGGCTGCGCGACTCCTTCGTGGGCATCGAGGGTTTCGCGCGGCTCAACCTGTCCGGGGAGCTGCTGCTCGCGATGCGCTTCGGGGATGACCCGTCGTTCGTGCTCTCGGCGGGGGGCTTCCACCCGGCGTTCAAGGACTTCCCGCCTGGGGTGCCGCACTCGCTCGAGCGCATGGCGGTCTCCTTCGCCATCGGCCCGATCCAGATGCGGTGCGAGAACTACTTCGCGATCACGAGCAATTCCGTCCAGGCCGGCTTCGCCATCGCGGTGGTCGCCAAGCTCGGGCCCGCCAGTATCGATGGCCGGTTCAGCTTCGACGCGCTGCTCTACCTCACCCCGAAGTTCCGGTTTCTCCTCGGCGTCCGATTCTCGGTCGCGCTCAAGGCATTTGGGGCGAATCTCTGCTCGGTATCGGTGTCCATGGATCTGGAGGGTCCGGGAGCGTGGCGAGCCCGCGGCAGCTTCTCGTTCTCGGTGCTGTGGTGGGACGTCGAGGTCCCCTTCGACGAGAAGTGGGGCAGCGCCCCCGCGGTGCAGGCGGGCACGACGAGCGCAGCGTCAGCGCTGATGGGCGAGTTGTCCGACCCAGCCCGGCTACTCCCCGAGGCCCCGGTCGGCGGCTCCGGACTGGTCACGCTCGCGGCGGCCCCCGACGCCACAATCGTGCTCGCTCACCCGCTGGGCCGGCTGACGCTCCGGCAGAAGGTCGTGCCGTTCGATGTTCGCATAGACCGGATCGGCACCAAGGCCCTGACCGAGGGCGCCGTTCAATTCTCCGTCGGGCCGGTGACGGTCGGGGGCCGGCCGACGATCGCGAGCGAGGTCGTGGACGACCACTTCGCCCGCGGCCAGTACATGGAACTCAGCGAGGAGGACCGGCTCGGCGGCAAGTCGTTCGAGCGCTTCCCCTGCGGCGTCTCCGTTGGCACCTCCGCGTACCTGGTCGGGCCGCGTAACCGCGTCGTGACGGCGTCCTACGAGGAGAAGGTGCTGGAGCCGGAGCCGAAGATCGCACGCTTCGGATGGGCCGTCCTGCAGTTGGGTACGGGGGCTAGAGCCCTCGGCGATGGTCTCCTCGACGTCCATGTCGCCCTCGGAGCCTCGGCCCTTTCGGCACGGGCACAGGCGACGACGCTGAACTCCGGCGGGCCCGGCGCTGCGACCGTCCTGCACGACACGCCGCTGGTACTCGTGAATGCGGCGACTCTGGCCCCGGTGGCCAACCTGATGCCTCGGGTCGCCGGTTCGGCCGCAGTTGCTGCGCAGGTAGCCGCCACGTCCGGCGCCGTGGTCGCCGAGGACTTCGAACTGGCGAGGGGTTGACATGGCCGACACGGTTCACCGTTTCCTGCCCTGGGCCCGCCGCGGTCTCGCGGCTGCCCTGCCGCCAGAGACGGGTCCGCCGCCCGCCGTACTGGCCGCGCGCGCCCCGGTCGCGGTTACGGTGACGGTGACGAACGCCGGGGTGGCGCAGACCAGCGCCGTCCTTAACGGCCCAGGGGACGTCATCGGGCTCGACCCGCAGCAGGTGGTGCGCACCTACCCCCGGGCCTACGCGACAAACACCGAACCCAACTTCCTCGCCGCCGTCGACCTCGACGCTCCTGAGTTGCCCTGGCTGTTCACCCCCCGAGGCATCCCAGTGGACGGGCACCTCCCACCGTGGCTCGTGCTCGTGGTCGTCGAGGACCGGGCGGGCGTCTCCCTGACCTTGCCACGAGGCGCTGCGCTGCCCCGGTTGCGGATCGACAGCGGCGCGTCGGCCGAGCTCCCGGACCTCGCCGATTCCTGGGCGTGGGCGCATGTCCAGCTGGTCGAGCCGTCCGGCGGGGCCGGTGACATCGGCGCCACGCTAGCGGCCCAGCCCGACCGCAACGTGTCCCGCCTGGTCTGCCCGCGGCGGCTGGCCCCCGACCGTCGGTGGATCGCCGCGCTCGTCCCGGCCTTCGACGCGGGCGTGGTGCGGGGGTTGGGTGGTACCCCCGATCCCGCCGCGCCGCTGGCCCCGGCGTGGACAGCGATGGACACCGTGACGCTGCCGACCTACTTCCACTGGGAGTTCCAGACCGGTCCCGAGGGTGACTTCGAGTCGCTCGCGCAACGGCTGAAGCCACACCAGGCCGCGACGAGTGTCGGGTCGGTTCCGATGCACGTCGGGGAGGGCGCCCCACCAGTCCGGGTGCCGCGGTCGCAGGTGCGAATCGTCGACATGGACGGCGCATTGCGGGCACCGGCGCGCTCGGACGCAGCGCTGGCGGACGTGCCGGCAGCGCTGCGCGATGGGCTGCAGGAGGTCACCCGCACCCTCGCCGATGCCGCCGACGGCGTCCTCGACGGCCAGGCCCTGCTGGACGACGACCGGCAACCCGTCGGTCCACCCATCTACGCGTCGTCGCACGTGCGGCGGTGGCAGGTCGCGGACGGCGACGCCGAGTGGTTCCGTGAGCTCAACCTCGACCCGCGCGCCCGCGTCGCCGCGTGGCTGGCGACCGAGTGCGTACGGGACAACCAGGAGGACATCGCCGGGGCCGCCTGGCGCCAGGTCGGGGACGTCCTCAGCGCGGAGGCGGCCCTCCAGCGGGCCGCCCTCGGCGTGTTCGTCGGCACCGCCTTCCACCACCGGCACCTGGTCGCGATGGCCAACGACCGGCTGCTGTCCCTGGCCGCTCCGGCCGCGGCGCGCACGCCCTGGCGCGATCGCAGCCTCACGGCGGCGGTAGCCGAATCCTCCCTGCCGGATGCGGTCCTCGACGCGGGACTGCGCCGCGCACTAGCTCCGGCCGGTCGGGCTGTAGCCCGGGCCGCGGTACGGGCCGGGGTCCCCGCGACGCAGGTACGAACCGGTCTGGTGACGTCTCTCGCCCGAGGGCGCGAGGACCTCGACGCCACGCGATTCGCCCGGCCCGCGCTGTCGGGGGTGTTGCCCGCCGCGCTCCATGGAGCCAGCGATCTGGCCGCCATCGGGCTTCCCGTCGAGGTGGGCAGGCCGATCATCGATCGCCTCACCGCCTCCATGATGCGGCCGCCTTCCGGATTGTCCTGGGTCGGCCGCTGATGCTTCATGCGACGGTTGACCCCTTCGACCACGACCTGGTTCTTCTCGGGGAAGACCCGGATGACCGTGCCCTCCTTACCCGAATCGTTGCCCCGGATGACTTTGACTCGATCACCCCGGCGCACATG